>CAYFWY010000209.1:0-1508 GCA_964346895.1 uncultured Candidatus Bathyarchaeia archaeon | reverse complement strand
GAGTGCCCATGTTCTGGATGAAACTCGTTATCCGCTGGAATCTTCATCTTATCTCCAAACTTAATTTCCGTAATCACCGTTTCCTCCCAGTCAGGTGATTGTTGGTTTCAAAAAAGCAATTATATGGCACATGGTTTCCTTCTTTTCAATAACCACTACAACTATTAAACGTTACTTGGAGACCAACACCAATAGCTAGACCCCTCGTTTCTCTTAAACAAACAATCAAAGAACTTACAATTTTTCTATTAGACATGGAAGTTTCTGACAAATTTGTAAGACTATTAGGTATTATGGGCATTTAGAATTCGACCGGAGTTTATTCCGTAAATCATAAAGCTTGAAACAGTAGATGTATTGAATGGTTCTCCACTAACTTTGCCTCTACTCAGAGGGAAAGAAATAGGAAGGGATTGAAACTGGTTGTCATGTTTGATATAGAGACCTTGGGGTTAGATGCTTTTCGTCATCAGATTGTTCTAATTGGGATGAAGATGGATGGTAGGATTAAACAATGGAAATTGTGGAAAGAGAAAGATGAATTAAGCATGATCCATAAATGCTTGAAAATCTTTGAGAGAATTCCACTTTTCGAGACGATAGTTGGATACGACAATCTGAAATTTGATGTTCCTTTCATTACCACTAGACTTTCTGTTCATGGAAAGTGGTCTGCTGATCTATGGCAACTACTTTACAGAGACAGAAAATGGTTCGATCTTTAACAGTTCTTAGGTAATGACTTCAGAAAGATGTCTTTTTGGCTAGATAAACTAGGGATTAAAAAAGAATATGAAGACATAATGGGAAGAGACATACCCAGATTCTATGTGGAGAAGAAGTATGAAAAAATTGTTCAACATAACAAAGATGATTTAGAAACTTCTGGACAACTGTATTGGAAATTGCGAAAAGAGTTCCCTCAACTATTGCTTTTCTGAGCATAAGAAGACGCAGCTTTGTCGGAGAGTGTGGATGAAATCTTGAATGCAAGCACGTTAATTATTTCTTAAGCAAGCAATTAAAGATTTGATGGAATTTTTGGAAGAGAAAGATACTGAACGCATATAAAAAATTTCAGTTTACTTCACGAATTTCCTTCGATTTCTTTTGAATCTTTTCTTGCATTTCACACTACAGAAATAATACGTTTCTCCTTCATGACTAATCTTGAATTTGGCTGTCTTTTCGTTTAGAACCACGCCGCAGACAGGATCCCTAGGCATTGTTTCGCCCTTCACTCCACACAGTCATGAACGCATCCAGATTTTCCTCGGCCATTGTGACTAATTTTTCTGGAAGCTTTTCAGGTTTTATGAAAGAAAAGCGGATGAATAGGTCATCCTTTTTCGAGGACACTCAATTGTCCACCTCTGCTGACTCTCAACTGGCGTTCGCCTCTGAATGTTACAACATGCGCGTTATCAATTTGGATAATGTCTCCCACAGAAAGTGTGTCTATTTGTTGGTTCCACAAAGGTAGATGAATTACTCCAGTTTCATCTGCG
>CAYFWY010000208.1:0-1511 GCA_964346895.1 uncultured Candidatus Bathyarchaeia archaeon | reverse complement strand
AAGAGTTTAACAAGTCTCTTAGCGTTAATTGAAAGTAACTTTGTTACTCCAGTTTCAAATGCCGTCTCAAGTAGTTGATTAAATGCACTTTGAGAGAACTTTGTTAAATCATAAACAAAACTATAGGGCAATCAAGACTTCCTCCTTTCGTGATCTAACTTTCATGCGGACTTCAAACTTGCGCTCTCTTCTTCTTCATTGGCCATTTCAAATATACCTCAAACCCAGAGGCCAAAACAACACTTAAAAACATATGTGACTGTGGCTCAACAGCAACATAAGTCTAAATGCGTGCGTACGCGCTGACTTCAAACATGGTTATTCAAACATTTATTTCATGACATATGTCATATAAAAGCATTACCTAAATTAGCTACAAATCTCTAAATAGATCGAGTTGGGAATTGCTATGCTTCAAAAAGATAATGGGTTAGCCAAGAAGGATAAGGTTGGAATAATTGGAGCTGGACCAGGAGGATTAACTTGTGCTATGCTTTTGGCCCATAAAGGATTTGATGTCACAGTTCTAGAGAAGAAGGATGAAGTTGGAGGCCGAAGCGCTCCACTCAATATTGGTGAATTCAAGTTCGACATTGGACCAACTTTTTTGATGATGAAACATGTGCTTGATGAAGTCTTCGAATCTTGTGACCGGAAAAGCAGCGACTATCTACAATTTAAACTTCTTGACCCAATGTATCAGCTAAACTTTCAAGACTTTAGTATCAAAATCAGCAGTGATAAAGAAAAAATGAGAGCCGAACTAAACCGAGTTTTCCCGGGAAACGAAAAAGGCCTCGAAAAATTCTATTCAAGAGAACGAAAAAGATATAAAAAAATTATCCAGAACTTGTACAAAGATTACTCGAGCATAACCTCTTTTCTGTCTCCCAAACTCGTTGCTGCTCTGCCTTCCTTCTTTTTGGGTGGTTCAATTTTTGACAACCTTGGAAATTATTTTAATGAAGAGAAACTGCGGGTTTGTTTTACCTTTCAGTCTAAATATTTGGGGATGTCTCCTTGGGAGTGCCCGGCTGCTTTCACAATGATTCCTTTTGTTGAACACGAGTTTGGAATATACCATGTTATCGGTGGATTGAATCAGATATCAAAAGCAATGGTAAAGGTAGTTGAAGAAGAGAATGGAAACGTCATTACTGGCAAAGCTGTTAAAAAAATTACACGATCAGGAAAAAAAGTAACTGGAGTTCAGTTGGAAGATGGAAAAAGAATGGAATTCGATAAGGTAATCGTGAACGCTGATTTTGGTTACGCAATGACCAATCTTTTTGACTCAAAAATCAAAAAGTACTCTCCAGAAAAACTTGAAAAGAAGAAATACTCCTGTTCAACATTCATGCTTTATCTGGGTATTGATAAAAAGTATTTCGCTCCTCATCACAAAATAATTTTTGCAGAAAATTATCGGCAAAATATCGAAGATATTCAGGAGGGGAGGCTTTCTGAAGATTTCTCCTTTTATGTTCAGAACGCATCTATTACCGATGAAA
>CAYFWY010000207.1:0-1567 GCA_964346895.1 uncultured Candidatus Bathyarchaeia archaeon | reverse complement strand
TTTTTTGCTTGCGAAAAGGAAGATCATCCCTTCTCAAAGGGTCTGAGTAAAATCGCCTCAAGATTGATGCTTCTCAATTCGTAGTGAATCATGAAGAAAACGCAAATAATCCTCTCTTTTTTCAGAGCGCCGAGAAGCGAATGGCGGCGAATGGCTCTCTTAGAACATTTAGCTCAGGATTGGGAAGAGAGTTTTCCGAATTCTAAAGATAACGCGTACCGAATAACCCTCGATAAAATCAATGAAACACGAACCATAAGAATAAAAGGAAAAAATGTCGATGACCTCGACTTAGAAAAACTAGGAAACTTGATTCAACAAGCTACCCAAAAAAGTTCCAAAATCAACTTGAAAGGTCTATTCAAAGGCTTGAAAAAGTCGAGACCAGATAACTCTCAACAGCAATGATAATATTGTACTCATATTACTATCCACTTTGGACGAGGAGGTGAGAGGTGAAAGTGAAAGATTATGCTTGCATGCAAGTTAATCACCACAAATACGTACCTTCGACAATTGCTGATATGCAGAACCAAGGTTGGCGTCTTCACACATATCAAGCCACTGTATATGGCACAGATGTAAAACATTACTTACTATTTGAAAAGGGTAACTGACTTGGCGCGTGTGTCGGACTAGTTTTTACTCAACTGAAATCTGCTGTTCAAATTCATAATTCATAAGAAGCAGGGGCTGGACACATTTTATGGATTAGAGATGTTCGAAAAGAGCAAAAGACAAATAAAAAATGTAATGTTTGTACAGCCCCCAAATGGAGAAGCATATTTCTATACTCCGATAGCGTATTCAACTAGTTTGCAGAATTCTAAAGAAGGAAAGGAAAAGCAAGTTTTTGCAGATTCTGATTTGGCTCTCGCAGGTAAACTGAAGCTAATTTTTGAACGCGAAAAAAAATGCTGGTTTGAAATTAAAGAGAAGAAATCAACAACCTCCTCAAAAATCGAACACTATTTTGCGTTGTATTTTTATCCAAAGCGTTTGGTGGCGAGTCGGGATCCACCCTTCGATGTGACGGCTACATTGCAGAATATTAAAGAACTGTTTGATTTCATTGTAACCGAAGAACAGAATAGGCTCGTAGCGGTTCATCAATCTAAAATGCCTTTGGCATATACTTCCTTAGAAGAAGAGCCATGCGAAGAATCGGAAGTTATAACCATGATTGCAGTAGATTCAAGGAAAGAATCTGAAGAGACAGCTGTCACAAGGAAGCGGCGCGCACGCTAAAAGCCAAACGTTACGCACAAGAGCCAATGTCAGAAAACTACCCAGCGCGTATGAAAAACACGTATCCATCCGCTCTGGAAAACAGACTACTTATGCCCTGTTAAAGCGAAGGGCAACGCGGTCAAAAACCAACATAGGAATGACCGCCAGCTCACATCAAGTCTTCTCGTTGAGCCACTTGGCAAAGTGCCTTCTGCTTTCGCAGTCCTCAAGGTAAACTTTTCCTTCAGTTCCAGCCAGAAGACGCTGAGGCTAAAAGTTTACTCTCTCGGAACAGGCACCCAAGAAGGGACGCATATCAACCCCAACAAGGAATGAT
>CAYFWY010000206.1:0-1637 GCA_964346895.1 uncultured Candidatus Bathyarchaeia archaeon | reverse complement strand
AAGTCTGGGCGGAAACCTGAGTTACGTCGGTTCGAATCCGGCCCCCAGCTCCAATTTCTGTGTTTAAGCTTTGTGAATTTCCTCTTTAAAAGGTTATTCACCAGCGCTCATTTATTATGTTGCCACAAGCCTGAAAAAAGACTAGAGTACGGAGGGACGGAGTTCCTCCCGCAATTCGTTGAATCAAAGAGAAAAGGCTTTTATCTTTTTCTCCTATGCGCCACTATTTTTTGTTTATTTCTCAAAGGTGCGGTTTCTATTCTAGGCTAAGATTTGAGGTTGAACAGGTTCCTGTTTACCTTTCTCTTCTATCACAATTTCTTGTTGGACTAACTGTCTTTTTTGGGCACTTTTTGGCCATTTTCTTTGAGAACCCATGAAATATAAAACCCATCCAAATATTAGAAAGGGAATAATTAAGGGCAGAAGAACTACGGTAACTAGCCGACGCCATATCCCCTTATTATGTGACTTCTTCATCAACTCCCACAAGCTATTTTCAGTATGGAATACAGGTAAGGGTCTTATGAAACACGGATACATATTCAGCATCCAATCACTTCCAATAGGAAGACAAACTGATTTCTGAAAGAGATAAGGCTTTTATCAAAGTGAGTAACACTATATGTAGAAAAGGTATTACCATGCAACGGAAAAATCAAAAATTAACCTCTAAATTAATTGCGTTCATTGCGATCATGTGCGCTGTAGCTAACGTTTTGGGCTTTTTCACAATCCCCATCGGTGTCGCAGAGATCCACCTGATGCAGTTGCCGATCATTCTCACAGCACTAGCTCTGGGTCCAAGAGCTGGAGGGTTGGTAGGATTGATAGGAGCCGCAGTCATGGCTTTCAGGCTTCGCCCACCAAATCCGTACATTTTACTCGGAAACGCCATTCTTGGCTTAATTACCGGCGTTTTCTATTCTCGTCTTAAGCATATGGGGGGAAGACCAATAGTTTCTCAAGTGATTTCTGTGCTGGGAGCCTATATCCTTCAATTTCCATACGTGTATGTAACAGATGTCTATTTGATGTCTATGCCATCAGCTGTAGTTTTGACGGTTATACTTCCAAAACTTCTCCTTGAAGATCTAGTTAGCGTCTTACTCGCTCATTTCATACTATTTCGAGTTGACATAGCTGAGATTCTAAGGTAATTGTCTGGAGGTATGAATTGGTCATGATCAAGCAAGGTGGAATGGAGGATTTGGAGAGTATCCTAAGAAAAGCGGAAGAATTTCATGGACACTTGGGACCATTTCTCACATTAGGTGTTAGGATGGGTCTCATCGGCGTTAGGGAACTAAGAGTAAAAGGAAACGCGGAAGAATTGCGCATAACAGCGATGTTGAAGTATTCTGTTCCGTTTTCATGTGTAATAGATGGAATCCAAGTAGCAACAAAATGCACAATTGGAAATAAAAGGCTGAAGTTGAAGAGTTCTTCAGGAATTAAAGCGAAATTTGAACTCCAAAACAAAGAACAAGTAACTGTTATTGTTAATCCGACAGCATTTGCCAGATTGAAAAGCAAGTTGTTGTCTGAAGATGTTCCGCCCGAGGAAATTCGGAAACTGGCGCATCATGTTGCTTCTATGCCAAAGGAAGAGCTATTCATAATAAGGAGAAAGTAAA
>CAYFWY010000205.1:0-1668 GCA_964346895.1 uncultured Candidatus Bathyarchaeia archaeon | reverse complement strand
CTCAACAGGGACTTCGCAAAGACGCTCGTCGAAAACCCGATCGTAAACTAGGTATCGTGGAAAAACCTGTTCTAGCAAGGCGTAACGCTCAGAAAGAGCATAAACCTTCCGATATCTCATTCCGTTTCTTTCTCGGTCTCCATGTGGGTCGATTACATAACGGATGAAAGCTACAACTCTATTCGGAGGATGAACCAACCCCTTGACGTCAAAAAAGGTGTTGTCCATGGATTCTATGACATCACCCTCTCTAAACTCAACATTCAGTTTTGAAACCTTCCCGATTTAGAGTGAATTTTTGTTGAGGTTATTCGCCAGTTAACTTGGATTGCAGAATGTCTAAAGCCGTTATTCTTATCCCATTCCTCTCTAAAGATGTAAGGACGCCAGTACCGATAATTGCACCAGCAAGACAATTCAACGAATCCGCCACCGCGTAATACAAAGTCATAGGCGCCCACCAAGGATAAAAGTCTGGTCCTGTCCAGTTCAGTATCCAAACCGCAATGTTGTTGCCCGTAGCCACGTCACCACCTATGCGTGCTATCCAAGCCAGGCACCAAAGAGCGATTGGTAGACGTTTCTGATCCCTCGAAACTATGGACTGGATAATCCACTTTCGAATTGGAGGTACAACTATAAACACTAGGACGGACCAATACTGCCAGGTGATAAGTGGCATGAGTTGATACCACGCGAATGGGTGAGCAAACCATATCAAGATCTGGCAGAGGAATATCAATGCGGCTTCTTTCCATCGATTGAACAAAACTAAGCCGCTCATTAAAGCAGCTAATGTAGGAGTGAGGAAGGTAAATATACCAATAGATGTCGCGGGATTAACGTATGGAACAAGCCATCCGAAAATGAAACCAGAGATCGTTCCGTACAAGAAACCTAGCAACGGTGCCGTTAGACTTGACAGCAAAACGCTAGAAAATGTGATTGATGCAGGAGTTCCAGCGATAGGATAGATGATTAAAAAGGAACAAGCCAGCAGAAGAGCCGTCCATATTGAAATAAGAGCCAAGTAAACACTGTTGCTTGTCCTTCTGCCTTGTAGTTCGGTCATTGTTTTTTGCCTCGTGTGGTTATAGAGTCGGTGTAATTTTTTACACTCGATATATAAGATTATCTCTTACCAACCTCTTTTCATGAAACTCATTGTTTTCAACAACTTCCAACTTTTCGTTAGGTTTTTCCGTCATTCTACAGTCCCCACGGTTCTTCTTTTTCTTCTGTCATTAAATTCGTCTGTGCATTCAGCGTAAAATCCGTATTTTTCTTGTTCACATTCTTCGTCTGAAATCTCTTTGCCACAATACTCACGCGCTCGCGGAAAAGAAGCCCCAAAACGAGCCTTAAAATAGCAAAAATCGCATATTCTGCATAAGCCCCGATTTTCAGCATTATAGCAATTTAGCAAAAACCGCTTAGAATCTTTTCTTTCGTGGTAAATCTAGAGACTAGACTGACAGCGGAGACGGCCTAAGCACCAAGCTTCAATTTTTTCTTATCAAATAATATTAGACCAGAAACTTGAACATTGAAACTTCGAACGGCTTTCCACACCTTCAATGCGCGTCCATAATCTATCCCTTGCTTTCGCAATCCATGCATACATCAACTTCTCTATTGGTCCAGAAAGTTTTTCCACATTTCATACAA
>CAYFWY010000204.1:0-1716 GCA_964346895.1 uncultured Candidatus Bathyarchaeia archaeon | reverse complement strand
GTTCTTCAAATCCTCTAGATTCGAGATGACTCTTCCCCCTGTAGCTCTAGCCAGCTTCTCCATATCAGATTGTTTAACCCTCCGTGCGGTTAGGATGCCTTCCTTAGCTAGGAAGTGTTGAGCCAAATCGTCGATGCCTTTTTGGCAAAAGAGCACTTTCGCCCCTGAAGCCTTAACCTTTTCAATCATGTCCTTAAGCATCCGAGTTTCTTTATCCAGAAAGGCTTGGATTTGAGTGGGATCACGTATCCTGATTTCGGCATTAAACTCGGTTTTCTCCACTTCCAACGGACAGTCAAGCAGAGCTATTTTCGCGTTTTCCACGCGTTTCGGCATACTGGCGTGAACCACTTCTTTGTCAACAACTATGCCTCTGACAAGTTGAGTGTCGAAGAGACTCTTTCCCTCTTTCTTTATGATTTGAACGTTATCGATGTCTGCTATCCATCTTTCGCCCCTCTGCTCAGCTATTTGTTTCACAGCGTCAATTGCTATTTCAGCTAACTGATCTCGCGCAGCACCTACAGCCTTGCTTCCCATAGAAGTCACGGCAACTTTTTTCAAGGTTGCACGGTCTTTAAGGTCGACCGTAATCCCCACTCTACCTAGAGCTTCTACTGCTTTTTGAACAGCTTTCCTATATCCACCCACAACAACTGTTGGATGAATATTCTGATTCAATAATTCCTCAGCTTTCCGCAAGAGCTCCCCGGCTAGTATTACCGAAGTGGTAGTTCCATCACCAACCATGTCATCTTGGGTTTTAGCAACTTCCACCATCATTTTGGCGGCCGGGTGTTCTACATCGATTTCGTCAAGAATTGCCGCGCCGTCATTGGTTATAGTTATGTCTCCAAGACTATCAATAAGCATTTTATCCATGCCCCTAGGCCCCAGAGTTGTCCTTAGAACCTCCGCAATGATTCGAGCAGCCATAATATTGTTTCTTTGTGCATCTCTTCCACGTTTTCGACCAGTTCCCTCTTTAAGAATTAGAACTGGTTGTCCCGCTTGCGTAGTTAGATAGGCCATACAAATCCCTCTAAAGGAAATCCTAATCTAACTACAGCAATTTTCATCTAGAATATAAACTTTTTTCACTAATCACACGGTAACGATTTGGTTTTATGCAAAAATGAAAATATGGAAGAAAATTGTCTTTCTTGAGATCAAGCTGTCATTCTTCCCTTCAAAAGGTTCCCTAAGCGATTTGCGGAATGATGAATTGAATTTTGATAATTAGTTTCCACAGTTAAGCAATCAAGCCTACGCTGCGCGTGCACATCGAAGTTTGGGCTCAGATAATTCCATCTTTCAAACAAAAGAAATTAAGTATCAAACAGATGTGCAAACGCTAGAAGATTTGCACAGAAGATTATGGAAGTAATATTTTAGCTTAAGTCTTTGACACTTATGCCTGTACAAACTATCTTAGGAAATCATCAAATTTCCAATAATGTTCTTCTTCTTGTTGAACTATTTCTTCAAACATGCACCGTGTCGTTGTATCTCCGCGTTTAAGCGCCTCTTCAATGATTTTCCGGTACAATAGTATGGCATCGTTTTCCGCTGAATGATCCAACTTCAAGAAATCATCAGCGTTTTCGCCGACCTGTGGAAGCGGATCTGGAACAGATGTGGTCTCGCCTTCAAGCAAGTAAATCCTTTCGGAGATCTTTTCAAGATGCTCCATTTCCTGCATGAAAACCTCTTTTA
>CAYFWY010000203.1:0-2067 GCA_964346895.1 uncultured Candidatus Bathyarchaeia archaeon | reverse complement strand
ATTTTCATGCTGATTGCAGGGTTGCTATGTGATTGGAATGGACGAAAGAGGATAGTACTATATGGTTTCATTGCGTTGGGCCTCAGTTACGCAATGATTGGGTTTGCTCCATCATCGCTAATTTCTTGGTATTTTTATTTCCTTGTTGACGGAGTTGCTTGGGGCATGTTTTTTGTTATATTTATTCTAATTCTGTGGGGTGACTTGTCCCAATCGGGAAATAGGGAGAAGTATTATACATTAGGAAGCATCCCCTTTTTTCTCAGCAGCATAATCCCACTACTTCTAGATCCTTCTTTAATTGAAAAAATCCCGCCATATACTGCTTTCCCGTTGGCTAGCTTTTTCATTTTTGTGGCTGTTCTACCATTGATGTATGCTCCTGAGACTTTGCCTGAAAGGAAGATTGAGCTTCGGCGTCTTAGAAAATATACTCAAAAGGCGATGAAAGTCATGGAAAAATACAAAGAGAAGAGGGACCATGGTTAAAATTTTTCGATTTTTGTTGCTAGTTTTTCCAGCGTCTTTGTGAATGGGTGTTCCCTTCTGTCCTCTGAGAATATGTATGCTCCTCCTGCTCGAAGCACATCACAGAAGCAGGGCAAAACTTCTAAGATGGGAAGGCGATGAACGTTGTTAAAGTGGTTGTAAAATTTCTCTTTCTTTTTCTTTGACGACAAAATCTCGACGAGTACTTTATTCATCAAGATCCCAGTTTTTTTCTCGAAGAGATCGTAGAGTTCACGGGTCATTCGTTGGGTTCCATTTATGTCAGATGCATCTAGGCTTGTTACCACCAAAGCAACATCAGCGCTGACGATGGCGTTGATAGAAGAATATTGAAGTCCAGGGCTGGTGTCAAAAATGACGTAGTCGAAGTGCATATCGTTAAGTAGAGACGTTTTTAATGATAAAAGTCTGCCGAGAGCTCGCATTTCCCACTTTCTATCTTTTGCTGACATTTCTCTAATCGCTTCAGTGCTGGGGTTTGCTGGTCCTACGAAAAACTTTCCGTTTCTACCATATTCTTTAGTAACGTCGATCAAGACCTTATCGATTTCACAGGTTCCGTTTAGGTAGTCGTTTAACCAATATTCCGAATTGGCAACTTTGAACACGGCGTGGAGACTTGGAGCGCGAAAATCTAAATCCAGTAGACAGATGTTCTTTCCTTTTCTAGCATATGTTGCTGCCAAATTGACTGAAAGCAACGTCTTTCCGGTTCCGCCTTTGTATGAGTGGAGCGCTATAATTTTTCCCATCAGTTTTTCCCTCACGCCTCCTTTTCAACGAAGAAGTAGGCCTTGCGTCCTCTCCTTTCTTTTTTCAGGTATCCCATTATTACCAATTGGTTGAGATACCCGCTCTCAACAGCCCTTGCTCGTTTTGTTTGTTCAGCAACTTCGTCGGCTGTTGCTTCGCCAATCTTACAGAGGGTCACAGCTGTCTTTCTCAGGTGATCAGGTAGGGACAAGAGGGTCATCACATCTAGGACGTCAGGTATCTCTGGGCCTACCCTCTGACCGTGCTTCTGAATTTCAATCATTGCATCCATTTTCTCGTTCAATCGCTCGAGGCTTTCTCTGATTTTTTCCAGTAATTGAGTGGACTTTACCTCTAGATTCTTGTATACCGACATAGCTAAGGTCCTAGATGTGTTTGACGCATCTACACTATTGTAGTAAAGAGAATCTATTAAGTCTTACGATATGATAGTCTGTATTCTTGATTGCAATCTTTGGCTGGGTGGGTTTTGTCGTTATTAGAATAGAAAAAGTTGGGTTGAACTTCGGATCTGAGAAGAATTACAGAAAATGGGGGATGTTAATGTGCGTGCGAAGGGTTAATAGAGAGAGATTGGAATTCTGGCTTGGCCTTCTTCCATGACTGGGAGCATAGTTTTTAGTTCTCTGAAGTATTTGAGGACTCTTAGACCGTTTTCTGTGATAGCATAGACGATTCTTTTTTTGCCCACGGTTTTTTCTTCAACTAGGTTTTGTTCTATGAGAAAATCCAGGTATTCTTTGAGGACGCTGCAATTAACGTTAGCCTTGTACATGACATGGG
>CAYFWY010000202.1:0-2153 GCA_964346895.1 uncultured Candidatus Bathyarchaeia archaeon | reverse complement strand
GCGCGCGCAAAACTCTAAATTAGTCGAGAGAATAAGTTGTAACTGAAGTGATATTGTGGGGCCTATCGACTTTGTGTTGATAGTGCTTATCTTTGGAGAGTTCTTTCTGTTTCTGGCCATCGCTAACTATTTTGAAAGGAGAGGGAAAAAACATAAGAAAACAGAGACCAAAGATTTTCCGTTTTATGAGGGGCTCTGGACCAAAAGCAAGATTGTTTATACCGTTTATCCCGACCACCTAGAAATATTTGTTCCCACTTCAAGGGTTGAAATCCAAGAAAGACAAAAAACAAAGAATCGGGAATAATCGCGCGCGCGCCTGCATATTTCTTCTATCTACAATAAGACTTCGCGCAGCACCAAGAATTATAAGGTCGAAAATGCCTTCACCTTACCTTTAGGGAGAGACAAAAAAGAGGCAGTAGCAAGAGCTCAAGGAGACAACTGAAAAATGCTTCAGGGGAAATCCGTAAACCTTAGAATTATGGAGAGAGAGGACTTGCCGCTGTTGAAGGAATGGGTAAACAACTTAGAATTTGAGGGCGATTATGAGCCTATCTCACAAGAAACTAAAACTGATTTGGAAAGACAGTATGATCAATTGAAGGAAGGACAATGGTTTTTCATAGAGAAAAAAGACGGAACAAAAATAGGCTACATAGCCCACTTCCTTGCACATGAAAAAAGAACGGCGCTCGGATATGCCTTGGCTCCAAGTGAAAGAGGTAAGGGCTATGGGAGTGAAGCCATCAAGATAATGATAGATTACTTGTTTATGTCAAAAAACATTGTGCGAGTTCAAGCTGAAATCAACCCAGAAAATGTTGCTTCTCAGAGGGCTTTAGAAAACGCTGGCTTCAAAAAGGAAGGAATACTCAGAAAAGCTTTTTTCAGTAGAGGAGAGTGGATAGACACTGCCATTTTCAGTATTCTTAGAGAAGAGTGGAAAGAACCAGAAATATTGACGAGAACAGCTTAAGAACTCAAGATGGGCCTTCACTCCAACCAAGATCTGCTCCCGTGCGCGCATCGTGTGTGGGGGGCTTAAATTTCAACCCTCCAAACCCAAACCTATAAGATAATTAGTAGAAAACGCATGCATCCCGATAAGGTATTTTGGATACTTATTCAGTGTTCATAAATCTTTTCTATATTTGTGATATGGTTTTCTCTTCAAGCAAAAGGAGAGATAAAAATGCTTAGGAAATATTCAATAATGCTCGCAGCAGTCTTAGTTGTCGTAATGCTTACGCCGGCTTTGTTCACAGTTTCTGTGGAGGCAAATCCCATAACACTCATGGTTTCGTCGACCAGCGGTCCTGTTGGAGCGACTGTTACGGTTTCTGGAAGTGATGCTACTGCAGAGGGAGAAGTGAGAGTTTACGTTGGTGTCTTTTGGTTTAGGTTTTTCGCAGCAACTACAACCGCGAACTCAACGGGGGGATATTCCGTCAGTTTCACCGTGCCAGCTATCCCTGCTGACACGTACTCTATAGTGGTGCTGGATGTGGAAACAGGAGATACTGAGGAGGTCGACTTCACTATCGAACCTAAGATCGTCTTGACCCCTGAAGAAGGATCATCCAACGACAAAGTGAAAGTAAAGGGTTATGGCTTTGACAACGAGACTCCGATAAAGCTTACTTTAGATGGGACCGATGTGACACCAACACCGGAACCAGAGACAGACCCGTTAGGTTCATTTGTAACTGAATTCAGTGTCCCTTCAGTGCCAAATGGAACATACAATGTCACAGCAGACGATGGATTAAACGAGGCTTCAGCTTCTTTGACGGTGGTTCCGAAGATCACCTTAGTTCCAACAAGCGGTTCCCCAGGCACTCTAGTCTTCGTCAACGGTGCAGGATTCACGCCATTTGTTGACGTCTCGATTGAGTTTGACGCCATTAACGTAACTACGATCCCAACGGTTCCCACAGAGGAAAATGGCTCATTTACCCAACTTTTCCTTGTTCCTGATGTACCTGATGGAACTTACGCCGTTGAAGCTACTGATGAAAATGGGACTTCAGCCACTGCCCCATTCCATGTTTCATCTCCAGTAATTACTCTAACACCAAACACAACTTCTGGACCCGCTATAGTCACTGCTACAGGATCAGGATTCCTGCCAAACCAGCCCATAATACTGT
>CAYFWY010000201.1:0-2193 GCA_964346895.1 uncultured Candidatus Bathyarchaeia archaeon | reverse complement strand
GATAGTCTAAAGTTTTTTGGTGGGGAGGAAAGAAGGCTTTTTCATAAACTACTCCAATCAGTGACCGTATAGCTGTGTTGTCCCAAGGATCCTGACCAAAAACTTTCACGTAGCCTCTATCTGGCTTAAGCAAACCAAGAATCATTTTAATTGTGGTAGTTTTCCCAGCACCGTTGGGCCCTATTAAAGCCGTGACAGAACTCTCGTCAAGCGTCAAGTTCAGACTATCGACAGCAACCACTCTGCCATAACTCTTGGCTAGATCCCTAGCCAGAATCAATGTCATGAATTTCTATATAATTGAAAGGAGCATTTAAGCCTTGGTGGACCCAAAGAAACATTGAAAAAAGCAGGCGCATCCTACACGTATCCGCCTTGGGCTGGTCCATGGGATTAGCGGCAACTCTGATAAACTCAAACCTCGCGGATTTCGCAATGCAGTTTCTTAACAACCTCTTCAGCTTTTGTTGGGTTAACTTTCAAGGTGAACAATTTTCGGGGAGTTCGAAGCTTCAGCTTCACTGTTCGTTTCAGCCGTTTTATGTTGCAATATTCTGCTCGCTCGGAAATCTCTATGAATTTGTCCAAGTCAAAGACTTCTTCGGGCATGTCTTTCAGCCTTTGTTAGGTTTGTATTGTGTTAGTTTGGTTTGTTTTATTTTTTACGGTTTGTGCGTGAATAATCTTTCTCGAAACAGGTTACAATTTGAGTCGGCTACTGGGATATTTGAGCGAAATACTAAAGTTATGAAGCGTTGAATATCAAGAGGAGGAGCTTTTATGCCCATAGATAAAGAAGAATTTAACAGTGGACAATTCCACAGTGAAATGGAAGCGGAAATAGTTTCTTTTCTGAAGGAACGAAAGGAAGGAGCTTTCACATCCCAAGAGATAATGGCAGGATTACATTACCCCACAGATTTTAGCACCCCAGAAGTAGCTAAGATTTCAACCTTCGTCATATCCGATTTCACCTCACTTCTTTACGATTTGGCAAAGAGCGGAAAGATCAAAACGAAAGTAGTGAGAGGACGAATGCACTTCATGGCAAGAGGAGATGATATAGCCAAATGCCCCAAGTGTGGAATAGAATTTGCTGCGAAAAAGACTTGGAAAATGGCTGGACGCCCAAACAAAAAGGGTGAAAGACTTCAACTTCAGATAGGCCTCTTCAAATGCTCCAAACATGGAACCTTCAGAGCCGTCTTGGCAAAACGAAAAATCTGAACAGATGCGAGCACACGTATTCCTCAGAAACCTAGGCACACAAAAAGTATATATACGTCTGAGCAGTTGCCACAAGGAAATATTACCAAGGAGGAAGATGAGAAAAGATGTCACAAAAATGCGAAAGTTGCGACGGATCCCTCATCATTCTCGAAACTTTCTGCACAGACCCCTATAGTCAAGGCGTAGAATGGTTCCGGGACGTTAAAGAAAAATGCGTCTGCAAGAGTTGCGGGAAAGAAAAAGAGATAACCATTGACACAGTTAAACAGGACAAATGGTTCAAATAGAACGGACACGCGCTTCGGTTTTTCTAGTTAAATTTCGAGGTACATCGCCTCAATGACCTTCTTCATCCACTTTTTGCGCCAGCTCCTACAATCCGTCTTTATGATTTTCCTTCTATTCTCAGGCTTCTTCCTAGCCACTCTAGAAACTTCTGTAAATGTCTCGTATCAACCAGTCCTGTTGACCGCACTTTGAAATTAACACCTCAGCTTACGAATCCACGCTCAACTACTTATTGAGATTGCTAAAATACAAGCAATTGTGAGCACAGCCTCAGTAAAGGCTCATCCCGTAACGTGAAACACACCAAGAATCAATTTTCTTGTGCTTAGTTAGGATCGATTTTGCTTTGACCTCTCGAATATTCACTCCGCCTATACACCTTCTTCTTATACTTATACTCGTCAATGCGCAAAAGGTTCATCGTTTTAATTGGTTCTTTTTTAACAAGATTTCTGCATGCTCTATAGGCTATCCAGTAAGAGTTACGGTCCCCACTTGCAACAAGCTCTTTCACCACCTCAAAAACAAGGTCGGGAAGATGCCTTGCCAAATCACTCAAATTATTTCCTACAGATGTACGTGGATACTTCGAACTCTCTCTGAACAAGTTTCTCAAAATAGATAAAGCATAATTAGGGTTCTTATAGAACCATCTGTTTTCCTTTACTGGTCGAA
>CAYFWY010000200.1:0-2204 GCA_964346895.1 uncultured Candidatus Bathyarchaeia archaeon | reverse complement strand
AAGAGTTTCTTTTAGAACATTATAAAAAGATGCCTAGGACGATGCTGCGATATGCGATAGAACGGTTACCTGAAGAGCGGAGAAGGTTCTATATGGGAAGGTAATTGGATGTGCGCACATCTAATAAACGCTCGCTGACTTATAGAAGAAACACCCTATAAACCTGCATGCATGGATGTGCGCGCTAAACCTGTCTCTTTTCCAGTAGTTTTTTGAGGGTTTCTCCCTCTTCTTTCATATGCATTTCAATAGCTTTGATTCTGCTTTTGGCAAATCTTGAAAAAAGCCAACCGAATCTGAAAGAAAGTGTGGCAGTAAAAATACAATCGTCTCCCTTTTGCTCTATAATAAAAGAACCCTTCGGGCAGATAATTCCCATCGGAAAGAGATTTGCGAATTCAATTCTCTCATTCTCTACTACGTCAATAATCTTTGCCTTAGATTTGTGTAGCTCGCCATGAAGGTATTCTTCATAATACGAGATATTCCCTTCATCCAAGTTTCCTGTTTCGTTTATCCACTTAACGTGATCAGGATGCCACTTACAGTAATCGCGCGCGCGATGACTGGTTCACAGATGTTGACTCCAACTGGATAGGAGAAAATGGTTTAACGATACCCGTCATACCAGCTCTTGGGAATCACGAATATCCGGAGGATGCTGATAGTAAATATTTCGTACAGTTCGCGCGCGCGTGCGATTAAATAGGTATAATACCTATTCTCTGCGTACTAGGTTAGTGAAGACTTGACCTCCAATACAAAAGTGTATATCACCAAAACAGACAAAGGCATCAAACCCGCCGTTGAAACGATTTTAACTCAGATCGAAAAAACACGGCCTATACTGAAAAGTTCAAAAGAAGTATACCTGAAGGTTAATGGAGTTCACTGCAAGAAAAACTGCTTCACAAATCCAGAGGTCTTGAGAGCCACAATAGAGTGTCTCTACAGGGAAGGCGCAGAGAAAGTATTCGTTATGGAGGACTCAACGATTGGAAACGTCACGAGGTTAGTCTTCGAGCTAACAGGTTATACAAAAATTTGCAAAGAGACAGGGGCTAAGCCAATCTATCTAGACGAGGAGAAACCTGAGACAGTTACACTGTGTAGTGGAGTATCAATCTCAGTACCCAAGACAATAACAAGAATCGCGGAAAACCGAGACTCAATTGCGTACATAAATATACCGAAACTAAAGTCACACAATGCAACTGTTGTTACACTTGGGATAAAGAATCAGTATGGATTTCTCTCACATGATGATCGTAAGAAACACCATGATACTACGATACACTCACTCTTAGCCGATCTGTACCACTACATACAACCCAATATCACAATGATCGATGGAATCAACGCTGTCAGCGGAGAGATGCCAATAACTGCCTTTGAGGACAAGCAAATTAGAAAACTTGACATCCTAATCGGGGGAACCGACACCCTGGCAGTGGATGTTGTTGGGTCAAAAATACTAGGCTACACCATAGAAGAAGTGCCACATCTCAAGTTAGCGCATGATCAGCGTCTAGGCGAGGGAAACCTTGATAAAATTGTATGTGTGGGAGAAAGCCTCCAGAATTATGTTGGAAAATCCGAGTGGAATTTAATTGACCAGTTCCCAAGGGATGTTAAGATAATCAGAGGCAGCGAGAAACTATGCAGAGAAGGCTGCGAGGTAAACACCTTGATCGCCATACAAATGCTTGTCTATGATTATGAGGGAAAAGGCGGATTCTTCGTTTTAATGGGACAAGGATTCAATGATGGACTCATTAATCAACTGAAGACTGAAAGTTATACAAGAGGTTTAATTGCGGGTTCTTGTGCTATCAAAGAAGTTGGCACTGAATTTATTAGGGAATTTGGAAAGAGAAACATCTATTTTTCATCTGATTGCTGCAACGTAGCTGAAACAGTGAGTTCCCTGGTAAAACTAACGAGATTATCCACATTTGATCTCATCCCAACATCGACATTAAATGCTCTATCCTTGATCATCTCAGCTAAACTGCATGGTTCAAGAGCATTACTGGCAAACCTCATTTAATGTGAAAAGAGCTCTTGTTCCACGCGCGCGATTATATTGTAATGATTATAAGAGTTTTGACAATTCACATAAAATTTACCCCCCAAACCCAAAGCGCGTGCAAGTCAGGGAATTCACTCCCGTGGATAGGTACAAGCTGGAAATAACAGATTCA
>CAYFWY010000199.1:0-2235 GCA_964346895.1 uncultured Candidatus Bathyarchaeia archaeon | reverse complement strand
TGTATTCTTCACGGCGGAAATATAGAAAACAAAGTGTAGCCCTAAGAATAATCCAAGGATCAAGATACGCTTAATGTTTTTCTCCACCACACGTAAGTTCAAGGATTCTCCTAGGACCAAGGTTATGCCAACTAAGAATACAGAAGCTATTGTCAAACGCCAAAATGCCAGAGAAGAGGCGCTGAGGACATCGAGAAGTCTTATGAAAATCGATGAAGTGCCAAATAGCATTCCAGCTATGAAACCCTCTCTTAGAGCAGTACTTCTGCTTCTTTTAGGCGAGTTGAACGCTATGTTTACCATAGACAAGCTTCTCAAATTCTGGAAGCCTAATACTTTCAAGTTAAATTTAACTTTGCTTGTTCCTTCCTTCATTTAGGTTTTGCGATTGACCGCCCAATTAAACACCATAAACCTTGTAAGATCGGTAAAGACCATTTTATTCATTCAGATCTGTTGAAAGAGAGTGAAAAGGTTCAGAAGAATTATCTTGGTCACAGGCACTCCGGGTGTGGGGAAGACCACTGTTTCTCGTTCATTAGCCTCCAAATTGGATGCTATTCATATCAGCCTATCAGAACTCGTTGAGCGAGAAAGTTTAATCAGCGGAGTGGACAAATCAAGAGAAACGCTAATCGCAGATACGCGTAGAGTTTCGAATTATGTGCAAGAGATCATAGAGAGTTCTAAACGTGACGTCATAATTGATGGTCATTACGCCGTTGACGTCGTAGCAACCGAAGATGTCTACCTAGTTTTTGTCCTCAGACGCGATCCAGTTGAGCTCAAAAGGGTCATGGAAACACGTGGATTTAATGAAAGGAAACTTTGGGAAAACCTTGCTGCTGAAATTTTAGATGTCTGCCTCTGGGATGCTGTGTCGGCTTGTGGTTCTGACAAGGTTTGCGAGGTTGATGTCAGTAGTAAAAGAATCGAAGAAGTTGTGGAAGACCTGATTTCGATGGTGGAGAGAAGAAAAAAGTGCCGCGTAGGGATAGTTGATTGGCTAGGGAAATTGGAAGAGGAGAAGAGGTTACATGAATTTTTGAAACACTTTTAAGTTATCCCAATCTCCGCATTATTTGACGTTTTGAAAGCAAAGTAACGCCTCTTCGATTGGCGTAAGCCTTCGCATGGCCACTGAATTTCTCAGAAATGATTATTGGTCTGGAAAACCCAACATCTTCTGCAGCTCTATCGATATTTATAACCATATTTACGCCGACTGTTCTCTTCCAATCTTTGATCCAAACCGAACGTCGTTCTTTACCTTTACGAATAACAAGATCAAACTTACGCGGAAGACCGGAACCTCCTTCTAAGACAGCGTCTTTCTCTATTTGGTATCCGTTTTGCCGAAAATACTTGATCGCACGATTGGCGAGGGAGATCCGACTCATTTATTTGCCTCCTCTTACAGCACTTTAAGTCTCAGTTGGGAAAAGCTTTTCGCTTAGGCGGAGCGCGTATCAAATGTATATGGTGGTTGTTTGCTACAGATGCGGGCGGCTTTTGCTAGCCAAGGTCGATCAGAAAACTAGAACATGCCACTACTGTGAAACTCGGCTGATTTTGAACAAAACAAAAAAGGTGGCTTACGTTAAGACAGCAAGACAAGCGTCAAATTTCATCCGCGTTTTGAAAAGCAAGGAAAATGCCGGATGTACTTGAAAGTTGGCTATGCTTCCTGTAGGATAGACCTATTGCTAGTGCATCTTATCTATCTCTATTTGGAATTGATTACTTCTACACGTTCCCCAAGCCGCATAATTGTCTTCGTGTAACTGAGTTATAATGTGAAGTGCGACGAAAATCTTATTTGAATCGAGCTGTTGAAAATGATGTTCAGCTGTTTAGGAGAAAAAATTGATTGCCTGTGAATCTCGTTATGATTACTGCTACGGGAAAGGACAAGCCTGGTTTGATCGCTGAGATAACAGACTGTATAGCCCGAGCAAACGGAAACGTCATTGATATTGAAGCGTTCAGCATGAGGGGTCTCTTCGCTATTTTTATGATTGTGGACCGTCGCTCTATCACGATACCTTTTGAGAGCCTTAAATCTCAGCTTATACACATTGGAAGGGAAATAGGCTTAGAAGTCATCATAGAACCATATGTGGCAGGACGACGGAAGAGCGGTAAAAGACTCGTGCTACTAACAACCCTCGGAAAGGATAGACCAGGAATTCTGGCAAGGATCTCGAGTTTCCTCTCCGAAAGCAACGCGAATAT
>CAYFWY010000198.1:0-2253 GCA_964346895.1 uncultured Candidatus Bathyarchaeia archaeon | reverse complement strand
CCTTCCCACGTGACAGAACGTTTATATTCATTCTCTAGTTTGGCTTCGCCGTCTTTCATTTGCTTGAGCAGCATAGAGATGGCAAAGAGAACGTCTAAGGGTTCAAATCCAGCTATCACAGTAGGCATACCATAGGCCTTGGGAAATATTTCGTATGGCTTCATTCCGATAATGGTAGAAACATGACCAGGCGCTATGAAACCGTCTATATGCAAGTCGCCTACGCCTAGGAGCAGTTCCATGGCTGGAGGAATTAACCTGTGAGAAACGAGAAAGCTGAGGTTTTCAGGCGGGTTGTTTAAAACTTCAATGGCAGTAGACGGTGCTGTCGTTTCAAATCCAATTGCAAAAAACACAAAATCCTTGTTTGGTTCTTTCTCAGCTATTTTCACAGCATCTCCTAAGCCGTATACTATTCTGACATCTCCACCAGAAGCCCTCGCCTCCTGAAGAGACGTCTCTGATCCGGGGACTCGAAGTAGGTCACCGAACGTCACGACGGTTACGCCCTTTAAAGCCAAGGATATAGCTTCGTCGATTTCGGCTGCTGGGAGGACGCAGACTGGGCATCCAGGTCCAGCGATTACATCTACGGTTTCGGGAAGGATGGATCGGAGTCCATGGTGAGTTATTGTCCACTCGTGTGTTCCACATACGTGGCAAAGTTTTACTTCGTGGGGCGGTGCCAAGTTTAGAATGTGATCCGCAACCTTCTTTGCTAAAGTTGGATCCCTAAATTTTAACTCTTCACTCATATTGTTTTGGCCCTTCTTACGTGACTAATTTTATGCTCTTTATTGTGCACTCTCTCCCTCCAAAAATGGTAACACTTCCTCCGCATTTTGGGCAACGAAGCGTGGGGGCCGGAACATGGTATGTCTGATTGTCTTCGTACAGTAAGTCTCCTTCATAGTCACAACTGGAGCATTTGACAGCGCCGTTCTTCTCCTCAATGTAAAGCTTTGAGTCCTCCATTATTGTGCCATCTATCAATATTTTGTAGGAGAAACGAACCTGTTCGATGCCTAGAAATGTCAGATTTCCTATGATCAGACGGACTTCTGTAACCTTCTTTGCATTGTGTTTTTCAGCTTCTCGAAGAACGTTTTCCACAATTTGTGTTGTCATAGAAAATTCATGCATTTTTCGGCCAGCTCCACTGAAGATAGAGTTGGTTTGGCTAAAGTTCCAATTCATCGATTACTTCCTTGACACCTTCTCCGCTTCTGCCGTTGGTTGCTACAACCTTTACGTTGGGATTTATCTTTTTAGCATCCGATTTCAATTTCTGAATGTCCACGCCCATAGCTTGGGCCAAATCCTTCTTGTTGATGACCGCTAAGTCAGCGTCCATGAAAATGAAGGGGTGCTTAACAACCATATACGGGCCTTCTGTCACGCTTATAACCACGACGCGCTTCTCGGAGCCTAGAGGGAAATCGGCTGGGCAGATGAGGTTTCCAACGTTTTCAATGAACAAGAGATTGATATCTTCTAAGTTGATTTTTTGGAGAGCTTTTTTCACCAAGTTAGCATCTAGGTGGCATTCTTTTCCAGTATTGATAGGAACAGCTTCGACGCCGTGTCGTCCAATGAGCTCCGCGTCTATGGCTGTGGTTAGATCACCTTTGAAAACAGCGATTCTGTATTTTTTCTTTAACGCTTGAACGAGTTTTTCAATCAGGGTGGTTTTTCCAGATCCGATGGCGCCCATAACATCGATTGCTATTACGCCATGTTTCTTCAGAAGCTCTCTATTCTTCATCGCGAGTTCTTCATTTGCTTTCAGAAGATCTGCTTCTAGCTCTATATCGTAGATTTCTCCTTCCTCAGCTTTGACTACTTCTTTCAAATTCGTCAAAACGGAATGCCTCTCAACCTTCATTATATTTTAGGATTTCTTCCCACAATCGGAGGGTTTCCTCAGCAGCCTCTTGATCAATAACTTGAATGGCATATCCGGCGTGAACCAAAACGTATTCTCCTACGTGGGCTTCTACAAGCATGACATTTACGTCTCGGGCAACTCCCTGCCCAAAATCGACTTTTGCCACGTCTCCTTGAACTTCCATTACTTTGGCCGGGATTGCAAGGCACATTTGATATCACCTATAAACTGAATGGCTAAAATAAATTGATTCTGGTTTATGGCTTTTGGAAGCCTGCAGCGATAGCTTGACCAAAGGAAATCCCTCCATCTCCAGGCGGAACCCTGTTATGAACGAGAAACTTGAAACCGTTTCCCTCAACAAT
>CAYFWY010000197.1:0-2340 GCA_964346895.1 uncultured Candidatus Bathyarchaeia archaeon | reverse complement strand
TAATATTGAGAAAAAGGTTGATTGAAGAGGTTGTTGGATATGATGAGGCTCTTTCCACCCAATATGACACAGACTTGGGGATCAGGATTGCCGGAGCAGGATACAAGATAGCCTTTGACTCTAGCGCCATTTGTTACCATTTTCATCGCCCTACGTTACGAGAGTTTTTCAGGCAACAATTCAAGTATGGTGAAAATACGTGGAAACTATATTTCAAACATCCACAACTGATAAAGGGAGATGAAATAACAGACTGGTGGATGAATGTTCAACCCATCCTTTATGCTGTCGCAGCAATCTCCCTCGTTATCAGCATGATCACCAACTTCAATCTCATAGCCCTATCGATCTTCTTGGCAACTGCCATCATAGGAACACTTATTTATGCTCTCTCTGCTGCAAAAATCTCCCGCACTTTCCATGATTTATCGGCCATGTTTTTAATCGTAATTTATTTCACCCGGGCAATTGCCTGGACGCTTGGAGGAATAACCTCTGTCGCCCGCAACGCCTTAACGAGGGGGGAATAAAAAAAGTTGAACGTTTGTTTTATATCTCCGGAGTATTTCCCGATCTCAGGGGGCACAGGAGCTTATGTTTACTATCTATCCCGAAAACTTCAAATGCTCGGACATAACGTTCACGTCGTGGCCAGACACAGCGTAGATTCTACAGAGGTTGTTGATGGCGTCAACGTCAATTACGTGAGGGGCATAGGAAACCCGATTACGAGGTATTGGCGATTCGCCCGCTCCGCTTCCAAGAAATTGGAGGAACTGAACAAAAATTTCGGTTTTGACGTTATACACGCGAATCTCCCATTGGTTCCAAGTTTTGCTATACCTGAAGATTCTGCTAAGGCTCTAGTTTCTACGGTCCACTCAACTTGGAAGGGAGAAGCGGAGGTGACAAAGCAAGGAAGCCGCAGGAGTTTGAATCCCAACGAGAACTTGATGCTTAGATTCAATTTTTTACTCAGGTCCTATGAAAAGAAACTTATGAAGCGTTCAGATGCCTTGATTGCGGTTAGCAAGTATACCACTGAGGAACTGATGGATCTCTATGGTATTGATGAGGAAAAGTTACACGTAATCTACAACGGGGTAGATGTGATTAAGTTTAAGCCAAGGAGAGAAAAGGCGGGACTACGGCGAGAATTCGGGTTAGAAGAGGAACAGAAAATTGTTCTCTTCGTGGGGCGGCTCTATTACAGAAAAGGCTTAGAAATTCTGTTGCGTTCGATTCCACCAATCCTCCAAGAGTACAAGGACGTAAAATTCGTCATATCCGGTAAAGGATTTAAGAAAAAGGAAGAGGAACTGCGAAAGTTGGCTAAAAAATTGGAAATAGAAGAGTTCGTGACCTTTCTGGGATACGTTCCAGACGAAAAACTTCCTGACCTCTACGCTGCCTCTGACATATTTGTTCTGCCTGCCCTCTATGAAAACTTTCCCTTCGCAATCTTGGAGGCTCAAGCGACTGGCCTTCCAGTTATCTCTACTAAGGTAGGGGGAATACCTGAGTTCTTGATAGACAATGAAAACGGATTTTTGGTGGATCCTGGAGATTCGATGCAACTGACCCAGAGAATACTGGCTCTGCTCCAGGACCCAAATCTTGCTGAAAAATTAGGCAGGCGTGGTAGAAGTTTCATAGAAAAAAAGTTTGCTTGGTCCCTAATTACGAGTCAAGTGATTGATGTATATCACAAAGTTTTGGAGACGGCTTAATTAGCTAGCTAATTCGTTTTGTCCCAATGTTTGTTTATCCACTCTTTCCCTCTTATTTTTCCATCGATCATTCTGTAGAAATTCATGCCGCCTTGTAACATGTTCAATAAGGGTGTGCCGAAACAAAGCCGCGTTAGAAAATAGTTTTTATAGACCCAACGTTGAGCTTTAACAGCTAAGTCTAAATATGGAGTCAGGAACGGGCGTTTCAGTGCCTCAATGTTTTCGCCAATTATTTGAGGCTCTATTTTCTCCCGTTGAGAATGTTTGTCAATGAACTTTAGGTAACTGATGTCAGTCCAGTCGATACCCATGATTTCAGTACATAACTTGTCGGTGGCTAGAAGGTCATTGCTCGCTAGGACAAGGTTCATTGGGATAGCGATTCCTCTGTTGGGTCCATTTCCTTCCATGGAAACTGTGGCGTCCATGACAACAAAACTCGGTTCCAGCAGAACCATCAAGTCGTGGAGAACCATATCGAATTTAGGATGAAGGAATATTCGTCGGTTATCTGGTATGCAGCCGAAGATGTTTTTTATGGCGCCACTATAGGTTGCGAATTCGTGGGTCTTCATAACTGGAACGTCGACAAAAGAGTCGGTTTCGA
>CAYFWY010000196.1:0-2366 GCA_964346895.1 uncultured Candidatus Bathyarchaeia archaeon | reverse complement strand
GGATGGTTCGTTGAAGGATCATGAAGAGGCTTCCCTTGCATTCGCGACAGTTAACGTGAACATAGTTAAGATTGATGTTTCGGTTCTCCGCTTCCTTTAATATGTTTAAACCAAAGTGTTGGGAAAGAACAGTTTTGCCCGTTCCAATCGTTCCCAAAATCAGCACCCTCTGCGTCATTTTTCCCGGGCTTTCAATGGCGAAACGGAAAAACTGATTTAATAGATTGAGTTGAGATCCTCTATGGGGGAGACGTGGCGGAACATAGTTGATGTCGAGTTTGCTTTCGTTCTTGAAAACGCTGAAATACTGGGGCATACAGAGACTCCTCGATTCCGATTCTAGACACGCTAATTTATGGTTTTTGTCTCTTAAAAAGTAGATGAAAGTCTTAGAAAAGCGGAAGTATAAACCTAAGAAGCCAAAAAGTCTCTAGTTTTTAAGAAGTTTTCTTGGAAAAACAACGTCAAGTGAAGGCGCGCGCATAACGTCCTAAGAATTAGGGAAACCTTTGTTTATTGCGCTATTCTTTAGTGTAGATTGTCCCCAGATTGAGGGGATTAAGTGAAAGAATATCCTCGTTTCTTAACACCTAGATCTATTCCCTTTGATCCACTAGAGTTAGCAAGGGAAACAGAAAGGATAGTGACCCGAGAAGGCCCAGATGGTCTTGAAAGAAAATACGTGGGGATCTATTCGGCTCCAGTTTACGGGGGAATTGCTACCGGCTACGCTGCTGGCTGCTGCTTGCGTTGCATTTATTGCTGGAGTAACTGGTCGAGAGATTATCCAGAGAGGTTTGGAAAGTTTTATTCGCCTAAGGAAGTCGCAGAGAGACTTTTCAAAGCCGCTAGGAAGGGCATAACCTCTCTTGGGTGGAAGCGTTTCAGGCACCTTAAGGTCAACAAACTTAGAGTTTCTGGGTGCGAACCCACTCTGGGAAAGGAACATTTACTTCAACTATTAGAAAATGTAAAGGAGTCTGGCTATCCTTTCTACTTGGAGACAAATGGCATCTTATTCGGAGATGACACCGACTACGTGAAAAAATTATCAGAGTTCTCAAAGTTCATTTACGTCCGCGTCTCCTTTAAGGCAGCAACTCCTGAAGCATTTACCGAAAGAACGGGAGCCATCGGGAATTATTATGAGCTACCCTTCAAGGCACTCAAGCGTCTTTTGGACGAGGGAATCTACGCAAGGGCTGCTGCGATGACAGATCCAAGAGTCATGCCAAAAGAGGAGAGAAGCATCCTAATAGAGAGATTAGCTGGAATTGATCCAGTTGCGAGATATTCCAAGACACTGGAAGAAGAATCAATCGACGCCTATGATACTACAATCAAACGATTGAAAGCTTCTTCTGATTCGGAATTTGCAAAGAAGCTTAAGGAAAAAATACTAACATACAACCGGTAAACCCCTTATGCATGCATGCAGTTGTAAATGATTGGATTAAAGACGCTAAAAATATTGTTCGAGAAAAAATGGGAAAGTCGCATGCGAAAGAACTCTGAAGCTTATGCGCGCGCGCAATCTGCATAGGAGAAATCTTCTACCTATGCCCTAATCTTCCCATCTGTGTCGGCATTCTAGACATCGATACTTAAATCGGCTGGTAAAAGTTATAGAGGGATTGGTCATCCCCGAACTTGGTGAGGTAATCCATTCCTTGGGAGTTTTCTCAATGGACGTTGCTCCACACACTGGGCAGTACTCCTTCTTCGTAAGAAACGGCACAACGACTATGGATAATATGGTAACAGGCATGAAAAGTACTGAAATCCAGAAGAGGGTGTCAAGTGCAAATCCTAGCCAAATAATTTCATATCTTGGACCTGACACCAAATAATGGTTTTTTTGTTTAGCCCAAGCGAAAGGAAATCCCAAATATTCCACAAAAATAGAAGTATCTTTAGGATGCACCAGTGAATGATTTTGAATTGTGAAAAATGTTACTATTGGTGAGAGAGCTATGGAAAAAATCAGACTATTCAAAACAATTTGCAAATATCTCTTCTTCTGTATAAATCACACCCTCTCTGCTTCTTACTCTTATATCAAGAAATATTAACTTTCTCAAAGTCTTATTATAGTGAAGAATTTCAAATAGTTCTTTGATTGTTTGTTCAAGAGAGTATCTAATGTTACGTAGAATGATTTCTTTTGTAAGAAATGACTTCTTAATAAATGGTTATCTAAGTTTCTTTCTAGGGTTTCCTAGCTTCTAAAATATTCAACAATCACTCCAATTCCGCCAGCGCGCGCGCATTCACCATAAAATTGTTAAAATTTACCACTGAGAGGAGTAAGCAAAACCATTTATTTAGAGTGACCGAATAGGAAAAATGTTTAAGTCAGTTGATGG
>CAYFWY010000195.1:0-2368 GCA_964346895.1 uncultured Candidatus Bathyarchaeia archaeon | reverse complement strand
GTCTTGATCGCGGGCATGGGAGGTTCCGCCATAGGAGGAGAAATCCTTCAAGACTGGTTAAGAGATAAACTTCCAATCCCTATACAAGTCTGCAAAGACTACACTCTTCCAGCCTACGTAAATAAAGACACCCTCTTTTTTGCAAATAGTTACTCGGGAAACACCGAAGAAACATTAAGTGCCTTTCTTGAAGCCACCGAGAAAAAATGTACCATAATAACAATAACCTCAGGAGGACATCTGCTATCATTTTCTAAAAAGCTTAATGTTCCTCACGTTACCATACCCAGCCAATTGCCACCACGTGTCGCGGTCCCCTATCTTTTCTTTCCGCTTCTAGTATTTATGGAACGGATGGAAATTATCCCCAGCCTAGAGAGAGACCTCCAAGAGGCAATCCACGTTATCAAAAAGGTAGGTGAAGAAAACTCTCCCAAAATCCCGACTGAAGATAACTCGGCAAAAAAGTTGGCACTGGAGCTGGTGGAAACTATACCCACAATCTATGGATTCAGACAATATCAATCGGTAGCTCATCGACTGAAAACTCAGTTTAACGAAAACAGCAAGCTTCCCAGCAAACATGACGTCTTTCCTGAACTCAACCACAACGAAACAGTGGGATGGGAGGCTCCTGAACTTCTAACCAAAAACCATTCCGTCATACTTATTCGAGACCATGATGAGCCTCCTGAAATCAGGCACAGAATAGAAATCACAAAATCTTTAGTGTTCCACAAGGCTAGAAAGGTTCTAGAAATCCATGCGATTGGAGAGAATAAACTAGCGAAAATGTTCTCTGTCCTGTGTGTAGGAGACTTCGCGAGCGTTTATTTGGCCATTCTGCAAGGGGTAGACCCTACACCAGTGAAAATTATCGACGAAGTAAAGAGAGAATTGGGAAAGAAATTCAACATGATAGAAAAACTGAAGAGAGAACTAACCGAATTGAGCTAAGCGAGAGAGCATTGTAGCCACATTATCTTTCCACTTTTCCAAGAATGAAGCCTTCAAACATTTCCTCAGCTTTTTCTAGCGACATCGCCTGTGTTGGGCGTTTAAAGGCATAGGCTGAAACGCTTAAGAGGGCCCCCGCAATTCCACGATCCAAGGCGACTTTGACCGCCCGTATAACATCTAACATTATGGAACCCGCGTTTGGAGCATCAACAGAGTTAAGCCTCAAGTCCAGTTGCATGGGCACTCCTCCAAAATAGAAACCTTGAATCCAGAAGTAACTGTCACGTCGATTTCCCAAGAAATCAACGTAGTCAGTGGATCCGGCTACCACAGAAGCTTTATAGGGTAAGGCTGTTTCAACGGATTTAGTTTTCACGATTCTTTTAACTTCTCTTGTCCTCTCAAGAGTGTCAAGAGATTCAGTTCCTCCGCCAACATCAAGTTGATATGTCTCAGAAACCCTTACGCCCCGATCAGCCAAAGTCTTTAGAAGAACTTTATGAAGAACAGTTGCCCCCACCTGATCTGCCAGATCGTCACCAACTATCGGCAACCCAGCTCTTTCAAAACGTTTGACCCAAGCGGCGTCGCTGGCTATGAAAGCAGGTGTGGCATTGATGAAGGCGCACCCAGCTTCAAGTGCTTCTTCGGCATACCATCCAGAAGCTTTTATTGCGCCGCTAGGAAGGAGGTTGATAACCATCTCTGTATTGCTTTCTCTAAGCTTCTGAGATATGTCTACGTTTGGAGAAGTGTCGATCTTCACCACATTTTTCAGAAGCTCGCCAACGCCGTCTATAACGGGGCCTTTCAAAACAGGAACGTCCAAGCGGGAGACATCGGCAAATTTTAAAGTGTTGTTGGGCTGGGAAAAGATGGCTTCAGACAAGTCCTTTCCAACTTTTCTATCGTCGATGTCAAAAGCGGAAACGAATTCAACGTCTCGAGGATGATAGCCACCGAGAAAGAGGCGCCTCAATCCCACAGAGTCCATCTCATTTTCTATATCTTTGTAGTTGTAAAAACCTTGAACAAGTGCAGACGCACAGTTTCCCACGCCGACTAATGCAACTTTAATTTTGGACATGACCTCGCCTCCTCTCTCAGAGTCAAGCAACAATGTTATAATAAGTTAACGCATTAACTGCCTTTCGGTGAATAATTATTCTGTCTCCTGCAGAGATTTTGAAAGCAAGGAAGAATCTGGATGGGATAATTTACCGTACGCCTATAACATATTCCGAAAAGCTTAGCGAGATAAGCAGCGCAGAAGTGTACCTGAAATGGGAAAACCTGCAAAAAACAGGGTCCTTCAAGATTCGAGGAGCCTACAACAAAATCTGCTTGATTACACCAGAAAAACGCAGCAAAGGCCGTATCACAGCCTCCACTGGAAACCACGCTCTAG
>CAYFWY010000194.1:0-2409 GCA_964346895.1 uncultured Candidatus Bathyarchaeia archaeon | reverse complement strand
AAGAGAAAGCAATACAATTCCATGGAAAAACATTTTTAAAAAAATAAAATCAAAAATTACTTTTCACCATAAGACAAGTTGTCAATAATTTCCCCTTTTTCAACTAAACGGTCATAGTATACTCGACAGGTATCCAGAGAAACGCCGTGGCGTGCACAAAATTTGACTAGAACCTTCTCCACTGATTCTGTTTCTTTCTTTTCTTTAAGCATCCTCTTCAGCTCCCCAATGTGATGCTTATCCATTTCTTCATTCATTTCACGTTTCTACTTCCTTTTTCTTTTTCGGGGCGACCATTGCCATTTGTTCTATTTGCCGCAATATTCCTGCTTCCTGCTTTCCATAGTAGTTTTGAGCAACCCAACCTCCCACCGTTCCAGTAAACAGGGATAAAAAAAGCCCCGTTAGAAAGCTGAAGCCGTAGACAGTCCATATGACGCCCACGAAAATGGCGACTACAAACATAATTATTAGCCAATTTCTTCTTGACTTTCTTACTTTTTTAAGTCTATCTTGAAGAAGAAACAAGCATGCTTGTTCAGACATGACTACTATCAAAAGCGTAATTTATTGACAAACAAATTTAAGATTTTCAGTGTTTACTTGGAAATGTCTTTTTTCTTCCGCAACAATACCCATTTTCTTTTTTTGTATAGATAGTGGCCGAGGTGAGGTAGCTCCGATGCAAGTGGACATATCTCCAACGCCCAACAAACCCCCATTTTATCGAATTCTTTAACATAATCCGCGTTTTCTTAATAGGAACACTGACAATTTAGAAAGCAATCCACTTTTCTCTCTAACCGCTGCACTATTATTTTTTGATTATTTCCTTTTCTTCTTAAGAGCGTAGTAATTTTGTCTCCATTTGTCTGCTTCCTTTTTCTCCCGGCGTATACGCCTTTCTTCTTTTCTCTCTTCTCTTGCTTGTTTTCGACTGCGTCGCGCAGTTGTTCTTTTTCTCATCTTGTCATGACAATTGATACAAAGCAAAATCAGATTAGAAGGATCGTTATTCTCCTAATTGAAATAGCAAAGTTCCATCTCGCGCTATCCAGTATCTTATATGTGAATACTGATTGGTTTTTCACAAAACATTTTAGTCGACTAGCTAGCAACTGCTATAGAGATGTTTCGTTTATGCCCAAAAGTATACGCTGGATCACGTTCGCCATGGCAACAATTGCCGGCGTGTTTCTTTTTATCTCAGGAATCCACGGACCTACGGAAACCTACGAGACAATGATTGATCTGTTGCCTCAGTTTATTCAGGACCCGCAAATCCTTCAAATCACAATCGCTATAGCCACAATATTCATAATTATATCATTGGCGGGTGGGTTAGCGGTTATTGGAGGGGGAGTATTGATCCTCTTAGGTCGAGTAGGCACTGGCAAGTTTGTAATCAGTCTTGGCTTAGGTGTAGGACTATTCTGGCTAGCAATGTTGGCAGTAACTTTTGTCAGTACGCAACAGGTTGCCACTGTCATCGCGGAATATAGCACTCTCGGCTGGGCTGGGATAATACTTGCGATAGCAGCAAGAATAATAGCAAAATAGAGGTTAATTTGGTTAAATAGAGCCAGTAGTGGCGATGTCTCCCGCACAACCTTCTCCTTTTTTCTTTTATAGAAAAGATGCAATCAATAGAACAGACATTTAGTTTAGCTTTGTGAAGACATTATGTTATAACAAATTTAAAATTTCAAAATAGCTGAATGTAGTTATTGGAATGAAACCTAAGATTTTTCAAATCGTTCTGATTGCAATTCAAACTGTAGCTTTTTTACTTGCATCTGTTGACTATGCGAAACATACCCTCTTTCAAGATACTGACGACGCTTTCACTGTTAGAGTCGTGGAAAAACCAGAAGAAGTCAAATCATTGCTGGAATCAGGCTTCGAATACGTTTGTCAAAAGGACAACTTAATATTTCTCCGTAAGCGTAAGTAAACACCGAAAAAGGCGACGGAGCCTTCCAAAAAGCGGCCGAGGTGAGGTAGCCTCGGTTACAGTGGAGATATCTCCCGCTCAAAATCTATTTCGCCCCTTGTTGTTGATTTATTTCTTCCGCAATTCTTCCTTTTCTTTTTTGGATTTTAAAAAAACAATTTAGACTATTCAACAGAATTTTATGAAATGTCTTCTCGAAAAGACACATGCATAAAAAGACCTATATGTGGTTTGTAGACTTCTTCAGGTCTATTTTTGGCAAGTAACCAAACTATTCCGTTTATGGTCTTAGGATGGACATCGGGTATGCTGTCTTGAATGGCTTTGATTAGTTGAGAAGTTCGCATTCCTTGGGGGCTATTTTTGAGAAACTCAATTGCTTTTGCCTCAATCAGCTCGCGCTTTGTTGTCATAATTTGTGAATTATAAATTGCCACATTTAACCTTGATGCAAA
>CAYFWY010000193.1:2177-2497 GCA_964346895.1 uncultured Candidatus Bathyarchaeia archaeon | reverse complement strand
TTCAGACCAGACACTATTATCATAGCCCAAATTACAATGCGCGCGCGCGCAACATCAGAAAGATATTGGGAAAGTATAGAGACAAAGATGTTCTTGGACAGAGCCTTCTTTTTCTAAGCTTAACTGAATCTAAGGAGGCAATTGAAATTATTTTCAACCTAGTAAGAACCTTGAGTGAAGAAGAATACTCTGATGTGGCAACAGGTGTCGAAATTTCCCTTTTTGGAGTGGATTCAACATTGTATGAAAAGCATCATGAAATAATCAATGATAGGTTGTTGGAATTGATTGCAAGCGGAGACCCAATTTTGAAGCGTAGA
>CAYFWY010000193.1:0-2167 GCA_964346895.1 uncultured Candidatus Bathyarchaeia archaeon | reverse complement strand
AGTTTTGGATTGTTATGGTTCATATTTAGGAATGGAAAAAGGCTGTTTCACAGTCAAAGATAAACGTGGCAATGTTGAACGCTACCCATTGTTCGAAAAGGAAATCGGAGAAGTCGTTCTGAAAAGTGGAAATGCTGTTTCGACAGGTGCTTTAGCTTCTCTAGGTTTTTGGGATATCGATGTCATGGTGATGACTCAGAGAGGTAGACCAGTTGCCATGCTAAAAAGCCTAGATGATGACAGCCACGTTAAAACTAGATTATTTCAATATGAAGCTTATAATAGTGAGAAAGGAATCCAGATCGCTAAACAATTTGTGATCTCAAAGCTTGAAGGACAAAACCTAGTTCTGCGAAAGTATGGGTTACGAAATCATGGTTTCAGTTTCAAAGAGAAAACAGAGAGCGTTGAAGGAGAGAGTTTGGATAAGATCAGAGCTAGGCTTCATGGAATAGAAGGAAGATACTCGAAACGTTATTTCCGTCAGATTTTCCAGTTATTCCCGGAACCTATTAGGCCTGAATCTAGGAAGAATTTCAAGGCTTATGATGGAGTCAACAACATCTTCAACCTAGCGTACGAAATGTTGTCTTGGAAGGTGCATAGGGCAATAGTGAAGGCTAAACTTGAGCCCTACCTCGGCTTTTTGCATTCGTTGCAGTATGGGAAGCCAAGCTTGGTCTGTGACCTACAAGAACTGTACCGACATTTGGTTGACGATTTTCTGGTCCAATACTGCCGTAGGTTGAGGAAGAAAGACTTCAAAACGAAAGCGGAAAGCGTGTCAAGGAAGAGGAAGGGCAAACGCGAGTACCTTAATGGGAGTCGCACGAGACGTTTGATGAAACAACTCACCGCTTTCTTCGAAGCAACTGTTGAAGTTCCAAGAATCAGAAGTGGTGGAAGACAGACTATTGAGACTTTGATTAATGAAGAAGCATTGTTGTTAGCGAAATATCTTAGGCATGAAAAAGAAACGTGGAATCCAAGGATTGCTCTCGCGAGCGCATATAACCCAATGGCTAAGGCGACATCATGAAACTCAACAATTCAACTTACATGTGAGGACAAAATTGATCAATTCTGATGATGGAAAAGAATCGACACTTTTTGTAAGAAAAGGACGAAGACAGCATTTTATGGGCGTATTTCCTTTTCAAGATTATTTGATCCAAATGAGATTAGATTGGGACGATGTCAGAAGTGGAGACCCCATGTTGGACGCACAAATTTGGACTGAAATCAATGGCAGAAAGAAATTTCTAAGAACACGTGGTCAGCCATGGCACCACACTGAAAAGAAATTGGATGAGAAAACTGGCAAAAAACTGTATACATTCAAATTTAGAAATCTGACTATGCATTTAATCGCTAAAATGACTATGGCAAAAACTTTCACAGCTGATGCTATTCTCGTGCGTATTGCTCCTGAAGCCCAAAAAGCGCTTGACGAACTAGATGAGAAAGTTAGAAATCTAGTCAGAAAAAGAGCAATTCAGCTGTCCCGAGAGAAAGAGCGAGAATTTGATGTTAGATTGGAGGATGTCCTTCAGGCGAAAGACGAGTTGAAGTTACAGAAGCGTTAGAGCGCGCGCAAGGCTTAAATATGCTATTTATTTGCCAGACTAGTTGGCAAAGGATGGAAGATATATGCCAAGAGGCGTTGTGAAAATACTGGAGGCAAACGGCGAAACCATAATCTTGGAAACAACCATTGGGGTAGACTACCGTTTATCGATTCCGAAAGCGATACGAGGCCTCATAGATCCCAACAGCAAGGTTCAGATAACCATCAAAAAGGTCAGGGAGGTGAAAACATGACATTTGAAGAAAGAAGACCAAAATGGTTGAAGCGAGCCTTTGGCGGGATAATTATCATCCTTTTGATAGGAGTTGTGTTATTCTCGGTATTGTTTGCTCTCACCATGTTTGCTAGTGTAGGTGTTGGACACGCTCTGATCCTCGTTGATCCATGGGCCAAGACTATAAGCGAACCAAGACTCGGACCAAGCTGGATAATAAAAGCTCCTTGGGCCCAGCCAGTAGACATCGTGGTCGCCACGGACGTTCTAGGAATGTGGGGAGACGGGACAGATCCCTCCGCAGATATGCCAACCGTCGAGGCCTTCTCCAAAGATCAACTAGAGATGAAAATAGACATTATGCT
>CAYFWY010000192.1:0-2531 GCA_964346895.1 uncultured Candidatus Bathyarchaeia archaeon | reverse complement strand
GGTTTGAGAAGCTTGATGAGATTGTGAAAAGACGGCTAGTAATCGAAAATGATGATAGAGGTTATAGCCTAAGAGATTGCCTTCAAATAGGTGCCAAAACTAGAGTTCCCGTGTTGTTCGATGTCTTCCATCATGGAGTCAATAGCTCTGGTGAAACTATACAGGAAGCTTTCAGGCTATTCACAAAAACTTGGAAAGAAAAAGATGGGCTACCTATGGTTGATTACAGCTCCCAAAAGGCGGGACACAGAATGGGAAAACATGCCGAAACAATCAACTTGGAACACTTTGGAGAATTCTTAGGCAAATCAAAACCTCATGATTTTGATATCATGCTGGAGATAAAAGACAAGGAGCTGAGTGCTCTCAAAGCGTTAGAAATTGCATCCCAAGACCATCGGTTCTCAGTTGCTAAGAAGCATGCATCTCAAATCTGATAAAAATGCGCATACATGCACTTTCTAGGTTTCTAATTTCTAAACAAAGCAAAATTGAAGTTTACACAATCTTAACTTGATTATAAAGTGGGAAAATGGATTGACTGTCTAATGTCTTAAATGAGTTTGTACTAAAGCTTAGTAGAATCCAAGAGTTGTCTAGCTTCATTCATTTTGATATCTCGTATCAAAATTCTTTTTTGTCTGGAACTAAACCCAGAGATAATCTCGACTCTTCTCTTGAAAAGCCTTGAAAGTTCCTTTATTAGCTCTCTGTTAACTCTACCCTTGACCGGACTTTCTCGACAAGAAATTACAAGTCCATCTTCCTCGATCTTTATTTTGAATTCCTTGGAGTATGGTTTGACGTGCAGCTCTAAGATTATTCCTTCTGCAGTCTTCTGCAGTCTCATACCGTTATCACAACTTCATAACTTTCTAAACAAAAGTAAAGATTGGAAGGCTATAAAATTCTACGTGCGTTATGTCCTTCATCTTCTAACGCGCGCGAACTAGTTCCTGATTAGGACTTCACTCTGCTCCAGTTTTTGCTGTAGCTTTTCTATGGCTTCGTGGATCTCTTTTTCTTTTTTTGCGCCTACGCAGACGATTTTGCCGGTAGAGAAGACGAGGAAGATTACTTTTGGGCTCTCCCATCGGTAAATTAGGGCTGGAAACTGTTCGGGCTCGAAGAGGATGTTACCCCTCGTTCCTTCAGATGAGTACAGCATGTCGAGGTCGATGTCCCCGTTGAGGTTGGCTGAGGCGACGATGTTTGTAATCTGTATCTCTGGTTTCCCTGCAACAAATATGCCTCCCTTCTTTAGCTCCCTAACAGCCCGGATGATCGCGTTTCTCGCCTCGTCCTCGCCTTTGCCTCCAGTGCAAACCATCCTTCCCGTCCTGAAGATTAGCATAGTTGTCTTGGGCTTCTTCAATCTGAAGATGAGGCCTGGAAAACGTCCCTTAAATTCGGTATCCTCAGGGAAGGCATCAGCTATCGAAGTGAGGTCGAAGGTTTGGTTAAAGGTCGCTGAGGCAACCACATTCTGAATTTGAATCTTCAAAAGGCCTTCACCCTCCATAATGCGTTTGTGCTTTTAGATGACGTATGATTCTGTTTCGAACACAACTTTTCCTTTTCTCTTCTTGCGGTTCAAAATTATCGCCACTATTTCTCTAAATTCCTTTTCACCTATAAGACGACGATTTAATGCGTCGTCACAGTTAATTCCAGTTCTTCTTTCAATCTCCATGTCTATTTCAAGGCGGTCTTCGTGAGTTGTCTCATCGAAGAGTTGCAATATTTTTAGCCACTCTCGAACTTTCTGACTCACTCTTTCACCCATACTTTATATTTAGCCATAGATGATTTAACTCATTCTTCTTTTTGTCTGGGAGTACAATCTTCAAGCGTGCTCTCATGGAATTGCGCGCGACGTCACTTCTTCAAGCGTTTCTCTTTGCGCTTTCTTCTCTTCTCCTCTCTTTCCTTCTTAGTCATTGGTTTCTTCTTTGCGCTTCTCATGCCCATTATCTTCAATCTCCATATCAAGGTATTTAGATCAGAAATATAATTTTAGTTTTGAGCACTGGATAATCGATCCCCAATTACATTTCTTACCTAAAATCGAACTTTCTCTTTCTTACTGATCTTTCCTCTAGGTTTTCCTGTCCATGTATGTTTGCAAACTTTACATTTTTTTTGATCCTCAGTTACAATAATCTTTTTACTCCCACATTGAGGACACCGTTCTTGCCTACCCATCTATCCATCACCTCTTCAGACAATGTTTAAACGATTAACATTGTTATCCGAGCATATTATCTCAGGTTAAACTAGGATTTAAGGCCTCCACTCAAAAGAAGAGACCATGTACGCGCTTCTATGCAGGATCTTTTGGTTTGTATTTTCCCCTTCCTTTATATTTGCCTGTGTATCGTCTACTCTTAACCCTTTTTTGAATAGCCTTTCTAACCGCCTTTTCTTTATGCATTTGCTTCTTCGCCTTTGCCAGTCTATTCACCTTTCACTGATCCATATAAACGTTAACTCACATCCTACATTGGGTCAAGAAATAGGGTTTACTCTTT
>CAYFWY010000191.1:0-2540 GCA_964346895.1 uncultured Candidatus Bathyarchaeia archaeon | reverse complement strand
CAAACATGATTATGGTGCCCAATATCAACCCGTAAAGCAGCAACGGTGGCTCTGCTGGTGGAGGTGTAGGTGATTTTGTAGGTTGAATGGTGGGAGAAGGAGACTCCGTTGGTGAAGGTAACGGGGTTGCTGTCGGTGAAGGGGTTGGCGATGGAGATGGGCGCGGTGTAGGCGAAGCTGTGGGCGTAGTAGTAGGACTCGGAGAGTGTGTAGGACCAGGCGTGGGAGTGGGGGAAGGAGTAGGAGTTGGTGGAGGGGCTTCACTTTTAACATAGACGTTCATTTTGTTTTCGTCGGAAGTAACGGGGTAACCCCCATCTACAATTTCGTTTTCTGTTAGACTCAACCAGACACCAAAACTGGCTGTGCTGTCTGGATCTATTGTCCGTGTGTCTGTATGTCCAATCAAGTTTGCAGTTTGCATAAGAACATGCTTTGAAGCCCAGTAATCAAGAGCCACAGGATCTGTGCTCGCCATAAGCACGTTAACCCTTGTCGCAGCCTCGTATGGTGTGCTCGGTCCACTGGGTGGGTTGGCGTTTACCCAGATCGCATCGAGTACATTCAACGTTGGAAACCTAGTCTCAACCATTTCGGTTCCCATCCCTCCAGTAGCTACTTTGCTATGGGCGTTCGTCTGCTTAGCGGACACTACACCCATGTAATGCTTCATGGATGCTGTCACTCCATAAATGAAATGAGACTTCAGGACAGGGAAGTTGATTACCTTAAGTTTCTCTCCGTCGTAGCTTTCTGTACTGGGATTCCAGATTCCCATTTTGAAGCTGATATATGTGCCGAAGTCTGTTTGGAACTTTGGATATGACACCTGTATCCCTGTCACTGTGTTGCCCGTCTGATTGACGACGTAGCCGTCGTTCATGTCGCCATCAGAGTATTCGTCTACACTCTGCAGGGTGATCGAGTCCCAAAGGTAAGTTGATACACGATCAGAAACAGCGAATATGTCAACCACGTCTTGGGCCGATTGCGAGTGGTCTTCAGCGTTGTTGTTTGCCCAGTTGAGGCTCCCGCCGTTTCCAAAAGGCCCATACTGAGCTTGTCCATTATCTGCAACCACTATTTCGCCAACAAAATTATCTGGGTGAGATACGATCATTTGTATGAGTTCTTTCAGGAGATCTGTGTTGGTTCCTCCCCTCTCGTTCCATTGGGAGTTTATCTTTATTAGAATCACATCGTTGTTTGCGATTAACCCGTTAGGTCCCTGATTTTCTCCATTTGTGTCCGACTTGTAGAAGAGTAGACCATTGGAACCCATAAGATTTATTAATTCATTAACATGCGCGATTGGGCGTCCGTTCACAACATAAAGGTTTGAAGCGGGAGAACTACTCGCTTGCATCGGCTCAAGTGAAAGATAAAGCTCTTGATTGGGGTCGGCTGCTCCAGCAAGTTGCAGGTTTCCCAGAAACTGGCTGCTGCTTAGCACTATGTTTGCTATCATAAGCAGTACCAAAAGGATTATGCCATTTTTAGAGGTGAATTTCTTTGTTTTTGTCAGCGCCGAGGTTAACCAGAGTGGGATAGATAGACCCAGCAGTATTGAACTGTTTGCCAGAGCTGTTCTCTGACAAGGATATGTCACTCTCGATGGTTTTGTGCCAGTTCGAAAGATGAACCAGATGAGAGATGCTACGCCAAATAAAACTATGCGCTTGTTACAGGAATTGACCTTTTTGGAAGAATGTAATTTATTTCTGTTATTCTTCATCTGCTCTTGGCCTTCAGCAACCTGTTTGAAATTAACCTCTAATGGTTGATAAAGCTTGTTAGTTTTAAACAGCGGGCAAATGCAGAATGGCATTTTGCAAGTTTGCTTTGCTGAAGAGGAATAGTTTACTCAAGATTTGACAGTATATCTAAATTTATAAGGTGACAATTGAATTGTAAAAGATATGGGAACTATAACAATACAAGAAATAAGTTCAAACGAATATACAGAGGCAGCATTTCTGTTAAGCAAAGCATTTATTCTAACAGAATTTTCCAGCCTAGTCGTGGGAGGTAAAGAGGAAAAACATCGGCGAATGTTAGAGAAAGGATTCAAAGACATGTTGGAAAAAAGACCTGGTAAGGTATTTGTTGCAAAAGATGGCTCTCAATTAGTTGGAGTTATGCGCATGATTGAATGGCCAGATTGCCAGAAATCAATCCCGACGGGGTTAGAAAAAATACTTATGCTTCTTTTTGCTCGGGGGGCTGCAAAGCGACTGTTTAAGTTTAGATCCATTTGGAAAAAACATGACCCCAAAAAGCCACATTGGCACATTGATCCGATAGGGGTATTACCAGAAAGACAGGGTAAAGGAATAGGTAGCAAGTTGTTAGCTCATTTTTGTAAAATAGTTGATGATAATATGGCTGCAGCTTATCTTGAAACTGATGTGAATCGGAATGTTATCTTATACGAACGTTTTGGTTTCAAGGTTATTGAAAAGGAGCCTATTTTCTCTGTTACCAATTGGTTTTTGTGGCGTGCTCCAAAAAAATGATGAAAATTATACCTTTAAAAACAT
>CAYFWY010000190.1:0-2706 GCA_964346895.1 uncultured Candidatus Bathyarchaeia archaeon | reverse complement strand
TGATCTTTCAACACAGTGTTATTGACACGCGCACAAAAGCTCAGCGTTAACTAAAAACTCATATGAAACGTTTCGTATGCACCGTTGCGTTTGGTATCTGCATGCATGCCAAATTTCTATTAGTTCTTTGAATACCTGTTTAAGGAGTGATGATAAAAGAAGAGTATAGCAGTTAATTGCGGTCTCCAAGCAATGTTTAATAGTTTTAGTGGTTATTGAATAGGAAATTATGTGTCATACGTAGACGTAATTGCTGTTTTGAAACCAATCTTCAAATTTTTAGGAGGAAACGCTGATAACGGAAATTAAGATTCGAGATAAGATGAAGATTCCAGCAGATAACGAGTTTCATCCAGAACATGGGCACTTCGGTAAAGTGGTGTGGATAAGTGAAAACGGAAAAACTGTGGCGATAAAATGTGAAAGGCGGCACAACGGCAAAACCGCTGTTTTCATGGTGAAAATCTGTTCTAAGGAATGAGCTATACGAATCTTTCGTATACATGCACTCAAGTCATCCATTCCTCATAACTCATTTCTTTTCAGCTTTTTCTTTCTCTACTTTGAACGCGCGCGAACGAAAAATCTAACATCGTCATATTGTTGAAAAATGGATCTTACATTCATAATTCATTTAAGGCTTAGGAATTCAGATTCAAACGAACTGAATTGAAAAGAAATTGGGTAGCAGCGCTGTTGTTTCTCCAAAGCCTTCTCACCCTTTTCTCAGTTGAAGTCCTCGCATCTCTTCTGGCAATTGTTACAGGAGGGCTAGTTACAGTGGGATAATGTGTGCGCATCCACACATTTTTTGTAAAAATTGGAATGCATGCATGCTTCATATTCTGATTCCGAATCTGAATATTTTGTTCCGAAACTGAATAATTGATAATTAATATCTTGAGATAACAGATTTAATATACACATTTCACCATCATTTTTGTAGCCAAATAAAAGTCGACGACAACTTTAAGGAGGTGAAGGCAAGTGAACGAAAGAAAGACCGCCCAAAGAGGCTTTGTAGTCGTCACCTTGATAACCCTCTTAGCAATAGCGACTGTGATGGTGATCTACGCCACCCTCTTGGCAACGATCCCGGGTGGAGAAGTCCTAGTTGGCGAAGACGTAGGGGGTAACGTGTATTATAGTGAAACCAACTCGACGTCAGCGAGTTGGACCTCCACACTTAACGTAGCTTCAACATCAGCTTCATGGTATGCAAGAATTAATTTCACCAGCACCTATACTGGGGGAGTAACCATCACTTGGAACCTACAAAAAATGGGAGCAACATGGGCTAATGTGACCTCGCAGGCTACTACTGTTGTATTAGATGGCGGAGGGAACCAAGCTGTCTATGCTTCCAGCGATGGCTTAATCGCGGGCAATCATGATTGGAGTACAGACATAACTCAGAACGGCCAATACAGAATCGAAGTACGAGTGGAAACTACAAGCTAACCTCTGAAAAAAGGGACCCAACATGGCTTCATACACATTCGAGGTTGTTACAGCGATAACTCTGACCGTGATCGGCATAATCTTGGCGCTCTATTTCGTAGTACTCAAACGAAAAGGGTGGCTAACAGAAAACCCCAACGAATCGAACGAATCCTTTTATCGTTGCCCAAATCAGGAATGCCGAAAAATCTTCCAAAAACCCGTCGCATTAACCGATCTGTCACATAACCCTCCGCAAACATACTCCGCTTGTCCTCACTGTGGATTCAACCTAAAAGCGACATTATCATCCACGGTTGGAAAGAAAACCGCGAGGATTCTCAAAACCCCACAGAGCCCAAAAAAACCTGTGGTCACGGTCAAAACCTCAAAACCCGAAACACCTATGGAACCGCCGAAAACCTCAGAAAAACCTACAGTCGTAAAGAACATCCAAAAACTTCCAACCTCTTCCTCAAAGTCTTTCCAAGCGAGACCACTTGAATGTTCACACTATCTGGGGTATCTTAGAAAAATCCCAAAGAACACACCTATGCCAGACGAATGTTTAAGTTGCCACAAAATGATAGAGTGCATCTCCTACGATTTTTCCAAACAAATTATGTAAAACTGATGTTAAAGTCAAGACACGTTTACATAACAGTCGAATATTTCAAGATATAGTCCAAGGCGCGAATTGAATATGCCCTTCTTAATTAATTGAATCGCATGCATGTATATCAAAATGCGCGCGCGCTTTCATTCGCTGAGTAGCATTTTGAAGAAGCTATTGGTTTCGTTCATTGCATTGCGGGCTTCATTCACCATTTCTCTGCCTTTTTCCGTTATAGTATAGACTCTCTTTCTGGAGCTTCTTTGGCTCTCAATTAGTCCCTCTCTCTCCATCTGGTATATGGAGGAGTACACTGAACCTGGACTGACATAGAATCCAAATCTGCTGTGGAAATATGAGATTACATCGTAGCCGCTCAAAGGAGCTTCTTTCATCATCTTCATAAGAATCGCTACGTCCATGAAGGCTTTGAGAATTCTCTTGCAGAATGGACTCAAAATCTTTTGTTCATTAAGTCTCCCTGCGCGCGCGCGCGCACAAGTCTTGCTGAAATTCGAAGTGTTGTGCATCTTTTTCCTCCGCCAGCATTACCTGGATCAGGTTCAAAGGGTCGATGGTGTTCAACTATCCTCTCAGCCGGGTCACCCCAGCTCCCCATCCTATCCAAAGAATTCACGTTATATCTTGGAACT
>CAYFWY010000189.1:0-2758 GCA_964346895.1 uncultured Candidatus Bathyarchaeia archaeon | reverse complement strand
GCCTACACCTCCGTAGACTTAGCCATAATAGCAGCAATCGTTGTAGTCGCAGTTCTCGTCGTATACGACATCTTCGGCAGAAAACGACAATAAACCCTTCAACATCCCTTTCTTTTTTTTCAATTGCGCGCGCGCGCAAACAATGTAAATTTCGAATAAAATGAGGTGAAAAACATCGGTTAGGAGAGTCTCCAATGAGAGGGAGTTTTCAATTGAAGAAAGATCGGCTAGCGCGAAAGTGAAGAAGACTAGTTCTCTTTCCAAATTTTCTTTGAAAAAAATTTTGGCTGCAATCTTGGTTGCCTCGGTGCGCGCGCATATTCAACAATTCGCACATTTTTTTGATAGAAATATTATAGCCGGATAATAAAGAATAATTTTGATAGTCAGAAATTGATAGCTTTAATAAGTATCATACGTATCTTTATTTATACATATGATTCAATTAATATTTCATTACCTACCTGAGGTATCATTATGAGTGAAAAAGATGCGTATGAGGCGCTATCAAGTAAGTCGAGACTTCAGATCTTAAAGGTTTTGTATAGAAAGCCTTTGAGTGTCAATGAAATATCTAAGTTGGTGAATCTAAAGCCGATTACAGTAAGACATCATTTGCAGTGGCTGAACAAGGGTGGGTTCATAGAAAGTTTTGAAGAAAAAGGGGGAACTGCGGGAAGACCAAAAGTCTATTATCAGATTGCAAAAGAGCCAACAGTAGTGGTTTACCCTAAACGTAGGTACCTAGAACTATGCGCCTTTCTTATAGAGACTCTCAAATCATCGCTCGGGCCAAAACGAACCGACGAAATCTTGACAATGGTTGGAGAGAACTTCGGCAAAAGCGTAGTAAAAGATCTGGAGTCTAAATATGAGATAAAAGAATGGACTCCTGAAGTTTTCATAGACTTTTTCGTCAAGGGGTATCTCGAGGAAGTTGGATCAGAGCCTGAAATATTGGAAAAAGACGAGAATCGGGTTATTTACTCTGTGCACAACTGTCTATTTTTGGAACTTTCCCACAAAATACCAGAAACGATATGTGATGTTCTTCATGAAGCATTTCATAGGGGGGTCGCCAATAGTATAGCGGAAAGAATGGAAATAACTCGAGTTACATGCATGGGACACGGTGACGACCAATGCAGACATGAATGTATGTGGTATCCTTCACTCTAATGAAAAACGGATGCAAAGACGCGAGTTTCCAAGACGAACCATCTTTCTTCGATCTTAGCGAACCATTGTTCAGGGGTTTTTATTCGAGGATTATTCCTGCGTTGCATTTGTACGTCTCGAAACGCGCGTGCACACATCTTATTATTCTATTTATTTTTATAATAAATATAGAAATTTATTTAAGCGAGAAAAACACAGGAAAGAGTACCTCAAAGAATTGAGGGATGAAAGAAAATGAAAACAATCTTAGGAAACAAGAAAACCACTGCATTCGCTTTACTTCTACTGTTGACTTCTGTATTGCTGACATTGTATGTACCTGTCAATGCTCAAATATTAGGTGAAGGCGAACCAGGCGGTGTTCCCGGGCCATTAGCACCAGGCGTAGTTCCAGATGTCACAATTAAAGTCTGGGCTTTTATGAGCTTCAGACCGCAACCCGTAGGGCTTGGCCAGCCTATACTGGTCAACCTGGAAACTCAACCTGCACCAGGCGTCAACCGAATGCACCAAGACTACACGGTGACAATCACAGATCCTGATGGAAACGAAGATGTTATTGTGATTGATTCGTATCCTGATGACGGGACAATGTGGTTTGAATACGTACCAGATCAGCTTGGCACATGGACACTCAAATTCGACATGATTGGAACATATTTCCCCGCTGGACGTTACAATGATGGAATTGGACCGCCGGCAGAAAATGTAACTGGGGGTACACTCTACACTGAATCAGTCTACTTTGAGCCCGCCTCATCTCCAACACAAACCCTTGTCGTGCAAGAGGAACTTGTAGGTTCTTGGCCACCTTCAGGGCTTCCAACAGACTACTGGACAAGACCAGTACCCTTCGATCGCAGAGAGTGGTGGCCGGTGATAGGTAACTATCCTTGGCATGGCCCAGCAGGAGGCCCATATACTGTGGGACTCGCAGAGTTTGAAGCTCGCTATCCTGACACAAACCGATACCGTCCAGGTCACTCCGAACGCGGCGTCTTCACTCCATGGGTTCTAGGACCAGAAAGCGCCCACGTAGTGTGGAAACGACAGATCACCGCATCAGGCCTCTTAGGAGGAGACTATGGTATTGAAGTTACGATGGCTAACATCTTCGGAGGCATGGGCTTAGGGGGCGATCCATCTGGATATGGTTATCCAGAAATAATCTGGGCTGGAAGAGCTTACCACACCTTTGTAGAACCTGGAAGCGGACCGACACCAAAACTAGTGTGGGAGTGCTACGATATTCGCACCGGAGAAACAATTTGGAAAATGGACGCACCATACATTATGGCGTTGATACGAGGTGTTCTTGTTCCCGCCTCTACAACACCCTTCGCCATTGAATATAATATAGGTGCGATACCCAGCGGCGGCGGTTTCCCCACACATGTGACCGAAACAACCCTTGTGTATATAGGCCGTGGCATGCTGATAAAGTACCGTCCAGTCACTGGAGCTGTAAGAGCGAACGTTTCGATTGCTCCATTGACGTCAGGCAAATACTACATGAACGGGCATGCTTTAAGCGTGCAGAACCTTGGTGGCGGAAACTACCGTTTGATCAACTGGACCA
>CAYFWY010000188.1:0-2793 GCA_964346895.1 uncultured Candidatus Bathyarchaeia archaeon | reverse complement strand
CGACACTAGATATTAGAGCGATGATGAAGAGAACAACTGAAGCAACAAACGGTCCCCCGATTCCAGCAACATACGATTCTCCAACCCAGAATAACGCCAGACAAATGACAATCACAAATATCCAGACAAAACCAACTATCAAGTTCCTACTTTCCATTGTCATCTATCTTCCATTTCCTATCCAATCTATATCCCCCTCCCAATTAACTTAACAAGTCATCGGAAGTTGAATTAATATTTTGCATTAATAAATCGAGGCGCGCTCGCTCTGCAGAAAATAAGATAACTTAATTTCTTTAAAGAGCTTCAGGTACACAAAAGGCAGGAGTTGGACATGAGTTTCTTGTCAGGCAAAGTGCCAACAGAAGTTTTACAAAGAACAGTGTTCAAATACCTAGGAACAAAAAGAGATGATGTTGTTCTTTGGCCATCAATCGGCGAAGACGCAGCGATAGTTAAGGTCGGAAAAGAAGTTCTCGTGACGGCGGCAGATCCGATAACTGGAGCAGAAGAATGGTTGGGATGGTTAGCTGTGAACGTAAGTGCAAATGATGTTGCAACCTGTGGGGTTCAACCTTGCTGGTTCACTTCCTGCATACTTCTACCGAAAAGTTCGAAAGAAGAACTTATTGAGAAAATTTGCAGTCAAATGGACAAAGCTGCGCATCAATTGAAAGTATCAATCATTGGAGGTCACTGCGAAATTACGCCAAGCCTAGAACACCCAATCGTGACGGGGTGCACGCTGGGTGTTGCCGAAAACGGAAAATATGTAACTTCAAGTGGAGCAAGAGTAGGAGACAAAATCATTTTGACTAAGGGAACGGGAATTGAAGGAACAGCGATATTAGCTTCAGACAGAAGCCGAGAACTCCTTGAAGTATTTGATGAAAGCTTCGTAAAAAAAGCCGAGAAATTCTTCGAAAAAATCAGTGTGGTCAACGATGCCATTGTAGCTTTCAAAACTGGAGGAGTTTCAGCGATGCATGATCCCACAGAAGGGGGAGTAGCAGGAGGGTTACACGAACTAGCTGACGCTGCAAATGTTGGCTTCCAAGTTTACGAAGAGAAAATTCTGATTCCTGAGGAGACAAGAAAAATATGTGACTATTTTGAAATAGACCCTCTTCAACTCATCAGTTCCGGATCGCTCCTAATCGTGGTTGAGGAGGAAAAGACAGAAGAAATCGTAAGTAGGTTGGCCCAAAATGGCATTCATGCATCCGTAATTGGTGAGGTAACAAAACCTAACCTAGGAAGAAAAATCGTTACGAGAAAAGGAGAAAGAAAAGAACTGGTTAGGCCGGCTACTGACAATCTCTGGGTGGCCCTCGCTAAACAATTCATGAAGTAAAGGAGACGTAACCTTATCTCCGTTCTAGATTGATCGCAATCTATGCTATCAGAACAATAGAAGAGAAAAATCTTAAAAACAATCTTAATACTTCAAAATCTCTGGTAGTCTTCTTCGTAAAACGAAGGCTATGGGGACCCCTACAAGTCCTCCAATGACAATTTGGGCGATATTTGTCGGAACTTCTGCCAACGCTCCCCCTAATCCCCACTGAAGAGGATATAACTCGACGAGAAAATAACCAATTATCATTTCACTTCCAGCCACAACCACCGCAAGTACGTCTCGAAAGAAGTCGCTCCTATTGGTAATCAGGCTTGCAAGGAAACCTTCTAGCCCTTTAACAATCAATGTGGGAATGGCAAATACTGGAAAACCAATTATGTCTGCAATGGATGAACCTATCCCACCCGCAAGACCACCTATGATGGGGTTAAAAGTCAACGCGCAAACAAAAATCATAACGTCTCCGACGTTAAAATATCCACCCATGGGGTTAGGAATTCGGATTATTAAGGTCCCTACCGTGACCAGCGCTGTCATAATTACTATGAGAGATATTTGAACTGGAGCATTTTCCCTTTTCATTTAACCACCTGCACGCTTTGAAGTCAGGAGTTGTTGGGCTGGTGATAGTATAGTTACAACTTTACTATTAAAAATTTCCGGTTCTCAAAGCAACGTTTTCAATTCATCTACAGCGCGTAGAACTCTTTTTCCACGTTTTGTGATTTTGAAGTATTTTCGCCCCTCCTTTTTGTATGAGGTTATCAACCCTCTTTTGGAGAGGTCGTTTAGGTGTTGATATATGGCTGCTCGGGTCATGGTCTTTCCAATTTTTTTCCACAGGTTGTAACCGTAGGTGTCCTTTTGGCTTAAGATTCGCAAAATCTTCTCTTTTGTGCTTAGATCCAAGCCAACTAAAGCAGTTTTCCGTTTTTTCGTTAAGACTTGAAGCACGTCAGTCGCCTTTAATCCACTCCCCGTTATGAGGCACACAACCTTGTCTCCTTCATCGATTATACCTTGATGCACCGATTTTTTGAGAGCTGCTAATGTGGCTGAGCTGGATGGTTCAGCGAAGATTCCTTCAAGTCTAGCGATTTCTTGTTCAGCGGCGAAGATTTCGGAGTCGCGCACAGTGATGGCAGCGCCTTTGGATTCTTCTATTGCTTGAAGTGCTCCTTTTCCGTTCAATGGATTCCTTACGAGAATTCCTAGGGCGTGAGTAGATGGCTTCGAAATGGTGACTGGTTTTGATTCGTTCCTTAGGTGTGCTTCGGCGATTGGTGCGCATCCTTGAGCTTGCACGCCAATCATTCTTGGTAATTTGTCAGTATTTCTTAGGGCTTGCAGTTCCTTGAAGCCTTTCCAAATGGAATATATGGTTCCGCCGCTTCCCATGGAGACAACGAAGCAGTCAGGGACTCCAAATTGTT
>CAYFWY010000187.1:0-2824 GCA_964346895.1 uncultured Candidatus Bathyarchaeia archaeon | reverse complement strand
TCCTCATAATTTCGGATATTTGGCAAACCGTCCTAAAATGCTCCCATACCGCAAGTATGTTTAACTTGCACAAAAATAGTAGACTGTATGCTCAAACTAAGCTCTTCTCGATAAGACGAAACTGAAAAACAATTACGGAAAAATTGAGCGGATACACGGCAAAACTATATTAAAATTCCCGGACAAAGCTTCTGTTCTTTTAAAAAATCTTAAGTGAAAATAGCCATTAAATATGGAATGGCAAGAGAATTAGGCACAAACATTTCAAAAATTGCTTAAAAGCCTTCGATTCAAAATATAAGACGCCCTGATGCATTGGGAAGTAAAAACGAACTGAGGCATTGCACATGCTGTCGAAGGCAACGGTAACCACGAATGGAGCAGTTCTCCTTGGAAAACATGTCGCATGCGATGCCTTCGATGAAACTAGGCCAATAAGAGTGGTCACACACGCTCATTCTGATCACATGCTTGGTTTGCGGCAAAGTTTGAATCAATGCGAAGCAGTGGTGATGACTCCGGCTACGAAAGATTTGATAGACGCCATAAAAGGCCCTCGTTTTCTCTTGAGAGAAAACGTCAAAACCCTCGACTACGGGGAAACTTTCACATACGAAAATGAGCAACTAACTCTGCACTACGCGGATCATATCTTGGGAACAGCTCAGGTCCTCGTAAAAGATGAAGAGGAAACTAGAATTCTCTACACCAGTGACTTCAAAATTTCCAGAACCCCAGTGGTTAAGGCTGATGTCCTTGTTTTGGAAGCCACCTACGGAAATCCCTATCGCGTGAGACCCTTTGGGATAATGGCTGAAGGTGTCTTAGTTTCTTTAGTGGAACAAGGTTTGAAACGGGGACCCGTTTACGTTTTTGGTTATCACGGGAAACTCCAGAAAATTATGCAAATTTTGTATGATGCAAAGGTAAAAGTGCCTTTCATTGTTCCGGAAAAGATTTTTCAAGTTTCAAAGGTTTGTGAAAGGCACGGAATGAGATTTGGAAGACGTCTTCTTTTATCTGTTGAAGAAAAGGCACAGTCGATGCTGAGCAAGCATGAGCCTTGCATCTTCTTTTATCATATGTGTTCTCGGAGAAAGGTGGGGAAGGAAGCATTACGTATTTACGCGAGTGGTTGGCAGTTTGTGAAGCCGTGGCAGAAAATTGGAGTCGGTGAGTATAGGGTTGCTTTGAGTGGGCATTCCGATTTTAATGAATTACTTCAGTACGTGGAGAGGTGCAGGCCGAAAACGGTTATAACAGACAATCATAGATCTGGAGATGCTTTTGTTTTGGCACGGGAGATCGAAAAGCGACTGAATATTCCAGCGAAGCCTGTTCCATCGTAAGCTGAATGTAAAAGTCTTCTGTTGCGATTATGTAGGACAAGCGCCCTAAAAGGAGCATTTTTTCAACATTCTGTCTTTTGGGCTACAAACACAATTACGTTGTTGAAAGTAAGAAGGTAACGATGTAGGCATGTAAATTGTTGTTTTATTTTAATGTCTTTCATCGTTCGCGCTTTTTAGTTATGAAGTCTTCTACCCATTGCCTCGCCACATCATCTGGAACTTGAACTGGCGGGTGTTTAAACGCATACGAAGAAATGCTAGTCAATGGGCCACTTATTCCTCTGTCAAGAGCCAATTTCACTGCCCTTATGACATCGATGACAACTCCAGCACTGTTGGGAGAGTCTTCCACCTCCAGTTTAGCCTTAATCGTAACCATTTGATTCCCAAACTTCTTGCCCTTAATGAAGACGTAGCATATTTTTTTGTCTCCAAGGAAGGGAACGTAATCTGATGGACCTATTCTGGTTGGAACCCTGTAGGGAATCAAACTCGTCACCGCTTCAGTTTTGCTTATCCGTTTGGTTTTCAGCCGTTCCTCAACAGTCATGTTTTCAAAGTCGGTGTTTCCTCCAAGGTTTAACTGATAAGTCTCTTCCACCTCAATTCCCCTATCTAGGCAGAGTCTAATCAGGTTTCGGTGGAGAATCGTGGCTCCAAGCTGGCTTTTCACGTCGTCGCCCGCCACTGGCAGTTGCTTTTCCTCAAACCGTTTGCTCCAAGAATTGTTGGAAGCAATAAACTCGGGTATGCAGTTCACAAATGCACAACCTGCATCAAGGGCTGCCTGAGCGTAATGACGAGCAGCTTTGTAGCTTCCCACTGGCAGAAAATTCACCAGCATGTCGGCTTCGGCTTCTCTAAGCACCTCAGCTACATCCACCGCCCTCATCTCCTTTTTATCGTAGATTTGGAAAGATTCCCTCATGTGGGGAGCCACTCCATCGAGAATAGGGCCTGAGAGAACTTTCACGTTAAGATTGGGCACTTTGGCAAATTTGGCGCAGGAGTTCGGCTCCACAAAAATCGCTTCTCCCAAGTCTCTTCCAATCTTTCTTTTGTTCACTTCGAAGGCTGTTACAAACTTTACATCCCTAACGTGGTAGCCTCCGAAGTTGACATGCATCAGCCCAGGAACCTTCTCCTCTTCAGCTACATTTCTGTAATATTCGACTCCCTGAACAAGGGCTGAAGCACAGTTACCCACTCCAGCGATGGCAACACGGATGTCTGTCAAACAAATTCCTCCATAACCAGCTAATTTCGTTACTGTCTCATAAGCGCTTTACTACCCAAATTCTTATTTAATTTCTTCACTACAAGAGTGCAGATGGAAGTTTGAAGTATGGAAGATCTAACTATTAAAAGTGAACCCTTCAAAGAAATCGTAATTCTAGAACACACACTATTTTCTACCATCGACGACTTGGCACGCTTTGCCAACATTGCCGCCGGGGGGAAAACAACAGGCG
>CAYFWY010000186.1:0-2910 GCA_964346895.1 uncultured Candidatus Bathyarchaeia archaeon | reverse complement strand
TGCTCCAATGGATAGTTGGATTGTTCCTAATAATTCAAGGAATACTGTTGCTTACAGATTTCCTGGAACTAAGAAGGAAATAACCAACCTAGACATTAAGTGGACATCCTAGTTAGAATAGAGTAGAAGATAATTTCTTTTTTGGTACTGTGGACGGCAAGAAGGCGGAGATACTTGATCAACTGGTGCGATCAGCTTTGGGAACAGGAGACTTAGGAGACATCATTACTGATTTGAATGGACACTCAAGAAACTGGCTTAAGCACTCTTGAAACTTTGCGTCTTTACTTGGTGACGATGCTGTAGTTCCTCGAAGATTCTTCTAAGCTCAAAGCCTTTTTGAGCAAGGAGCACTAGAATATGGAAGAGTATGTCTGTAGCTTCATGTATCATTTCCCTATGACGGTTGCCTTTTGTTGCAAGAATTAGTTCCACCGTTTCTTCACCTATCTTTTGAAGAACTACGTCTTCACCTTTGCCTGCTAGGCGAGAAACATACGAACCCTCAATGGGATTTTTGAATCTATCAACGATTACTTCGAATATTCTTTCAACAATCTTTGCATCAACTTCACGCTCTTTTTCCACAATTATTGGTTTGTGGAAACAGGTTTCTTGGCCGGTGTGACATATCACACCTATCTGCTGAACCTTAAAAAGAATGGTGTCATCGTCGCAGTCGAGAATAGCGTTCTGCAATAGAGAGTAGTGTCCAGACTCTTCGCCCTTGAGCCAAATCCTTCCACGCCTTCGACTCCAAAAATGGAGTCTACCACTTGCCAACGTAGATCGCAAAGCTTCCCTATCCATATAGGCTTGCATTAGAACTCTGTCGTTTGATGCATCCTGAACAACCACCGGAACAAGTCCCTTTTCCTTTTCAAAGTTCACCTTTTTGACAAATTCATCTATTTCGTTTTCACCTAATTGCAGGACCAAGCTCTTCACCTCATTCTAGAATAGACGCACCGAAACTCCATTTCTTGCAAGATACTCCTTCACATCTCGCACAGAGTACTTGGAGCGATGAAAGATGGAGGCTGCTAGGGCGGCGTCAGCTTTTCCAGCAGTCAAAACATCATAGATGTGTTCAAGGTTCCCAGCGCCTCCGCTGGCGATTATTGGCAGGTTTGTTGCTTCACTCATGATCCTCGTTAGTGGAATGTCATAACCATTCTGTATTCCGTCGCAATCCATGCTGGTTGGTAGGAGTTCTCCAGCGCCTAATTCCTTCACGGTTTTCGCCCAAACTATAGCGTCCATTCCAGTGGGTACTCTTCCACCTTCAACGTGGACTTCCCACCAACACTTACCCTTAGCCGTATTTGCAATAGTCTTGTCTGGCACGACTTCTTCCAAGTAAACCCTCTTGGCGTCGATAGCAACCACAATGCATTGACTACCAAAGATTTCAGTTGCCTCCTTCACAAGGTTTGGTTCTCTCACAGCAGCAGTGTTCAGAGAAACCTTGTCTGCGCCAGACGAAAGGACATTTCTTATATCAACGATGTTTCTGATGCCTCCTCCTACGGTGAATGGGATAGAAACCATGTCTGCTGTCCTTTTTACAACGTCCAACATGGTGCCCCTTTTCTCGTAGGAAGCGGTTATGTCTAGGAAAACCAACTCATCCGCGTCTTGTTCTTCATAGATTGCCGCAAGTTTCGAAGGGTCCCCCTCGATTTTCAAATTTACGAACTGCACTCCTTTAACAACCTTTCCGTCTTTGACATCGAGACATGGAATTATTCTCTTAGCCAACACTTTTCACAACCTCCAGAGCTTGTTTAAAGGTAAATTTTTCCTCATAAAGGGCGGTACCAATCACCACCCCATCAACGCCGCTGCTAGTCAACTCAACTAGGTCGTTTAGGCTGGCTATGCCGCCAGAAGCGATAACCGGAATCTTCACGGTTTCCACGAGCCTCAGAATTTTCTCTACCTGCGGTCCTTTCAAAGTTCCGTCCACGCTTATGCTGGTCAGAATTATTGTGCCAACTGCCATTTTTTCAAGGCAACGAGCGAAGTCTAGATAATTTGTTTCTAATTGATCTTTCCAGCCATGAAAGGTTACCTTGCCTTTATTCTCGTCTATAGCTACGGCGATTCGTTTTGACCCATACCGTCGAACAGCTTCTTCAATTAATGTGGGATTCTGGATGGCAGCTGTTCCAATAATCACACGGAAAGCTCCAAGTTTCAGAAGTAGCTCAGTTTTCTCTAAGGTTCTTACTCCACCACCGATTTGTACTTTTACCCTGAGATTCATCAAGATTTTTTCTATGGAATCTAGGTTTTGTCCAGAACCTAGGGCGGCGTCAAGATCGACCAAATGAATGAGTTCTGCACCCTGATCTTGCAATAGTCCAGCTGCTTCTAAAGGATCGTTAAAATAGACTTTGGCCTTTGTTGGATCTCCTTGAACTAGTCGAACGCATTTTCCGCCCATTATGTCAACAGCAGGTATAATTAGCAATTTCATTACCTCTTTATTGTTTTTGTAAAATTTTTTAGGATGGTTAAACCGGTTTCACCGCTTTTCTCAGGGTGAAATTGAGTTGCAAATAGATTTTGCTCTCCAATTACCGAGGGAAACCTGACTCCGTACTCCGTGGTTGCTACGACCGCCGTATGTTCTGACGGCTGAGGAACATAGGTGTGAACGAAATAAACGTAGGAATGATTTTGAATACCCTCTAACAACGGATGAGACTTAACTAGGTCAATTGTGTTCCACCCCATGTGAGGATTCTTCACGCTATCAGGGAGTTTGACGATGTCTCCCGAAATGAGGTTAAGTCCGTTTATTGATCCGCCTTCACTACTTCGTGTGAAGAGAAGCTGAAGACCTAGACAGATCCCAAAAAAAGGTTTTCCGTTCTCCGCTGCCTGCAAAAGGACGTCAGAGAT
>CAYFWY010000185.1:0-2922 GCA_964346895.1 uncultured Candidatus Bathyarchaeia archaeon | reverse complement strand
ACATAATGACAGCATACCAACGAGACCCCAGCTGCAAAGCCTTCGTCGACTTCCTCGCAGACCAAGCAGTGGGCATGGGCTTCTACACCACCATCAACGAAGAATACGAACAAGCAGAAAAAGCAAAGCAGGCCGTAGACGAATTCAACGAAAACGTTAACCTCGACGGACTTCTCCAGATCGGGACTCGGGAGATCGTGGCGTCGGGAAATAGCTTCTGGCTCAAAATCGAACCTGAACGCCTAGAAAACCTAAAGATTCTGCCGCTAACAGGCTTTGACAACCCGAAGGCTGTCATGCGAGACCGCTATGGAGAAGTCACAGGCTACAACTACGCATACGGCGACGTAAAAAAGAGCTTTCCTCCAGAAAAGATGATCCATTTTAAGTGGAGTCCAGTGGACTTCTCAGCCTTCGGAACAGGCCTCCTACAAGTCTTGTTAACTGAGCTTTCCTTTGATGGTGAGAAGCGGATGAGCTTTCTGGAGATGAAGGCTCGCATTGAGAAGGTTATGCCCGAAATCTTTGAGAAGTATGCGGGTCCAGATGAGTTGTGGGTTTTTGCTGGCGCCAGCGATGAGAAGCTTCCTGAGTATCAGCGGTTGATCAAAAGTAAGCCTAAGGCAGGAGCTAGATTCGTTTACAACAAGGCGGACTCTGATATCAAGACTGTAACGGTGGATCCACGAGCTCGCTACGAGGCTTATGTAGACCACATCTTGAATCAAATCTATCTTGGAGGTCAGACACCAATTCCGAAGTTGCTGACAACTCCCGGTTTTACCGAGGCCAGCGCCAATGCTGCAATAGAAGTCGCTGAACGTCATGTTATGGCGTTGCAACGCTTCATTAAACGGATTGTGGAACGAGAGATCTTTTCGCCAGTCATGCGGCAGGCTGGGTTAGACCCTGAGAAAGCTGATTGTCGACTAAACTGGGGAATGCCCGAGACGCCTCAAATCGAACTAGAAGATTTGGTTAGGCTCGCTGAGATATCCGCTAACACTGGAGTGCAATATGTACGACCAGATGAAGTGCGTGAAATGCTTGTCAAAGTCGGTTTCGAACTGACGGAACCCACAACAGCACCAAGGAGGTGAAGAACGAGAATGGGATTTGAGTTTAAGCCGAAACTGTCGGTTGTCCTAGCCATTATCCAAGGTGCATCCGTAGGCCTAGCGTACATCGTCAGCCAAGGAAACATAACCGCAACAATCGTATGGTTTGCCATAACAACAGGCGTGACGGCGGGATTAAGCTACTACAAGGAGAGAGCGTAGTTGTCCTTTACTAATAAAATACTCGGAGCTAGGAAATTATCTCTAGTAGGCGATGAATAGCATCGGATATGTCTTTTTGACTTCTTAGTCCGACGCAAACTGTTTTCCCAGAAGAAAAAAGTAGGATTGTTGCTTTTGGTTTCCCAGATAAGGTAAAATTTATAATCGCGCGCGCGCGCGAATGTGAAAAATCCTAACTAGAACTTAGGTGATTCTTTCGCTTACCTTGCTTGGAAGCTGTATTCCAAAGATAAGAACAATTCCCGCGGCTAGGAACCAAAAAATCCGATGATCATGCCTATGATTGACAGGACTATGGATACGCTCATTTGGGATTCTTTTCCTAAAGCCTTGTCGATATCAGAAGACCAATCCGCAATAATTAATCCTCCGATGAATCCTAAGGGGAAGATAGGTGCCCCATAAACTCTAAACCAGATGAAGGAAACTAAAAATGATAGTATCGTCCAACCGTACGAGTGAGTGTTAATTTGAGTTAAGATTTGATCTTGTTTTGCCCCACAGAAAGGACAAGATATCGCGTCTATCGCAACACTGCTTCCACATTTTGGACAATTCTTGGTAGACATAAACATCACTACAATAAATGCAATATATCTTTTCCCTTCTTATTAATTGCTCCAAAATAGAATTTTATTGTCTTCAGTCATGCTAGTTATGCATACACGGGTATGGAATGCGCGCGCGCAATGGAGTTTGCCGGTGTCTTGCCAATTATGTAGGCTACTTGAAGTTCATGCTAACCTCAGGCATGGGAATCTTGGGTATCGGAATTGAGAATCCAAACACAGTTACTTTCTCGATAGTTATCGGGTTTAGCTTAACGGTAATCGTCTGAAGTGTAAAACCGTGCTTGCTAGCTATTCTTTTAACGGAGGAAAGCCAAGCAAAAAAGGTTGAAACTACCCTCACAGAGAGAGCGGCCAACGAATTGATAACTCTGTGAAGACTTTCAATAATCTTCTCCTTTATCTTCTTGGTGACGTTCTGCATTAGATTCTTGATTTGCGTGTAGAACAAAGCTAAACCGTTGTATAAGGATTCCACCCCACGAAATATTCTCGCAAAGGCTGCACCCACAATTTCTCTCACTCGATTTAGAAGACCCTTTATTCGGTCAATCCATCCTTTGCTCCTAGTCGCTGCCATCTCTGCGTCGATTTTCTCAGAAATATCCTTAATCATCTCACTAGCTGTGGATAAGCCCATAATGGCGTCTTGGTAGTCAGCATACCTGCTTATCAAACTACTTTCTGTTACGGTTTCTTCGGCCTCCCTTCTCAGCTCCTTGAATTCTCTGACCAAATCAGGATTCTTGAATGATAGACCTGAAGCAATATCAGCAAGGTCCAAAAGAACCTCTGGAGGATTATACATAGGTTCAACAGCTAATGATGAGATTCTGAAGCTCATACCCATCGACTTCGGCATTTTTGAGGCAGACTTTAGAACCCTATTGGCTTGGCTTTGACTGAGCAGTTGCCTCGTTAGCTTCGCGAATCTATTCGAAAGCTCTATTTCCTTGGAAGATCCGCTTACCGAATTCATATGACAAGATATAGAAAAAATGCCCATATATGTATTATTATGAACAACACGGAACGAAATCTATCCAAAATAT
>CAYFWY010000184.1:0-2937 GCA_964346895.1 uncultured Candidatus Bathyarchaeia archaeon | reverse complement strand
TTCGACATAAGAAGTTTGGGAGGATTCGCATCTTTCGTTTTGATGAAGAAAATCCCAAGGCACGAATGATCAAGGAACTAATGGAATTTTGGGAACAAACAAATAAGCCTTGACTTCAAGTTATGAACTAATCTGCTAAATGAAAATTTTGTCTAGTTCCCTAAAACCGGACTCTAGCTCACAGGAATTGAAAAATAGGGGCGCACATTTCATCACCAGTGATATCCGCAAAGACATCACCGAGGATAGGTAGAGGTTACGAATGTAACATACTTTTTTGATCTTATCATCGATCTTTTGTGCAAATACACCAACGGAAAAACTGTAAAGAAAGATTGGAAAGTGAATGAAACTGTTACATTAATGTAACCCTGATCCGTTACTCGATGGTAGCGTGAAGGTTCCTCAGCTCTTCTTCGGTTTTTCCGAGACGATGCATGAGTTCGACAACCAAACTGTCAAGGAGGACCATGCAGTTGTTTTCGAATATGGACCCCAGAGGGCTCAGGGTTTCCCGTTCGCCTAAGAGCTGTCTGGCCAAATACTCTTCTTCCTTAGGCCAACCAAGTTTCGTTCTACCACCAATTGACACAATGACGTCAGCTAGGTCTCCCAGCGGGGATTGCGGATAAGATGTGATAGCAACCACCTTTGCCCCAATTTCTTTTGCAGTCGAACTCGCTGTTAGAGCAAACTTGGTTGTTCCTGAACCGGAAATGGCGATAATTAAATCTTCTTTTCCAGCGGCAGGGGTGATTGTCTCGCCTAGAAAGTAAACATTGAATCCTAAGTTCATGAGTCTCAGAGCGAAGGCACGTCCCACAAACCCGCTTCGTCCCATGCCAACTACGAAAATTTTCCTTTCTCTAGACTCCAAAATCATCTGAATGAACTTCTCCACTCGGTTCATATCAAGTTCACTTATTGCCTTTCTGGCTCCGGATAAAATTTCTTCTGCCGCGGCCTCCAACCATTTCAAGGATTTCCCTCTGGAGAGGCAATTCTACCTCACGCATTAAAAATTTTTCTGACTCTTCGTGGGAAATGAACTTGAGGTTAATTTCGTCGGCAATTCAATCCTTTCTGAACGAATTAGAGGCGTAATAATATGGTTAATGAAGGAATCGGAATATAAAGCCAAATGTAAATCGAGAAAACTAACATGAGAATGGAGACTGAGGCTAGGAGGTAGTCAGTGTTCTTCAGCTTAAGTACGTAAAGGTTTGTGCGTTTTTTGCTGGCTCCCCAAGCTCTAGATTCCATGGTCTCTGCCAATTCTAGGCTTCTTCGAATGGCGCTTACGATTAGTGGAATGAGGATCGGAATGTAATTTCGCACCCTTTTCAGGAAGTTTCCACGTTCCAACTCTAACCCTCTAGCCTTCTGAGCATCCATTATAGTCTGTGCTTCTTCTGCCAAAACAGGAACGAAACGAACCGCAGTGGTGAAGGCAAAACAGAACTCGTAGGGCACATGACTCTGCTCTAGCGCCAAACCCAAGTGATCAGGCGAAGTTGTTAAAAAGAACACAGAGAAAGATTCCACCAAAACCAAGAAACGAAGGGTCATAGCTAAGGAACGTTCTACTAGAGATGCAGATGGAAATTGAGGATACTGAGTATAGAAATAGGTGAAAACAAAGTTAAATAGAAAAATGATGACGGCGAAGAATAGAGCCCCTCTCATAGACCGAAGCCATTCTCGCTGAACACCAGCCGCCAAAACAAAGGGCAACGGGACGAAAAATAGCAGGATTAGAGGCGGCAACTTACTGAATAATATCGCTGACACGAACAATACACAAACGAAAAAGAACTTGACTCGTGGATCTAACCGGTGAATGACTGAAGAAACTCGTCTAAACCTAAAACCCTCAAACATACTCATGAGGCGCCCTCCAAAATATCAAGCAGAATCCTTCTCGCTTCATGAACATCAATTATGTTTGTTGGTAATCCAAAATCGTGGAGACCTAAAAAAATCTGCGTTATCTGCGGAGGCACAATAGAAGCCTGCGCAACTAACTTCGGGTTTGTCAAAATTTCTTCTGCAACTCCCGTAACTAAGATTTTTCCTCCTGTCATCAAGACAACGCGAGGATTACACTCGGCTACAAACTCTACATCGTGAGTGACAACAACCACCGTTTTCTTTTGAGCATTTAGTTGGACAATAAAATGACGCAGTTTCTCCTTTTGTTGGTGATCCTGTCCAATCGTTGGCTCGTCGAGGATGACAACTTTGGGATCCCAAGCGAGAACCGAAGCCAAAGCGACTCTTTTTCTTTCTCCACCGCTGAGCATGAAGGGGGATGTTTGACGATATTTAGTTATGTCTAAGAGATTTAGGGCCCAATCAACTCGCTTCTTGACGGTGTTTTCTTCGAAGCCAAAATTTCTTAGGGCGAAGGCAACTTCTTCTTCCACAGTTTCGCAGAAGAGTTGGTGATCTGGATTCTGAAATACGAATCCAACTTTTCTTGCAAGTTGAGCTACGCTGACTTTTTTAGTATTTGTACCGTCGACAACAACTTCTCCTCTCGTTGATTTCAAGAGTCCATTGAAATGTTTCACTAGGGTTGTTTTTCCCGCACCATTTTGTCCCATAATTGCTAGGAATTCTCCATCGTCAATTGTGAGTGTGATTCCCTTTAAAGCTTCGACGCCGGTGGGATAGGTGAAATAAAGATCTTTAACCTCAATCACGCTTCAAAACCGCCCGTAGGAGACTAGATGCTTCTTCAGAGGTCACTGGAACTCTGCTGAGATATATCCCGCTTTCCATAAGAATCTGGTGAAGCCTAGTTGCTTTTGGGACACCAACACCGATCAAGCGTGCTTTCTCTGAGTTAAAGACTTCTCGAGGCTCGCCATCTAAAACAACCTTTCCTTCATCCATGACACTGACGTGATTGGCGTATTTTCAAGCCAAGTCCAC
>CAYFWY010000183.1:0-2953 GCA_964346895.1 uncultured Candidatus Bathyarchaeia archaeon | reverse complement strand
GATGGGCGTGCCATGGGTTCAAGCACCATCCGAAGGCGAAGCCCAAGCAGCCTACTTGGCAAAAAAGGGCGACACTAACTATTGCGCCAGCCAAGACTACGACAGCCTCCTCTTCGGTGCACCAATACTTGTGAGAAATGTAACGATAAGCGGAAGAAGGAAACTTCCAAGAAAACCGATCTACATCGAGATCGTTCCTGAAATTATGAAATTATATGAAGTTCTCAAAGAGTTAAAGATCACTCGTGAACAACTCATAGACATCGGCGTCTTGGTGGGAACAGACTTCAACCCTGAAGGCGTGAAAGGCATAGGCCCAAAAACCGCCCTCAAACTAATAAAACAATATGGAAGCCTTGAGAAACTGCTACCTACGCTGAAAGAGGCAGAGATTGCGGTTGAACCTCAAAGAATACGGGAAATCTTTCTCAACCCAAAGGTCACGGACAAATACAAATTGACCTGGAGAGAACCCGACATCGAGGGTGTAGTGGACTTTCTATGTCGCGAAAGGGACTTTTCCGAAGAAAGGGTGCGGAAAGCCCTTAAAAAAATGATTGAAGGCCTAAGGAAGGCTAAAGGAAAAGTAACCCTTGAAAAATGGTTCGGCGCCTGACCACAAATTTACAGGTTGAATCCGTGTTTTCCAATAAGAGGCACAAATGCGACTCCACCCAAATTCTCCTCAGAGACCTTTCCATCTTTCTTCCTAACTCGCACCAGAGTCTGGTAGAAGTGGACGCCTCCAACTGGAATAACTAAGACTCCTCCATCTTTTAACTGTTCAATCAATGGCTCAGGGATATCTGGAGCAGCCGCAGTGACCAAAATACGATCATATGGAGCCTCTTCTAGACGTCCTAAAGAACCGTCTCCACAAATCACGGTGATTCGATCCCCATACCCCGCTATCTCAACGTTTTTTCTAGCAAAATCAGCCAATTTAAGAATCCTCTCCACAGTGTAAACATGCCCCCACCCTTCTTTTGGAACACCAGTTGGAGCCACAATCTCAGCTATGGTGGACGCATGCCAACCTGAACCAGCCCCTATCTCTAGAACCTTATGCCCCACTTGCAATTCGAGGGCTTCATCCATTATGCAGACCATGTTTCGCCCAGTTGATCGCGTTGGATCAACTGAGAGGCGCAGAAATGGTTTGCCCAAACCCGATTGGAAGTGGGGAATCCACAGCCGCATGATTCTTCACCCTTTCGGGAAGAAAGGAGTCACGGGGAACTCGACGCATGGCTCCAATAACCCCAGGCGACCGGAGAATACCCTCTCTAATCAATCTTTGAATTAGCTCTTCCCAAACCTTCTTCTCCATCTTTCATCCACAAGAATAAGTACCAATGTATGCTTAAGGCTTTACGATTCTATCTAATCATTAATATGGTGTTACGCTTCAAATCAATGTAGTTTTGATGAACGCGTTTCGAAAAACTGGACGCACATATGGAAACACAGATTAAGGACATCTCTGTCCTTCTTTGAGCGACAGCATTAGGCGTGATCCAGCGATGAAAAGTTCAGAAGTGAAGACAAAGAAAAGGAAGAAACGTAAGATAATAAAAGTCAAGCATGATATCGACTATATAGAATTAATTGAAGCTCAAATGATTAATCTAGCCTTGGAATTGGACAGCAAAAGGAAACAAAAATACATAGTCTAGGTTCAGCGACGAACAGATTTGTAGTTCTCATTTTTTGCCGATTCTTAAAATTTTTTTTATCCCTCTGTCTCCGATAGGAATTAATCATTAGCGCGCTCATGCTTCTATTTAACCGTCACAGACTTTGCTAGATTTCTAGGCATGTCTGGATCGCATTTTCTCTCAATTGCCATGTAATAAGCAAAGAGTTGCATCGGGATGACGTATGGGATTGGTGACAAAACTTCAGGCAACCCTGTCTCTATCTCAATGCAATCGTTAGCCAAAGATTTAATCTCTTCATCTCCCTTCTCAACTACAACAATTATGGAGGCACCTCGAGCCTTCATTTCCATAATGTTTCCAACGATTGTTTTGTGAGTGCCATCTTTTGGACAGATAAAGATTACTGGAAAGCCCGGTTCAATTAGGCTGATGGGTCCATGTTTGCTTTCTCCAGCGGGATAGGCTAAAGAAGGAACGTAGGCGATCTCCATGAGTTTCAATCTATCCTCAAGGGCGACAGCTGAACTTATTCCTCTTCCCAAAAAGAAGAAACACGTTTTATCTCGGTATTTCTTAGCGAGTTTTTTTATCTCTTCCTCGTGATTTTGAATGATCATCTCTACGATATTGGGTATTTGCTCAAGTTTCTCTTCAAGGTTCTCAATTTCCACGTGGGAAATCTTTCCTCTTTTCTTAGCAAGCCTTAAAGCAAGCTGAGAGAGCACGGAAAGCTGAGAGGTAAAAGTTTTCGTAGCTGCAACCCCTATCTCGGGTCCTGACTGTTGACAGACGTAGACGCGGGCGACACGAGTCAGTGTGGATCCTACAACATTCGTAAGCCCCAGAACCGTCGCTGCACGTATCCTAGCACTTTCAACTGCAGCGAGAGTGTCGGCAGTTTCCCCAGACTGACTGACGACGAGAAGAGTGCTGTCAATATTCACCGATTTCCCATGTTGTTCGACGAATTCTGAAGCGATAACAGGATGAGTTGCTAAAAGGGCTAATTTAGAAAACATGTAGGACGCTGCGAGACAAGCGTGATAAGAGGTTCCGCAAGCTACTAAGAAAACTTCTCCAGCTCTATCAAGGAAGGTGGTCATTAACTCCAAAAATTGATCCTGTAATCTAAGCGTGTTTCTTAGGGCCGAAGGTTGCTCATGGATCTCCTTCAACATGAAATGGGCATATCCTTGTTTTTCAGCCATTTCAGGAGACCAGTCGATAAGCTCAGGTTCCCTTGCAACCTCCGTCCAATCAAGAACCTTCCGGATTTCGTATCCTTCATCACT
>CAYFWY010000182.1:0-2969 GCA_964346895.1 uncultured Candidatus Bathyarchaeia archaeon | reverse complement strand
TTATGGCTAAGTCTATTGTTGTGTAGGCGGGTGCTTCTGGGTATTCTGGCCATTCAGCTGAACCGTACTCCGGCGGCTCTGGGTAAGGCTCTGGCGCTTCTCCTACGCCCAAATAGGTTTGTGCGAAGGAGCTGCCGTAAGATTCGTCTCCCATGAACGTCGCAGTAACAGCGTAGGTTCCTGGTACCTCGGGAGTCCATGTGTAGCCGAAGGTTCCGCTGTATCCATCAGTGGTGATGTCGGCGATGTGGATGAAGTTGCCGTTGGGATCAAGGGTGTCTAACGAGACTGGAACTCCAGTTACGTCTGTAGGAATCGGTCTCTGCATATGTATGTAATTCATCCAGTCATCCATAGATTCTTTGGAGACTGCAGGGGTGCCTGGTTGAGCTGGAGACTGATCTAAGACTGTGCCCTTTAGCACGACGCTTTGTCCTAGCGATATAGCTGTAAGCGGTGCTTCAATTGTTGTGGCGCTTTTACCCTTGCCGAAGCAATACAGGTATCCATCATAGCTGCTACCGCCAAGGAGGTAGCCGTCTGAGGCAGGACCTGGCGTTATTTGTCCAGCAATCTTCCATATACCTTCGCCAGTAAAGGCGTCGATACAGTGAAGACTCCAGCCTCTTGGGACTGGGTAAGTTGTTGTGTGTTCACTATTCCTTGTGTAGACTTTTCCGTCAGCGACTATTCCAGGTCCGTTGAACGAGTAAGCGGGATCGCCATCTGCGCCAAGGTATGGAGTCTCGAACGGAACGGCTACGTCGTTGTAGTGCCATTCTGTCTCTCCAGTTTGCAGGTTGAAGGCTTGAACTCCGTCGTAGGACCAGAAGTAAGCCATCCCGTAAGCTGCTGCCTCATCGTAGCCCCAGAAACCACCGTAAGGATAGGAGTTCTCCTTGTTTGTCCATTTTATTGTGCCAGTATAGATGTCAAGTCCCACAACTTCCCCTTGGTTAAAGGCGATAACGAATACGCCATCTTCAGCGACCGTTGTTCGTGGGCTGAATGGAGCGTTTTCAAAGAATCTTTCCCAAAGTACTTCACCAGTAGTTAGGCTAACACCGAGTGCGCTTCCACCCCAAACTGCGTTATCAAAGAATCGTCTTGTGATGCAAGTGATGCCTGAACTCAAATCAGGAGTACCGAACCTGCCGTAGAATCTCCATCTTGATGATGGAGGCCATGCAGAGCCTCTATAACTTGGAGCTAACGTGAAGCTTCGGTTGGACACTAGCCTATTTGCGAAGTTGTTGGTGTTTGGGAGTACACTCCAATTGTATAGATAAGTCGGAAGTCCATTCTTTATGGTAATGTCGGTCTCGTTCCAATAATGGGTCTCCATCCAATTTCGCACGAGCGAGTTACTAGTATCGCGGATGCTGAGGAAGTATCCTCTGTGGAACCCCACTATTCGGCCGGCGCCTTCTATATTATAGTCACTCACTGCTCCAGTCGCTGGATTAATCTTATACAATGTGTCTCTGTTACTTGATGGTCCTCCTACTGCGACAAGTATTGGGTTGTAGGTGTTTGTTTCGCCACCGCCAGGTACCGATGCACCTGTTCCTTTAAAGTAAGCAATGTTGGTTGGTGTGACACCGCCATCAGCTGTGGGTATTTCATAGATTATTTCTCCGGTGCGTAGATCCCAGCATCCGGCGACGTTTCCAACTCCAGCTTTATAATAGGTGTCGTAGACTCTTCCCATATAGATTACATTTGGCATAGATGGACTATCAAGTCTGCCGTATACGCCTGTTTCTCCTCCGATAATGCCGGCTAAGTCGGTTCTCAGTTTCTTCCATGCTATGTGTGAAGTGTTTGGTGCTGTGATGTAGGGACCATACCAGTCGGGGTTGCCGCTCCATTCGCCTCCTCCAGCGCCTGCATTGGCATGTTCGTGCCACGGGTAGTTTCCGGCGATCGCGGCCCATTCTCTGTTCTCTAGCGATATTGGGCGTTCCCAGTAGTCGGTTGGAAGGTCACGGTGCCAAGATTCCACCATCTCGTCTTGCACTGTAAGTGTTTGTACTGGGGTGCTTTTGGGGGGGTAGTAGTCTCCCTCGTAGTACACCCAACCGGGTATTTCGGTTGCGGAGTAATTTCCGTCATCCCAATAGCCAGCTGGGAAGTACATTCCTTGGAAGTGGAATTGTAGGGTCCACTCGCCTACTTGGTCGACCACGTACGGAAACCATGACGTTCCATCCGCAACATAAGAATCCTGTAATATGACATCTTCGTTTCCATCAGGATCTGTGATTACTACCTTGTAGTCTTTCATATAGCGCTGGTGACTTGGTGGTGGTGTAACCCAAAAGTTAACCAGCAATACCTGGCCAACTCCTATGGGGTTGGGTGTGAAGCTAAGGCGGGGTTGGACACCGGTATGTGTCCAATTAATTTCTGCACCAGTTGGTAAAGGTCCACTCACTCCAGGGTTATCAATAATTTGAGCATTTACTGGGGTATATAACGTCAGCATTACAGAAGCCATCAACAGAACTAAAGCGATAGCAGTGATCTTCGATTTGTGCTTCGAGATTTTTGTCATTTTTCTTTCTCCAAATTTTTTAAGAGACTAAACATCGTTGTAACAACTTTTAAATTTTTTGCTATAATTATAGTGAAAAACATATATGCGTGCATCTTAACACAGAAGGTTTTCCAACAAAACTCTTTAGTAGGAAGGAGATAGCCGAAGGCACGCGCGCGCATTCTATCTATGGACAATTAGAAGACACTAAATTTGAGAACTAATAAACTTTGAAAGAAACATCAGTTTAGGTGCGTGCACGAAAATGTTTTCTTCATGTTCCTGATACAATCAGCACGCGATTCTCGTCTAGGAACATCTAATTCAGTTGTGGCGTTGTCTGCTGGGGCCCCGGGATCGAGGAAGGTAAAAGAAAGGCAGCTGCAAGAAACCCCGTACCACGTGCCAGTCAACGTGGAAGATCCCGCAG
>CAYFWY010000181.1:0-3054 GCA_964346895.1 uncultured Candidatus Bathyarchaeia archaeon | reverse complement strand
CTTATTTTTAAGTTCAAAATTAAAGTTACTAGATGACGTTCTCGGCGGCGTAAACATGAGAAGACTATCCAAAGGGAAGAGAAAGGGCAAGATTATGGGGCAAGTTAGGAAGCCGAAGCTATCTTGGAACGATAACCCTTGGATTCTTCAACTTCTCGATAATCCCAACCTCGCTGCGGACATGAATTATAATGCAGACTCTCTGGTTACAAAGGCTTGGGGAAAAAGCCTCTGCGTGGCTTGTAAAGGTGGCAAATTTCTATGTGGCAAAACCAGATGCCCCCTAGTTGTTAGGCTGAGATCATATTTTAGAACGATTCCTCTTCTTCGGGGTACAGATATGGATGGGGCTTCTCCTCCAGGCGTCTTCGTCGGTCGGATTGGCTACCCCTATGTCTATGCGGGTCCTTTGGTTCCCCCGGTTCACGAGGACACAAGTCTCTATGATCTACCTGAGTGTTGGTTTGGAAAGCCTATCGATGAAATTGTGGGTTTCAGATCTTTACTTGTTAGGGGAAAGCATAGGGTCCATGTGAAGAAATTCGAAGAGGCTGGAAAGATAATGGATAGAACCCGTGAGTTGGCTTTGTCTGTTGGTCCAGTGGATGTTGAGTTGACTTTTAAGAACAAGCCTAGTAGGCGATTTGTTTTAGATGATGAAGTTCAGCCTTTTGGACCTTCCGCGGTTGTTAGAGACATGAGGGCTACAACTTCACGATGGGATCACCAAATTGAGAAAGCCTATTTTGATGGTGACTTGAAGGCTGCGGAAGGTATTACAACCTTGTACGAAAAGGGTGTGCTGGTCACTAAGATTCAGCGAGCCTTGAGCGTTGGCGCCTTTGGATTGAAGGACAACAGACGCCTGGTTCCAACTCGTTGGAGTATAACAGCTGTGGACAGCATAATTTCGAAGGACATGATCGGGAAGATCAAAACCTTTCCTGAGGTCAACGAATACCGTATCTACGAATCTAGGTATTTGGACAACAGATTCGAGATTTTGATGATTCCGAGAGCTTGGAGCTATGAGGCTATGGAAGCTTGGTATCCAGGCACGGTTTGGAACCCAAGTGACAAGTACGTAGTTATGTTTTCTGATTGGGAGGGATTTAACGGTCGCACCACCTACGCCAGTATTGGAGGTTGCTATTATGCAGCTCGTCTGGCTATCGGGGAGTTGCTTATGAAGGAGAGACGGCAAGCTGCAGTAGTTGTTTTGAGAGAAGCACATCCGGGATATATCATGCCGGTTGGCGTTTGGCAGGTTAGGGAAAATGTGAGGAACGCCATAAAACAGAAGCCACTGAAATATAACACCTTAGGGGAGGCTTTAACACGGATTTCCAGTCAGTTTCAGATCCCATTGGAACATTGGATAGAGAGGAGTAAACTGCTAACTGATACGCTTTATCAGAGGAGGATACCGGATTACTTCAAAGCATAAGATCTTTTCTAGAATTTTGAACTATCGGTTTAGTCATTATTGACGAGATTGAAATAACCATTAAAATCTCTGCGAGCGTATTTTCAACATACGATTCGGATCTTGGCGGTGCTTAGAGACGAAAAGGAGAAACGAATTTAACGTGGTTGCAAGGATTCTTCGAGTGGCAGCTAAAGGTTCTAAAGAAGAGGAGATCATGGAACAGTGCAAACTGAATTCCATGGTTTTGGAGAATTATTTGTCTGCTTTAGCAGAATTAAGATTACTTATTGTGGAAGATAAAGGTGAAAACTTTTATCGGACAACCAAGAAGGGGCTAGAGCTTCTGCATATTTATCATCGTTTAAGATGGCTTTTATGGGGCAAGGACAACGATTTCTTGTTGATGCGCCTTTTGGGCCAACTGGGCAAGGTTAAAAAGGATATGCCCCCCTTTTACGTGAGCTAATCTGTTGCTTTATCTTCTATTTGCCTCGACTACAGCAGCTAGCAAACCGATGACGCCGATTACTAGGAGAAGATTGAAGATGGCTCTATATTCTGGGTTTTGTTGGAACCATTCCTCGATCGGGAAGGTTGCAGTTATGACTAGCCATGCTCCATAAGCTAAGATGAGGATACAGATGGCGGCGATTATGTATTTGGCTATTTTATTCATTTTCTTGTCGTCTTATGCTTCAAGCTGGTTGAACCTAAAGGTTGTGAAGTTGAGATTAATATTTGCAATTCAGGGTTTCTAGTAATTTCTACTATCGGTTTTGGCATATTGTTGGGTTTGAAATAACGATTATAGTTGTTGGCAAGTCTTTTCAAATTGGCGGTTCGTTGATGACAGAAGAGAGAAGCGAGTTTGATCTTATTGCTGATATTCTGCGCGTAGCAGCTTTGGGTTCTAAGGAATCGGAGATCATGGTTGGCTGCGACCTGAACCGCGATCTTCTAGAGAAGTATATGCCTGCCATGGTGGTTTTGAAGTTGGTTAGCGTGGAGAAGGAGAGCGAAAATTTTTATCGATCAACCAGTAGGGGATTGGAGTTTCTTCGGTTTTATCATGGTTTACGGTGGCTTCTATGGGGTAAGGACTTTGATTTCTTGTTGATCAACATTTTGACCAAACTAAAGAAGGATAGACACCCTTACTATGTAAGATAGCGCTCCAGGCGTGTAGCACCCAACAACCATTGCCTAGCATCCCTTAAGATCAAAAAATTAATGATTTTACGTGGTTCTTTTCAACACCGATCTTTATGGAAGCTTGAGTTTGGTTTTAGTTGCTTCAAGGAGATGCGAGAAAGCTGTTCTCATTGCTGAAAGACCACTCATGCCGCCTTTGGAGAACATTCTAAGAATATAGGTGGGGCGAAGATAGAAATGGTGGAAAGCTTGTTCCCGGATTTCCCTTAGCTCTTTCATACTTAACGTTGGCGTTTCAAAGATAGGAGTCGCTGTGTCATATTTGTCGAAGTCAGTTATCTTTAGCCAACCTTTTTTTTTGGCCAAATCGAACAGGGGCGTTCCTGGGAAGGGTGTAGCTACATTATAGAAACCCACATCGTCAGGACTTATTTTTTCCATGAACTTTATAGTCTTCCAAGCGGTTTCCTTAG
>CAYFWY010000180.1:0-3090 GCA_964346895.1 uncultured Candidatus Bathyarchaeia archaeon | reverse complement strand
GGGTTCGAATCCCACCCCCCGCACCAGAATTCGCATCCGACGTTTAAATTCTCGATTTTACATTCCGCTGAATGTTATACTTATACAATATCTTAAGCGGGCTTTCGAGCTCTTGTAATACAATTGCTTTTTGGTAGCGTGCGCGCGCATCTGTTTGTTGCCGGTTCTCTTTTTCTTGGTTTACGTGTATGCGTACCATAGACTAACACTATGCTGTACCATTTGTTTCAAGTCTTGTGGCAGATGAGGAAAGACTTTAAGAGAAGTTCGCAGGTTGTTTTCCCGTGTTAACAATGACGACAAATGAAACTGAGAGAACCAAAAACTACGCTCGGGAACTGGGCGCTGACCTTGTAGGAGTAGCAGAAGTCAGTGCTTTGAAGGGCATTCCCACGTACATTCCCAATTTGTATGATTTGTTTTCAAGAGCGATTTCTATTGCTGTAAGAATTGAGAAGTTTGGTCCAAGCCCTCAGGAGATTAATCTCTCCTATGCAAACCAAATCGAACTACTTGAAAGTATTGCCCTAAAGCTTTCTCTTTTCTTAGAGAATGGGGGTTTTAGAACGCTTGTTGTCCATCCTCGGGATCATGTGGATCATTTTGGTGAAATGGGCTTGATATCAAACAAGGCTGTAGCCAGAGCAGCGGGAATCGGTTGGTTGGGGAAGTCACTGTTACTGGTTACGCCTCAATATGGTCCAAGAGTCAGACTCGTCAGCGTATTCACAGACATGCCACTGGTCACAGACGCACCTCTTCAAAGTAAATGCGGAGCCTGTCAAATCTGCATAACCGCTTGTCCTGAAAAAGCATTAACGAACGTAGAGTTTGTTGACCATCCAAAGAACAGGAAAGAAGTCTTGGACGTGGAAAAGTGCAAAGGAAGCAGTTGCCAGATTTGCGTGCTTGTCTGCCCAATTGGAAATCCTAAGAAAAGCGCCAAAGTTGAAAAACAATAGACTCACAAAACCCATCTATATGTTGGAGTATCCTTTCATGACTTGTTATTTTCTAAATTTCTAACAAGCGAATAGCCTTTTTGGTTCATATACATGCATTCAAAAACTGGACCGAACTTTGGAGTGAAGACTGCGGTAAGGAATAATTCAATTAGCATGAACTCACGCATGCGCGCGCTGACCTGCGGTTGAGTATGCACTATGCGATGGAGGGTTAGAAAGAAAAATAATTAATGTTTGCCGCTTAATGATACTGTTAAGTTTAATGGTGAAAATATGGGGGATAAAACTGGCGCTCTCCAGAAAATAAGGAGCATAGCAAATTATCAGTTTGGAAGAGAAGTGGGGAGCAAACTCTTTCCAAATGAAGTTAGAATTGTTTACTCGAAGAGAACAGGAAGAATACGTCACATATACTTAGGAGAGAAACTGTTAGTCACCCTACGACCCACAGACGGCCTTTTTTCCCTAACCATTGCAGGAGCCAAGCGAATAATGGAGCAAATAAGACCTCTAAGGTTATGGGTTAGAATTCAGGAAGAAGCCGAGCCCTTTGTTGCCGAAGGAAAGAGCGTTTTTGCCAAACACGTCATCGACGCCGATGAGGAGATAAGGCCTCAAGAAGAAGTCATTGTTATAACCAAAAAAAATGAGGCTTTGGCTGTGGGAAGGGCTATTCTTTCTGGAAAGGAGATGATGGCGTTCAAGAGGGGAGTGGCAGTGCGAGTGCGGAAGGGGGTAGCGGAAGAAAATTAAGAAAGAATGAAACTAGTGTAGAAGAGAGGAAAAAGAATTGCGGAGAAGAGTAAGTCCAAGAGAAGCAAAAAGAATGATGCAACGTATGGGCCTTAGCATGGGAGAAATGCCCGACGTTCAAGAGGTCATCTTCAAAACCAGCAATAAAGAAATTGTAGTTGAAAACCCTCAAGTCGCTACGCTTGACCTTCATGGACAAAAAATCTTTCAGGTGACAGGAGAAAGAATCACCGAAAGGGCGGTTGAACAGGAGGTAGATAAGTTAGCTATTCCCGAAGAGGACGTGAGGCTTGTGGCAGATCAGACTGGAAAAAGCGTGGAAGAGGCCAAGAGAGCTTTAGAAGAGACTGAAGGTGATCTGGCCAAGGCGATACTTCTCCTCCAGACATAAGGCTGATTAGTACTGGATGCCTTTTATTGCATGCACAAACCTTGGCTTATAGACCTTAAGGCAAAGCCTACAACGTTTGCTGTTTTTTCTTCCTGTTCTAGTGTACGAATAAATATCCCCTATTATTTTCGCCTATTTTTCTAATCCACAACAAATGTAGGTTAGAACTGTTTGAGGATGTCTTGTTTTTCCATTATGTAGCTACAGTAATGGCACCTTAGAAGCAAGGGGTCTTCGCTGTCCACGTAAAATGTGGGTTGCACAGGTTCTTTGCTGTTTGAGATGCATGCCGGATTTGCGCACTTCACTATTCCACGTATAACATTGGGTAGCTTTACCCGCTGCTTCTCCGCAAGTTTGTAGTCTCTTATAATGTTGATGGTGGCGTGGGGTGCTAGCAAAGCTATTTTATCCACTTCTTCGGATTTCAGTTCTCGCCCCTCAATTTTTACCATATCTTTCACATGTAGTGTTTTGCTGGGAACATTCATGGCGACGGTTACGATGCCGTTCACGCGCCCTCTTATTCCTAAAATGTTTATTACATCTAACGCGTGGCCGCCTGTAATGTGATCTATCACGGTGCCGTCTTTTATCTTAGATACACGTAAAGTTTTTTCCGTCACTTCAACAATTCCTCCGGATGCTGTAATAGCATTACTAAGTAAAGAGTTTATTATAACTACCTTTGCTTTCGCACGGGCATAACGTTTTGAAGGGGCTAAAATTTCCTTTGGCGCAGGCTTCTCCGCTATCTCGCTCATGAACAATACTCCCCTTTTCAACGCCATGCCTATCCTTCAAAAACTTTGGCCACTACCTCTTAAGGATCTGTGACTGTCTATCCTAAAGAAAACCCTTTAATCGTTTATACAGCATCTTATTTCGGGGCCCGTAGCCTAGCCAGGATCAAGGCGCTGAACCATCCCAATAGGATAGTGCGCAAGCCTTCGGAGCCGGAGACACGGGGACCAAATCCCC
>CAYFWY010000179.1:0-3098 GCA_964346895.1 uncultured Candidatus Bathyarchaeia archaeon | reverse complement strand
GGTAGAAATCCCATATCAGCATAAACCATCACTGGTTCTTCTCGCAAAAGTTTTTCAAGAAGCGCCTCCTCAGCTTTTTTCTCACTGGAAGTGGATTTTACATTGATCTCAACAGAGGTCCTTTTTCCAAGATCCTGAAAGAAATTCTTTACATTTCCTCGTCCCCCGATGAATGGAGGCATCCCTTTTTGATGCCAATACATGAAACCCAATCCAGCCCCGAGTCCCAAAAGCATGTCTTCTGAGAGCGGACAACTATTGTAATGGAATATTTTCGCCAGAGAATTAGTCTGGCAATGGTAACCATCTAAAGCTGGACAATTATTAAAAGGTTTGATGTCGTTACTCTTCATTTTATCACCAATCTATTTCTTCAACATGAAAGAGGAACTTTCTAACTTTATAAGTTTCTAAACTAAGAGAAAAATTCGAATTTCTGCGCGCTCGCATGTATTTTCAATTCACTATGTGCATGCAACGGTTGTGCTTTTCATCCGAACTTGTAATGTTTCTTAATCTTCTTTTTTATCTCCCAATTGCACTTTAGACCCTTTGGAAATACTACATAGTCGCCTGCTCCAAATTCTACAGCTCCTTCTGGGGTCTCAACAACAGCTTTTCCCTCTATAATTAGGCATGTTTCCTGTTCATAATACTCCCAAGGAAATTTGGACTCTTCTTTTTCCCAAATCGGCCAAGACTCTACTTCTTCCAATTCCCTTTCAGTTGGTTTTTTGACCTTCGGTTTCATTCTTTATCACTCGCTCAGAATTAGCTTTTCTCAATATTAGTGTTTGTGTGTGCGCGTGCGGCGTATCTCTGGGAAGGTTGGAATATGGATAGCTATTTACTGTTTACCAAATCTTGGGAAATAGGCGGTATTTTGTTTGTTTCGTGTATTCTGAGTACCCCTTCAATTCTTTTTGAAGTGTTTTGTCTTCCAACCAAGTTCGGATTGCCATTAAGAGAAAATATATTCCAACTGGAATAAAAGTAAAAGCTGATCCAATTAACAACGGAATTGAAAGTGCGAATATGATTCCTGCCAAATAGCCTGGGTGTCTTACCATGCTATATGGTCCCTTTGCTATCACCTCATGGTTTTCTTGGATTCGAACAGTTGGCTCAAAATACGGGTTCACCATCATAGCCCAGTTAAGAAGAATTGATGACACAACAACAAGCAGAGAACCTATCGCCACAAAATAAGCATCGAGGGTCAACCAGTGAAATCTTCCAACGTCTAATCCCGCTATCGCAGGTATCAGGATGATGACCGTTAGATTGCTAATTCGCATCAATATCTCATCCCATAGTTTAGATCCCTTCCTTTTGGTCTTAAGCCTCCGAACGAGAAGTTGAGGGTTAACCTTGTATTGAACTGCAATACTTATGAAATAGTGAGCAAAAGCTACCACAAAATACAGCCATGGACGAGAATCAGGCACATAACCCGCAGAAACAACGAAGATGATTATTTGGACAACAAGCATAACAGACGATATCAAAAGCTGTTCTATCGTTGCTTTCCTGAATTGTTTATTGCCATCCTGCATAATCCCAATTATGTTACTCCGACTTAATATTTTCATACAGTAGTTGCCCGCTGGCTCGCATGTAAGTTTCTGATCTAGACTGTTTAAATATTAGAAGTCTGGTGACATCGCCCGAAAATCCCCTGCAACTCCCCTCTTTTTTCTGCGCGCGCATTGCAGGTATTGATTTGATCATTTGTTTGGAATGCGCCTACACATTCTTAGGAGCCGTTTGAGGTCGTTTCGTAGGAGGGTTGTCCAGCCGCGTTCAAAATGGAATAAGGCATCGTCGCTGATCAGCCTGATCTTACAAGAGTAGGTGCCTTCGGAATATCCCTCACAATCGGACTGTTTCTCAGGAACTTTTCCACACCTGCCTTCACATAAATTATCTACGTAATTTTGTATCCTAAGGTAGAGTTTCTGTGGTGTAAATTGGGGCGTGAGGTTCTCAGATATCATCTGAATGTCGTTTCGCATCATTTCTTCTTTTGCTGCCTCTGAAAATCTCTTGCCTATGAGAACGCCTCTATTATAGTTCTCTTGCTCCAAGATCTCAGACATCTTCCTGACAGCGTCTACTCCAATGAAGCCAGATTTTGATTTTGGCTCAGCTATAAGGCGCAATAATATTTTTTCCTCTGACTTGGCATCTGTAGCAGAATAATCTACTCCTCTATCCCATCTTTTTCTTTTTTCACATTCGTAATCTTCGATCGCCATTATTAGTTCTGCCTTTGATTCAACGCTCATTTAACATATACACCCCCACACTATTCTTGGCATATCTTTAACATCTGAAACGGAAAACAAGATTATCCTACCGTCAAAACCCATGGACCTTTGAAGGGCCTAAGTCTTAATCTTGTCATCCATTATTCGTATAATAATTCTCATAATGATTAATATATCCTCGCCCGCAATAGCGCGGCACAGTCCTTCCGCGCGTCATTCACCAGGCGCGATGTTCACATATCAAGTCTCCCATTTTTAAAGGCTGATTATGATTAGAAGTCGCTTCATAATTTCTTTATATCTGTTTCTTATGGTAACCTCCGTCAGGTCTGCCACCTCGGCGACCTCTCTCTGAGTTCTACGCTCTCCGGCGACCGTAGAGGCTATGTAACTGGCTGCAGCGGCGATGCCCTTGGGACCCCTGCCCATGGTCAGTCTGAGCTTCTTGGCACTTTTGAGAATTTTGTGGGCAACCTCCTCTGTTTTCCCATATACTTCAAGTTGATTGCATATCCTCGTTATATACTGACTTGTCTTCACAGGTGGTACGAAGTAATTTAGTTTTCTGACTAAGAGTCGGTAGTTAGATGCAATCTCTTTTCTGTTTATGCCTGAGGCTTGGTATAGTTCCGTGATGGTTCTCACGATTCCAAACTGTCGACAGGCTAGATATATGGCGGCGGCAGTCATTCCTTGAATTGATCTGCCGTGAGTTAGATGTTTCTTGACTGCTTTTCTGTACATGATAGCTGCTGTCTCTAGGATGTTCTTTGGCAGGTTAAGGGCTTCAGACACCCTATGCAGCTCAGATAAGGCGAAAGCGAGGTT
>CAYFWY010000178.1:0-3141 GCA_964346895.1 uncultured Candidatus Bathyarchaeia archaeon | reverse complement strand
CCCCTCTTTTTTTGATATAAACACAAACTAAAATGTCAAGTTGAAGACGACAAAAAGCAACCGAGGTCATGCAAAAAGTGGCCGAGGTGAGGTAGCTTCGGCTAAAGTGGAGATATCCCCCGCAAACTCCCTCTTTTTTTGTTTTTGAAGGGTCCCCAGATCGGTTTGCGAAACACGCATACATGTAGTTTACACACATATTATTTAATGCTCTTTTGAATTATTTGATCAATTATTAATTGTATATACATTTCTTCAACGCATGCTTTAGATAAGAAAGATGTCTAGAGCTTGAAATTGCGCATCAATTATACAATTACGCGTGCATATATTTATATTATCGATTTAATAATTACAGAAAAATACTTAAGTAAAGAAAAATAAAAGAATTTTTCGCCTCAACGAATTGAGGAAGAAAAAAATGAAAACAATCATAAGAAATAAGAAAATCACTACAATCGCTTTAGTTCTATTGATGGCTTCTGTATTGCTGACAGTATATACTCCAGTCCAAGCTCAAGAGCCCGAACAACCAGTTAGTGGACCGTTACCAGCCGGCGTTACTCCCAGTGTGACTGTTGATGTAGTAGCCTACCTTAGCTTCAGGCCTAACCCCGTGGGAGTTGGCCAGACCATCTTGGTTAACTTTTGGGTTACACCTCCACTTAATCCGGAGCGATTTCATCCAGATTATAAGGTGACAATCACGGATCCTGACGGAAACGAGGATGTCATAACGATGGATTCATATTGTGCTGACGCGACGGCCTGGTTTGAGTACGTGGTTGACCAGGTGGGTACATGGACACTCAAGTTCGACTTCGCTGGAACATATTTCCCAGCAGGACGCTACCGGGATGGATATGTTGTACCGGATCCGCCGGGGAATGTGCTTGACTCAGCCTACTATAAGCCCGCCTCCACCGCAGAACAAGAACTTGTGGTACAGGAGGAACAGGTGCTTTCTTGGCCTCCGTCTCCTCTACCAACTGACTACTGGACACGACCAGTATCTTTAGAGAATAGAGAGTGGTGGCCCATTGCAGGAAACTACCCGCCTTATGGCATTGTAGGAGGAGGGCCCTACTGGCCCGCTGACACGAACAGATACATGAGCAACTATCATTTCATTCCATATGTCCAAGCGCCAAACACTGCACACATCGTATGGAAACGACTGGGCGCCTTAGCAGGTCTAATCGGAGGTACAGCGGGGCAATACGGCACAATGAGTAGTCCTGGCAATCCAAGCGTAATCTATGCTGGAAGATGTTACCAGACCTATACAAAGCCAGGTGTGGGAAGCGTTGCTGCGTGCTATGACCTACGCACCGGAGAGATATACTACGAAATACCAACGGCGGAAGGTGGTGTCACACCCACAGTCATCTCATATACCAGGGGAACGGGTGAGGCCGTGCCTGGAGCCACTGAATCCAACACTTATTCAGTGAGTCTTTTGTCGCTAGGCTCGACTCTAAGCAAGATTAATCCATATACTGGAGCTGTGACCACGAGCGTGCCAGGAATGAGTCCAACCACAATAGGCGGGGGGTTCGATGCAGGAGACCAAGGTGCCTTTCACGATGACCCCTATGTCTTGAGCATGCAGAACCTTGGCAGCTTTTTCAACCCTGATTATCATTTGATTAACTGGACCACAGCTGGAAACACCGACAACTTCACCCAGAGGGTAGTAGGCAACATAAGCTTGCCGTGGGGTATGCCAATTTGGCCTGGTGGTTGTTTAGGCTTTACTGGTACAGTTTACGATTTCGAAGTGGGCGTAGCTGTTTGGATGGTTGGTATCGCTGTTGGTGGAACCGGAGCATATTATGGAACCTGGATGCAGGCGATCAACCTGAAAACAGGTGCACTGCTGTGGAACATAACAGTACCCGACACCAGATACAGCACAAGCTGTTTGATCGCTGACCACGGCAAAGTCGCAGTATTGATGGAGAACGGTTATTGGATGTGCTGGGATTCCCTTTCAGGAAATTTCCTATGGAAGAGTGAGTTGATGGACTATCCTTGGGGACAACCTAGCTTCGGGGCTTACGCGGTGCAGTCAGCCTACGGCATGTTTTACCGGCAAAGCTACGATGGTGTCTACGCCTTTGATTGGGATGACGGAAGCATAGTCTGGCACTACAAAGCACCTAGTGTCCCGTATGAAACTCCCTATTCCGGGGACACTTCCTTCAACAGTGGTGCCATGGTTGCTGACGGAAAACTCTACACATACAATAGTGAGCACACGACTACTTGGCCCCGCACACGAGGGTGGAAGCTCCACTGCATCAACGCTACTACAGGCGAGGGCATATGGAACATAACGGGATCTCAGATACCAGGTGCTATCGCTGATGGCTATCTCGTAGCCGCCAACATGGATGACGGGTACATGTATGTCTACGGCAAGGGCAAAAGCACCACAACAATTGAAGCACCTATGACAGCTATACCGCTAGGGGAGAGCATCGTGATAAAGGGCACGGTGTTGGATATGTCTCCTGCGCAGCCAGGCACTCCATGCGTATCTAAAGAATCTATGTCTGGATGGATGGAATACCTGCACATGCAGAGACCGATTCCCGCGGACGTAACTGGAGTTCCAGTCTCGTTAGACACCCTTGATCCGAACGGCAACTTCATCCACATTGGCGACGTTACTACTGACATGAGTGGCATGTTCAGCTACATGTGGACTCCAGAGATTCCAGGCAAATTCACAGTCATCGCCACGTTTATGGGAGACGACTCTTACGGCAGCAGTTACGCAGAAACCGCAGTAGGCGTAACGGAAGCACCGGAAGAGCCGCCAACGCCAGTAACGGAGCCAGAAGTACAAGAAGACGTCAATCAAGCGATCGACAAACTCAACAGTAGTCTTACACCAATACTCTATGGCACAATAGTCGCTGTTGCCGTAGCCATCGTCATAGGCATAATTAGCCTCTTAGATCACAGAAGACTACGAAAATAAACCCTTCAACCCCCCTCTTTTTTTCAATATGAAAGAGGTAACGACAACTGAAGTTGAGAAGTGGTTGTGGACTTAAACGTAAGGCTGAAAGGGTCCACGGGATCTTCCACGTTGAGGCGCGTGGTGAGGCGTTTTGTTTTTGAGATTTTTAC
>CAYFWY010000177.1:0-3205 GCA_964346895.1 uncultured Candidatus Bathyarchaeia archaeon | reverse complement strand
AGGTGAGGTAGCTTCGGCTAAAGTGGAGATATCCCCCGCAAACTCCCCTTTTTTTAAGGGTTAAAATTTAACCCCCCACACACTGTCTAGGCGCGCGTAAGTTTGTTTTAGAAAATTATTTGAAGGTAAACCTTAAATCCAATTTAGCAGGATACGGGTAATACGAAGAGATTCCTAAATGATATTTTTTGATGGGTTCTCCATTCATAACGAAATAAAAGTATCAGCATAAAAGGAGGTGATAAAGAGTGAATAAGAAAATCTTGATGTTAGCTCTGATGCCATTAATGTTATCAGTGATGATGACTTCAGCAATGGCAAAACCTATCGGACCCCAAAAAGGGGGGGAAAAGAACCCAAACATGGTGATTGTGCCCCCTGAACCTGGTCCTCCCGCCAGCTCTGGAGGAGTTGACGCTTATCTCCCCAGCGGAGGATTACACTCTTGGATGGCAAACACCAAAGAGTGGCCCTTTGACATCATGCATTGTATTATCGCGTCAAAAGCCAAAGGCCTCATCAATACAGCTGTAGAGATTACCCCCTCCGAAATTGAAACATGGATGTGGATGATGATGCTTAATCCCGAGATAGCAGTCGAGGCTCTCAAAAACAAGTGGTTCTATTGGCCCTATGAAACCCTTGTGGCGCTGTTTATGCTGGAGGGATTAGATCAAGAAGCCGCTGAAGCTGCGGCATCAATGTGGCCAGATGGAATGTATTTAAGATTTATCAATGTGGGTCCTACCTGGGATGCATAGAAAGCTTTCATAATTGAAAGAGAACGGAAGAATAAATAGAAAAAACACAACAAATAAAAAGCGCCTTCTCCCCTCTTTTTTCTTTCCAACTAGAAGACTGTAACATTAGATATTCTCTAGAACAAACAATCGCGTGCATGCATGCACCTTACCAACCATCTCACGCTTTTATACGTACTTCCCTCTACTGTCTAGGGAAAGAATGTGCACACACTTCTGTTAGACAAATTCCGAAGGTGTAGCTTGGCGCACAGCCCCCTTGACTTTTTTGGTTTTTCACATATAACTCTTGCAAAGTCTTATAAGTTGTTGCAAACCATTATAAACTTGGGGAGGAATCTTTTGGAAGGAATAACGACCTCTGAGAAGAAGAAAACCCCCATCAGACTCCAGACAGTACTAACTCTCAAAGAGAAATTGGTTTCCATTCTGAAACGCTCTCCCGAACCAGTTATCGCCCTCTCTGCAATTTTCGAGATGCTTGGATACTCAGGACTAACAGGGATTGGCTGGGGAATCCTTGGAGGCTTCGTCGTTTCGGTGGCTATGGAACTCGGCTATGAGGTCCGTCAAATCGGTGGGAGATATATTCTATTCAAATCCAACAAAAGAAGATGATGAAGAATGGAAAGTAAAGAACATACGGTTAGATATGATCTTCGTCGAAGCAGAATTGATATAACAGCAAATATTCTGCGTTTGGCCAATGAGGGAGCTAAAAAAACTCACATCATGTACGGATGCAATCTAAGCTACGGACAGCTTCAAGCTTATTTGAAGCTTCTTTTGGGTATGGGATTCTTGGTATCCCACTCGGACCTTTTTAAAACCACGGCAAAAGGACTTAAATTCCTCAACGCCTACCGCACCCTCAGAGCCCTTATGACTTAAGGCTTCTTCCTTTTCGACGCGTTGAATTTCATTTATGAAGCTAAGCGTTAAGGTGCGGAGTTTTGCTTTTTGTCCGTTCTCATTTAACTCGATGAAGTCGTATTCCCATAAGAAGCTGACGGTCATTTTCGCTTTAGATTCTGGCGCTGAACACTTGTCTATAGTTTCTTTTAAATTATGCCACTTCCCATCTTTGAGTAACCATAGGATTTCGTCAATCACCGACAACACAGTTTCCTCGAGGATGGTAAAGCTGTTGCTATGTAACATAAAAATATTGTGAATCTGCGTTTCATAACATTGCCTTCAATCTTCTAGGCGCGCGCGCAATTTAACCCACACACAGCATGCATGCACTACTTGGGGTGGCCGATTGGGATAATGTAAAGCGGCTTCTGGTCTGTTGGCAACTGCAGAAGCCCTTGAACTTGGTCATCATGAAATGCTCCGACTACCACCATACCTAGCCCTCGAGCCACAGCTTGAAGGTAGAGGTTTTGTCCGACATGACCGGCCTCCATGTGCACGTAGCGAATGCCGCGTTCGCCATATCTGTTTGTGGTGCGCTCGTAGACCGCTGCAATGACGATGTTGATCGGTGCTTCTCTTACCCAACTCTGTCCCAGCGCAGCCTCAGCTACGCTTGAGCGCAGGTCATCTTTAAAGATGTACTCCAACCGATGCTCAGACGGGTCGTAGCGATAAAGTCCCCCGGACAATGCTGTCACGCAGTTGTTACCGACAACTACATAAAGTTCGAGCGGATAAGTTGCTCCAGCAGATGGAGTTGCTCTAAATTTTCTAGCAGGATCTGTGATTCCTTGAGCTGCCCACATCAGTTGCGAGATGTCTTGTAAACTCAGGGGCTCATCAGTGTAGCTCCTTATCGACCGCCTCCGCTGGATTGCTTCTTCGACAGATACGGTGCCTGTTGTTTCGGGACTCGGAAGTTCCACGGAACCATATACTTCGGTGGGTTCAAATTCATTAGGTTTAAGCCAAGTTAAGTAAACCGTAACAGCTACCGCAGAAACTACTACGGCCAGAATCACCGCAACTGCCTTTTTCCGCTTAAACACTCTGTTGTTCATACTTACACCTCTCGACAGTTAAGCCTCAGTGAGTTTAAATGGCATGCTATGGAATTATTGGTTTGGGTTTGGGGTTAAATTTTAACGCCCCCCCGGAAAATGTCAACAGTGAAAGCTGACGCTGGAAGAAAGTGGTAGAGATCAGCGTGCGCGCGCATCCTACAAAAAGCCTTTTAAGTGATAAGGAAAATTACTGAGGAACTAGTAGCTGTCGAGGAATACTAAATGAAATCCATCAGGTTGTTTCTTTCCTCTTTCTTGAAATATATCTACGATGATATGTCCAATAAGGATAAACAGAATTAGCCATCTGATCATTCTACTGGTCTTTGCTTGTTTGTTTAAGAGATACTCTAACTTACAGAGGAGAGAGAAAGTAAGTTAAAGCAGTTGCGAAAGGTCCTCAGGAAACTCTAACACCTATTTTTTTGTAGAAATCCAATTAGTCATCAACAGCCCAAG
>CAYFWY010000176.1:0-3238 GCA_964346895.1 uncultured Candidatus Bathyarchaeia archaeon | reverse complement strand
ATTTTCCTGATTGAACTGCGTGGCAGGCGTTGAGGAGGGCGGAGCTGAAGGACCTCATCTTTTCCATGGGAACATGTAGTTCTAAAAGCTCAGATTGAAAGCCCTCTTCGATTCCAATTTTATTTGTAATTTGAAGGAAATGATCTGAAAAGTAACATGCATCCAGATCTTTGCGCTTTACGCCGGCCGAATCTAGCGCCTGCAGTCCAGCCTCTTCCACCAGTTTTTCCGGACCGCTTTCATAGTGCTCACCAAACTTTGTTCTGCCAACGCCGATTATGGCCGGAAGTCGCTGTTTCATAAATTCAGTATCCCCTTTTCATTCAGAGTTCTATTTTCCCGCAACCCCCTTTTAAAATGTTGCTGATTATCAGCTGGGGAAAATCGAGGAACCCTTCGTGGCATCTAATATAAATGCTAGATCATAAGGATTTTCGTGGAAAATTTATTTCATGGGAATGAACTATTAGGTTTAATAGAAATCACTGACCATGAAGGTTCCCACTATGAATACCATCCACCGTCTTACAATAACTGTGAAGAAAATTCGTGGCAAATGCCCAGTCTTCAAGGTTGGAGACAGAATCACTATCGAAGGCCCCAACGTAATTCCGGAAAAAACAGATGCTCTATGCGTTCATGCATTGGGTTCCATGTTGTCTACAATAATTGCCTTAGGTAGGGGAGTCAGTTTCAAAGAGTTGGGTCTCGCCAAGGAGAAAGGAAACGTTGGCTACATTCAGTGCCTTGATCCAGGACCCCCGTACACTCTTGGCGGAACAGTCATCTTTGAAATAAGAAGCGAAGCCAAGGTGTAAATATATTAAAACAATTTATGACTGTAAGATTACGAAAGTAAACGAAATGACGAAAAAGAAGTGGTTTAGGAGATTGAGAGATAATGGATCAATTCCATATTGCAACTGATGAAGAAATAAAAAGGGGAAAAACCACCGACATTTACTTTTCCAGGACAAAGCAGATTCTTGAAGCCAAAAAAATGGACAAAATTAGAGCGTTAGCTGAGGTTACTCCTGGTAAACTTCCAATGGGGTGGCCTTGGGGAATCCTCTGTGGAATCGAAGAGGAAGCAAGATTGTTTGAAGGATGCCCAGTGGATATTTATGCCATGCCGGAAGGGAGTGTTTTCTACAGTACTGATCATAGGGGTGTGAGAGAGCCTGTTATGTTTATTGACGGTCCCTACGGAGAATATTGTGTTCTAGAGACACCTATGCTCGGATTGATCTGCCAGGCTTCTGGGGCAGCGACGCGGGCGGCGAGGATAAAGAAGGTTGCTGGCGAAAAGAGAGTTATGGCCTTTGGAATCCGACGTATGCATCCGGCTTTGTCTCCGATGCTTGATCGAGCTGCTTACGTTGGAGGTTTCGACGGCGTTTCCAGTTTAATGGGAGCCGAAACCATTGGAAAGAAGCCGATGGGGACGATACCTCATGCCCTAATCATCATGTTTGGAGATCAGGCAAAGGCTTTGAAGGCTTTTGACGAAATCATCTCTCCTAATGTTCTTAGAGTAGCTTTAGTGGACACATATTTTGACGAAAAGATTGAAGCGATAATGGCAGCTGAAACTTTAAAAGATCGCCTTTATGGTGTGCGACTGGATACTCCTGGTTCTAGAAGGGGAGACTTTGCTGAGATTATTCGGGAGGTTCGTTGGGAACTAGACGTAAGGGGTTATCAACACGTCAAAATTTTCGTTTCCGGAGGCCTCAACGAAGAAACTGTTAGGATTTTAGGTGAAGCCGGAGCAGAAGCGTTTGGCGTTGGAACTTCTGTTAGTAATGCGCCCACCGTAGATTTTGCTATGGATATTATAGAGCTTGAAGGAAAACTTGTAGCTAAACGGGGTAAGTTGGGGGGAAAAAAGCAGGTTTGGAGATGCCATCAATGTTTAGTGGACACCGTTTTGCCCTCCAAGGATTCTCAACCAAAGTGTCCAGAATGTGGAGGCAAGACTCAACCAATGTTAAAGCCTTTAATAGAAAAAGGAAAAATAGTTGCGAAACTTCCGAAACCCAGAGAAATTAGGCAACACGTAATAGAACAGATTAAAAAGCTTTCAGTTTAAGAATGATGAGAAAACACTCTTTTCAGCCTTCTGCTTTTATTATGGTCCAAATCGATCGTCTTTAAAGAATTTTATGTACAGTAACTGTGTCAAAAAATGTTCAAGCTGTTCGAGGAATAATTGAGAGGGTGTATTTAGAAAGAGGCAAACAAGCCAACGGTATATGCTTATAAGAGACCCTCAGAATGGTTCGTATGCTCGAAGGGAAGATGATGAAAAGGGCGGAGATCCTCGAGATCACCGAATCTGTCTTAGAAAAAGCTGGCTTCCAACTATCGCGAAGATGTGTTTCAAGACCAAGTTGCTTTGATCTCGTTGCCCACAGGAAAAAACAACTTACGTTCATAAAGGTCTACGCTAATATTGGAAATGTCTCTGCCAAAGACGCTTCAGAATTACAAACGATCTCTGAATGCTTCTCCGCAATATGTCTCATCATCGGCGAAAAAACTCGTCGAAAACCCCTAGAAGATGACACTGTTTACTCTAGGCATAATATTTACGCAATAAACGTCAAAACTCTCGAAGACATGGTTCTCCGCGAGGTGCATCCTCTTGTAGAGGCTGGACCTGGAGGATACTATATTGAACTTGATGGAAAGCTCGTCAGGAAAAGGAGACAGGAGCTAGAGCTTTCTGTGGGGAAGCTTGCGGAGATGCTAGGAATTTCCAGAAGAACCCTCTACGGTTACGAAAGAGGAATGACAAAAGCCTCAGTGTCCACAGCCTACAAACTTGAATGGATTCTAGGAGTTCCGGTGGTACAATTCATTGATATGTTTCAATTATCTCCCAAAGGCACAGACTTCTTCGCCACAGCTCGACGCATAGTAATCAAACATCCCCTTCTACAAACGGTTTTCAAAAAACTCACCCAATTCAACTTTAGAGTAGCCCACACGAGAAGAGCCCCATTCGATTTTATAGCCAGATGTTCTGAGAAAGAGGTAAAAATAATCGGCGGGGTCGCAAATAAAAAGGAGCGAAACGTAGATCAGAGAACAGAAGAGATCATAAGCGTCGGCAATATAATCAACGCTGAGCCAGTTTTCATAACCGATGGAAAAAAAATTCCAAATAACAACAATATTCTCCTAGTCCACCGTGAAGATTTAGCAAAGATGCAGTGTCTAGAAGAGTTTATTG
>CAYFWY010000175.1:0-3305 GCA_964346895.1 uncultured Candidatus Bathyarchaeia archaeon | reverse complement strand
CCCTTGCAACCTCCGTCCAATCAAGAACCTTCCGGATTTCGTATCCTTCATCACTGAGAACCACGATTTCTCCGTCCTGAACAGTAACGGACTTGTTAGTCATTGGGAGAAAAGCTGGAATGTCAGAGGCACAGTAAACGGCGTTTTCAGCAGTCCCAACAACAAGAGGACTTTCTTTTCGGGCACAAACAATCTTATCAGGTTCTTTAACCGAAACAACAGCGATGGCATAGGACCCATCCAATTGCATTACAGTCTCGCGCACCGCCTCGACGAGAGCAAAACCTTCTCTCAATTTTTCTTCAACGAGATGAGAAATGACTTCGGTGTCGGTTTTTGATCTAAATCTGTGTCCATGCTCTTCAAGCTCCATCTTGAGCTCAGAAAAGTTTTCGATGATTCCGTTGTGAACAACAGCTATTTGTCCATTGCAATCAGTGTGTGGATGGGCGTTTTCTTGATAGGGAGCTCCATGAGTCGCCCATCTTGTGTGACCTATTCCAATCCTTCCGGGAAGATCGTCCAGGTTATGTAATCCATGAACTTCATCAATCTTCCCGCTGTCCTTTTTGATAAAGAGCTTATTCTCATGAAGTGTTGCTGTTCCTACAGAGTCGTAGCCTCTATACTCGAGTCTTTTTAAAGCGACATGAATTATGGGTGCCGCCTCTCCTTCTTTAAGAATGCATCCAAATATACCGCACAACTTTGATTCACCAAATTCCCATGTTTTGATGCTGGCCGCGAAACTAGATTTCCGTTCTGTAACTTTTATTAAATCTAAAAAGGCTTCTATAAACATTTTTAGGAAAACGGTTTTAAAATTACAAGGGAAATCATAACGGTTTCCAAGGCTTGCAGGCGTGCTGAGGATACACCTTTAAAACATTTTTTATAATGGTTCTAGTTTGTTCTGAAGCCTTCCGGTTCAGTGCCATGTTTACCACAAGAAATAAGAATTCCAAGATCAACCATGAAAGAAGGAGAGCAGTTTGGTTCTTGAAGATTTCCTCTTTCCCGGAGAGATCATAATATTTCAAAGCGGCAAGGTTAAAACCCTCAATGATCGTTTTGAGTTCTACATAACGGATCAGAGAATACTCCTTTACAAGCGTAGAGGAGTTGTTTTTAAGAAGGATAGAATTATCGCTGAAAGAATAGAGGACATTAGGACACTACATTACGACGAGAAAGGGATAGCGAAAAAGAAAGGGGTCCTACTTATCGAGACAATGGGTAAGAAAATGGAACCAATAGAGGGAAAAAGATCAGATATAAAAGCCATCTGGCAAGAACTGCAAAAATATATCAAAAAAGAAGGGTAGAGATTTTTGACTATAAACTAACTGAAAATATTTTGCTCTTTATCCAGAATCCAAAAAATTGTGGAAAAACTTCATTTCTTTTTGAACCCAATGAAGAGCCCAATTATGAGGCTACCTACAAAAGGCAAATGGGCCAAGAGAGGGGTAAGCAAACCTAGTGCTGGATTAACAGCATTAACAAAATTTGATACCATTTCAATTAATCCACCATAATCTATGCCGATTACATTTGTATATACCAAAAACATCAGAAAAAAGATGACGATCCCAAGGATTAAAGCAACTTTGACAGCTTTTCTGATGGCGTACCCTATAAAAAATCCACCAATTCCACCTATGCCAAGTTGGAAAAGGAGAGGGGCGAAGGCTTCACTCACTAATAGATTCATCCTATAACCTGTTAAGAAATACATTTTCATAGACTTCACGTAATTAATAAAACTAACCATCAACCAAGCCATACAAAGCAGCCAAAAGCAACTTGCCTGTGCACAATCGTGGGCTTCGTAACCGTAGTAGAAAACGTACACACTAAACAGATTACCAGAATATGGGTATTTCAAGATACAGAGACTTCTAGCATAATATTAAAGTTCTTTACTATTTCGCCAGTTTTGTTTTCATATTTACGAATGAAGTCTTTCCTAAAGGCTAACGCCTTATTCATGCAACCATTAAAAAAATGTTTATAAAGGAACCGTCCTTTAATTGCGACCATGAAGAAAAAGCTGTTGCTTAGCGGCGAAAGAAGACAATACTTGGTAAAGGAAATAGCCGTTTTTGACAACCCTGAGAGACTCAAAGCTGTCTTGAACAAACTCAGTTGGAGAATCCTTCAGCTGCTTAGCGAAAAAGAAATGTATCCCATGGAGGTTGCGAAGAAACTGGGAGTACACGAGCAGAAGGTCTATTATCATATAAGAAAGCTGTCGAGGGTCGGCGTGGTGAAGATTGTTAGGGAAGAAGAAAAGAAGGGAGCTGTAGCAAAATACTACAAAGCCTCGTTTCCAGCTTTAGGAGTCGAACTTCCTTTTGGTTACCAAAAGATCAAGAACATCTCAACTCCCAGCGTAGATGAGAAAATGAAAAGGTTCCTTAGTCCCTTTCTACAGGAAGATGGCACTTTCGATGGAAAGATTATAGTAGGTAGTCCGGATCCACACGGTCCCTTCAAAGCCAAAGCTAGAGACGGCCACTATGCCTCCTATTTAACATTTTTCCTTGGCCAATTCACCGAACTACCAGAGAACTTCCCGATAAAACTGGACGTCGACGTAAAGGCTGAGAAAGAAGAAAATAATGGCTTAATACTGGTAGGTGGCCCCGGAACCAACCTGATCACTCAAGAAATCAACGAATTTTTACCGATACACTTCAACATGATGCCCTCTAAACACGGATTCCTCCTAGGCGGATTGGTCTCCGAAAAAACCAAAAAAGTCTACACTGCCGACAACATAGGAGTAATAGCAAGAATACCAAACCCATGGAATAAAGAAAAAAGAATAATTGTTCTTGCTGGCAACAAAGCAATTGGAACCAAGGCCTGCGTACTAGCCCTCACAAAATTCCAGAAAGAAGCCCTAAGAAATTTCAACGATCAAGAAAAATTTGCAGCCGTAATCCAAGGATTCGACCTCGATGGAGACGGAAAGGTAGATTCTATAGAAGTCCTTGAATAATTTTCCGAATTGAAAGAAATGACGATAAGATACATAACAAATAACCGAACTGACAGACCATGAAACCTACAATTACTGTTATTTCTGCAAAGGGACACGAGAATATTGAAGCAACTCATAAGACGACATTTGAAATTACGAAAGAACCGACTCTTACAAAACGTGGTAATTGCATAATCGTCGTTGAAGCATCGAAGGGCGCGGCTGATTTACCCCTCGAACTTAAGGAAGCTGCAAGAAAAAAGGGCGCGCAAATAATTATAACAATCGAAGCTGGAAAACTGAAGGAAATAGTGAG
>CAYFWY010000174.1:0-3311 GCA_964346895.1 uncultured Candidatus Bathyarchaeia archaeon | reverse complement strand
GCCTTTTTGGCACTGCAGGATTGTTACTACTGATCGGCGCCGTCTTAACAATAATTGCTATAGGTTTATTGCTTATCTGGGTTGCTTTAATACTCATGACAGCGGCATTCTTCCAGATTAGGGCAGAACCCACTCAACCACCTCCAATAACGCCTTCGTAAAATCTCCCAACGCGCGCAACGTCGCGTTTATACTAAGCGTGCTTTTCTTATTGGCGCACGCATGCAAGCAAATTGCCGTGAAAAGAAATAGAAAATAGGTCCTCGAAAGCGCTGTAAAATGGATGGTCTCGGAAAGACTTGGTTCAAGGACGCTGTTTCGCCAAATCCTTCCTGGACCCTTTTGCAGTCGACCTGGTTGGCACAAAAAATAGTGCGTTGTTGATTCGCAGAAAAAGTTTGTTAATCGTAAATTCAGATTTCAAGTATTTGTTACTGAACAAAGCTTCGATCGCGCGCGCTTGTATTCTTTCCCGAATAGAATTTGCATGCATGCGTTATCTATTTGAATTCGCTTACGAATTTCTTTGCATGATAGTCGTATTCTCTACTTTCGACGTTGACTTCAAACTTTCCATCTTTTTTGGCAACTGTTATCCTGATGTGGCCAAGCTGATTTTCGTCGGCAAAATTTACACAGCAATCGCCTTTTTCAGTTACTTTCAAGCCAACATCGTCGACAAAGTATTTGACCGCTTTGTCAAGTATACTTGTTTGACTTTTTTTAGTTTCAAACGAAAGCACTATCATAGTTCTGCGCCTGACCTAACCTGGATTCATCAAGCTTTTATGCTTTGTGCGCATGCTCGCGTTTCCATTTTTCCGATAATGTCCTCAATGATTTTCGGGTATACAGAAAAATTTTGATTTCCTTTTATTGTCGACCATAATGAATTCGCGTATGTGGTTTTTTCGTCTTGTTTACTTTTCTCTAGGTGGAACAAGTCATCTTTTCTGCAAGCTTTTTCAAAGCATTTTCAAGCCACGCTTAGGTCTTCTGATTTGGTGGTTACTCTGCGCATGCGTCAAAGGAATCTTGAAAAAAATTAATTTGAATTATTTTAGTTAGAATATTTATGGAAAAAGTCTGTCTCGAAATTGGTTGTCAAGAAAAAATAAGCGTTCGCTAAAACAGATTAGGTTTTTAGTATTTTAGCTTCTGGGCATAGCGCGCACGTTATATTAGTTAGTTCTAGATGGTAATGGTCTGGTTCGCCCTTGCAGTCTTTTATCCTGCAATCGCTAGTTAGTGGTATTTTCTTCTTTGCTCCCCTTTTGAGGAAGAAGAATTCGCATTGCCCGTCTTTAGCATATTCGCACTTTTTCATCTTCAAGCCGCCAAAGAAGGTCATGCTGCTCAGTATTTCCACTAGGGTTAGGGCATCTTCAAACCCATGCGCCTCCAGCTTTTTCAGACGTTTTTCGAAATCTTCAAGGCGTTTGAGTTCCTCAAGAGTCATGTCTCGTTCTCACCTTGTGTTCAATGTTACATTATGTTGGTTTGTTAATAAACTCAGAATGTTTGGTCTCGCCGCCAAATGTGTAAGGAAGCTACAGCTATAAAAATAATTTCCAGGTTAGAAACTTTTCCGGAAATGTATTCGCGTTTACGTATCTTTCAATAGGTCCGTCCGACGTTTTGAACTATGGTGTGAAGCTTTTCGTCGACATTAATCCATTGATTCTACGTTCGTTACTGTAAACGGTGCGACCTGAAATATGGAAGGCATCTCCAATTTCATCCTTCGATATCTTGATCTTTCTGCTTTTGCAGATGAAGTAGAAAGCTCCAGCTGCCAATGAAACAGGATTTCCGCTTATTTCTTTTCGGATGGTCGTGAGCAGTTGTTCAACCTTTTTTATCAATTCAGCGTTGGACGTCACTCTCCACCCGTACTTCCTTAAGTAATCTTTCGGTGTGAAGTTTCTGTGAAAACCGGTCATTGTTCGCATGGTCCAAGCATATTTTGTAACTAGACGATGGTCAAGAGAGAGGGTTTTACAGATCTCCTTCAGTGGCCGTATCTCATCATACCTTCTTAGGATCAGATGAACTAAAGCCGCGATGGCTTCTCTCTTGTTCTTCCCAAACCTTTGAGACCTGAAAAGCATGTCACTTTTTCGCTTGATTACCCGTGCTGTTTCTTCTCTATAGGGGAAATCTGGGAGATTTAATTGGCATGAGACTGTTCGTAGTGTTGTTAACCATTCTCTGAGGGTGTCAGAGTCATTTTCGTTCCAGTTGGAAAACCATTTGGGCGTCCACTTTGTAAACCCTTGACTGTTTTGGCCCTGACTTGTGACAAGGCCACATTTTTTGCAGACAATTTCTCCTCTTAAGCCGTCGGGGAAGACGAGAGGACTATAACATTGTGGACAGTTCAATAGTTCTCCCACTTTTTTGTTAAAACGATTTACCTATGAAATGCGATATGGCTATATCACTATACATCTATAAAACATATATGAAAATAAATTAACTAAGTAAATTCTATAGGACTTTTCTATTTTTTATTTCTATAAAAGATATCCATCTCTTGCGATGTGAATATACACTAGAATAAAAATGTGAAAGAGATTGCTAGAAAACTTGAGAACACAATTGCGCCGATGTAAGAGTCTAGCATGAATAGAAGCGCCTCCACTATCCGCAAACCTTTTTGAAAATGTTTCAAGCAGAGCCTGTGAATAGCAAAAAACACGGTTACCATGCTGCCTAACAATAACACCCGGAATGTCGCCCAAAACTGAGTCCCCCAGGTAGTAACCACCGGATTCAACTCAACACACCCGACGGCTAAGCCCACTACTGTAGTCAAGACATCGAGTAAAGTGAAAGCTACGAATGCGACAAGAAGAGTTATGTAGAGCATTTCTTGAATCGATATTTTGCGCGAACTAATATCGCTTTGTAACATTAAGCACTACACAGTCATATTCCTTCAAGTTTTTTTGAAGACTACCCGAATCTGTAAAAAACGCAAAGATTGGCCTTTCATCGAAGAAAAATAACATTAAACATGAATATGAAAAACTTTACGACCTTCTTGAAATGAAAAGAAGATAATATTCGTCCATTGCCTTCTCCAGTCTAGAAACTATCTTAAGAACAAGACTAGTGACCCTAGAAACACGAATTCAATATTCGTGAAAGAATATAAGGAAAGTTCCCTGATGAAAATATGAGATGCCAGCTATGGGCGAAGTTCGGGGAAGTGTTCCGGGAGAGGTTGAGAAGAAATTCAGAGAGCTGGCTATGAAGAAGTTTGGATATGGAAAAGGCAGCCTCTCCAAGGCTATGGAAGAGGCTTT
>CAYFWY010000173.1:0-3312 GCA_964346895.1 uncultured Candidatus Bathyarchaeia archaeon | reverse complement strand
GCCACCCTTATGCAACTATTTCCACTTGATAGGACTTTAAAAACTATTCCGGGTACTTTCAGAATTACTCACTACTATTTGATAAGATTTATAACTAAGGATAGAGGCGCGCCCTCGCGCCGTGGTTGAATGAAAAATAATGAAGCTGAAATTAGAAAGTTTCTTGGTATCAAAGAAGCGAACGGTCAGAGTAAACACACCATTCGAAGCCAACAAACCGTTTTAGTCAAGCTGAACAATTTCTTGAAGGGTAAGCCGTTTCGAGAAACAACTGAAGAGGATATACTGACATTCGTAAGTGAGATGAATGGTAAATATGCGGAATCTTATGTATGTCTTATAAAGACTGTAATCAAATCTTTTTATCGTCAATTGTACCGAATGAAGAGGCATGAACTCCCTCCTCAAGTCGTTAATCTCAATTCTAGTTACAATCACAAGAAGAAGTTGCCCATTAGGCCAGAAGATGTCATAACAAAAGAAGACATTGCTGAATTTCTAAGATGGTGCGACAACTTTCGAGACAAAGCCATGGTTGTAACTTTGTATGAGTCGGCAGCGAGAATAGGAGAGTTCATAAATATTAACATCGAACACCTCAAGTTCGACGAGAAAGGAGCAGTTTTGGTAATCGAAGGAAAAACAGGGCAACGAAGATTGAGATTGATTGAATCCATACCTTTTCTACAACGATGGATTGAATCACATCCGCGAAAAGGCGAACATAATGCTCCCTTGTGGTGTTCTCTGAGAAAACCTTTCGGTAAGATAAGCGCAGATGTGATACGACTAATGCTTTCTAAGACAAAAGAACGAACTGGAATCAAAAAGCCCATGAATCCTCACAACTTTCGTCATTCAAGACTGACAGAATTGGCGAAATTTCTAAGTGACTCGAAACTGAAGGTATTGGCCGGTTGGACCGCAAACTCAGAAATGGTAGGCGTATATGTTCATCTTACAGGTAAAGACCTCGACGAAGATTTGTTGAAGATTGCAGGTGTGGAAATAGAACAGAAACCGCAAGTCTCTCCGTTACGCGAACTTGAGTGCCCTCGATGTCGAACTAAAAACCCAGTCAACAATACATTTTGTGGACTCTGCGGGTTAGTGTTAGACGAAACGAAAGCAGTAACTCTGGAACTGGACACCGAAGAAAGAATGAAGAATTTAGAAGAAAAGTCACAGGTCATGGAAACGGAACGCGAAGTTCTAGAAAACGTAATTGGAGAACAACAAGGTCAAATTGATGTTTTGAAGACGCAACTAAGCGACAAGTATCTTGACGCCAAATTCTTTCTTGACGAAATAGACGAGTTAAGAGAGGAAATTGAAGAATTGAAGAAATCAAATGCGCACACATGCATAATCCAAGATGCGCATGCGCATTAGGAAAAACAACTATAAGATTTGAGTGATGCTCCCAACTCTTCGAGTTTTATATCCTTTGTAGTCGCTTCATAGTATTGAATGAAGTCACATAATTCCTGAGGTCTAAGGACTGCCACTGTAGGGTTGTTTATCCTTAACCTAGCTTCTTCATTGGTAAAAACAACTATACCGTTAATGAAGAGATTTACTCCAAAGTGATTTTGGATATATTTACTTAGTAAGACTGCTTTTCTCTTGACCTGTTTGCTTGGATTACCGATATTTCCTAAATAAGGTGTTCCTCTTCTGCCAATCTTTCTCTGTTTCCACCAATCCCCACTGCATGTAATGAACCCCCTATGGTTCTTCGTTTCTATGACAAAAATTCCGCTTGGACCAAGAACTATGTGATCTATGTTTCCTACCTCTCCAGGTAATACAACATCATGAATAACGTAATAGCTATCATCTAATGAGCCCAGATATTTTGCAACCTTCTCTTCTCCCTCTGCCCCACTACCCCATGTTACATAGTTTTCAAACAAAAATAAAGAAGCAATGAAAAGCAAGAAAGCAACTAAATAAGTAAAGATTGAAGAAGAAACAAGTCCCAGCAAGAAGAATATTAAGGCTGAGACAATTAACAGTCCACCGACATTTCTGTAGGAATTTGCTTTCTTTTTTGATTGAAACACAAATTATGATTCCTTCGGAAACTTAAAGATTTGTTGCATGCATGCGGTTAGTCAGGAACTTGATCAAGAGAAACTAAAGAATGAAATCGAAGAGCTAAAGGAAATGTACGAAACGGCGGGAGAGATTGCAGATCAACTATGGAAGACAATAGACGAACTGACAAAAGAGATCAAAGAATTGAAGAAATAACAATGAACCGACGCGCGCGCGCCTGTTGAAAGGTAGACTAAAAAAGTTACATTTCATTTGTGCCTTGAATTATCCAGACTGGGAAAAATTCAGTTCCATATTAATGAGCCAAAATCTTTTAGCCCTCGGGTATTTCAATATCTTACATTCAAGGGGAGTCTGTTGTATGCCGTCTGTACACAGAAGAGGTCATAGTCATATTATTCCCTCCATTATTGGAAGGGATCATATTTTGAAGGCGATACATGAAATCGATGAACTCGGTGTTCCCGCCCGTAGGAAATCAACAAATTACTGCTTGATTCATGAACAGAGGCACTACCCGCCCAAATATGTGATTTCTATAGCATCCAGATATGCCACTGGTGAAGAGCTATGGCATCATAATTTCCAAGGGGGAGAAGGCTACGGTCGCGCGAACGAATTTATTAGAAGCAGAGGTTTTGAAGTTGTTGAATGTAAATGCGATAGAGTTTTCCTTACGCGCGCGCGCAAAGATGGAGACGCGTGTTGTGGCAATTTGTTCAAAGAATTCGTTTTCGAGGATCTTGTGGAGGCCAAGCCACCTAGAGAGAAAGGATTGTATGCGATAAGAATAAAAAAGAGAAGCGACAGTTTGCCCGAAGCCATGATCAGTGAAGCCAAACAGTTGATAGCAAAAGTGGGATGGAAAATGTTAGAGAAGAAAATAGTGAGTCGAATTGAGCGCCTTAGGAGGATCGGTGCTTGCCCCACAATTTACATAGGCTCTGCCGGCACTCAACGTGGAAGTAGAAACACATTGAAAGGACGGTACAATGAGTTCTCCGGAAGACACACAGCCATGTACCCGACTTGGGTCCTACTCTACTTTCGGTGGAAACTTGAATTCGGATGGAAAGAATGCGACGAGCCCTCTCTTGAAGAAACGAAGCTAAAGGAAAAATATCAGAGGATCCATCAAGGTAGACTTCCAGCTTTAGTTGAACGATAGACAAACCCACTATGCGCGTGCACCTCAGATGCATGCATTAGATGAAGTCATAAAAGAACTAGCAGGATAAAAGAATTAATAGG
>CAYFWY010000172.1:0-3357 GCA_964346895.1 uncultured Candidatus Bathyarchaeia archaeon | reverse complement strand
CCAGTCCACGACCGTGTTGACACAGCCGTCTCGAAGAAGTGCAACGCCTTGGCCTGTGACACCCAGTTTCTCGCAGAGAAAGCTTCCTAGGACGAGTTCTTTGAAACAAGCTACGCCGAGAGAGGCCTTTGGTTTTATCTCAAGAAAAATCTTTTTAGCCATGCTGCCACCAGGCATAATAAATGCGCCTTTGTATCCCAATTTTTTTGTTAAGTGGATTATCTTTTTTAGATTGCATTTTCCGCATTCTTGACATTCATAGCCGTATTCTCCCAATTCTGCTGGGCACTCTCTGGAACGTAGACACTGAGGTAGAAGCAGTATTCTCTCGCTGTAGGGTGTAGACGCAAAATTTTTTCTAGAAGCATTGTTTTTTGTCTTCACGTAAAGTTGAAAGAAATCTTTTTCGTCTACTCCCATTTTGGCTGCGAATTGTTCTAATTTCCGAATTGCGATGCCGCTGAATTTTTGTTCAGCAAGTTTTTCTATTACACGCATTACGGAACCACTTTCTCTTCTTTTCATTTGGTGCGGCATCTCCATTCATTATATAAGCTATCGAATTTACACATCAACCTTTGTGCGCGCGCATTTTAACAGAAAGTCCAGAGGTTCGATATAAAGTTTAAGTGAAATAGGTGGTGGGCCGGGCAGGACTTGAACCTGCGACCTCAGCCTCGTAAGGGCTGCGTCCTAACCGAGCTAGACTACCGGCCCATTGGTCAAAATTATGGTATTGGATGTTTTATAAAGTGTGCGTGTGTTTTGAAGACATCCCTACACATCGCTTTCTATCTGTTAGCGAGTGAGATTAAGTGCTGTGTTTTTCGTGTCACAAACAATGGTGAGGTTGTATCCACTACGCTTCTAATTTTGGAGAGAAAGAGATGCCAATAAACTTGATATAGATTTTAAGGTTAAGAATGCGTAAGAGTTAGAAATGGGGGAAAAACTTACCTAGCTTTCGGTATCCAAGGGTGATTAATGTTGATCGAGAAAGTTTCAAAAATATTTGAGGAAGCTCGCGAAGAGGGAAGAAACTACCTGCTTGAGCCTGAGGCTAAAACCATATGCATGGAATATGGAATACCTGTAACAACGTTTAGAGTGGCAAAAACCGCGGAGGAAGCAGTCAAGTTTGCTGACGAAATTGGCTACCCAACGGTTCTCAAAATTGTTTCTCCTGAGGTTATCCACAAATTTGACATAGGCGGAGTACTCCTCAACCTCAAGAGCCCGGAAGATATTTACGATGCCTACAAGAAAATCTTAGAGAACGTAGCTAGACACAAACCCGAGGCCAAGATAAGAGGCATTATCGTTCAGGAAATGGCACCTTCATCAACAGAGGTCATTGTTGGATCAACTAAAGACCCTCAGTTTGGGCCAGCCTTGATGTTCGGGCTCGGCGGGATCTTTGTGGAAGTCTTGAAAGACGTAACCTTCAGAATCGCTCCAATCACTGAACAGGACGCTTGGGAAATGATTACAGAAGTTAAAGCCTATCCTATCCTTAAGGGCTATCGCGGTCAACCTCCCGCAGATATGGACGCCATAGTGAGAATCTTGTTAAAAACCTCAAAGTTAGTAATGGACCATCAAGAAATCAAAGAACTCGACCTAAACCCCATAATGGTATACGAGAAGGGAGCAAAAACGGTCGATGCAAGAATCATATTAGGATGGAAACCCTAACCATTCTAAACACGAAATCTTTTCCCAACAAAGTTCCTCCAGAGACTCCTTTCTTCGCCCGACTTGACGGAAGACGGTTTCAAGTAATTCCAGAAAAAGTCCACGCTGACAAATCCTTTGACGAAAAGTTTGCTAAGTGCTTAATTGCATCTGCAAAGACCTTGTCTGATGGTAACTTAACCCCATCTTTGGTTTACATAACCAACGACGAAATAAACGTACTCCTTTTGCATGCGTCACCCTTCAGACAAAGAATTAAAAAACAAACTCGCTTCTCGCCGGAATTGCCTCCAGCACCTTTTTATTAAGAGGTGCTAAACTCTTCAAGATAACTTGATCGCTACTTTTGATTTCTACATAACCATTTCCTCCAAAAAAAGGTAACCGACTACTTAACTTGGAGACAGGGAGACGTTTCGAGAAACCACAACAACGCCTATACATATTGGTTTTTTCGAAGAAATAGCTACAAACTCTCGGAAGCCAAGAAAAAATTGAAAGGGTAAAAAACCATAAACCTGCATAAACTTCTTTTTAGTCCCGGCATTAACCTAACCCAAACGCCAGCTTGGTAGCAAAGAGAAATTCTCCTCTACAGAGAACCATACCACAAAAGAAAAAAACATATGGCAATACGGCGAAAAATCAAATATATCGTTGGAATCTCCCTCTCTTTTAATCAAAGGAGGGAAAAGATATGATTCGGCAAATCCTTAGGATAACTAAACCCCTGCGTAGGAAGAGGATAGATTGTCTGAATCACTTCAGCAAAGAATCGGAAAGCTAAATCAGGAGTTAGCTTCACTTAGAGAAGAACGTGACAAGCTGTACTCGGAAGCCAAAAAATGGGCTGAGAAAAGAAATTCTATAAATGAAAAAATCAAAAAGTTACGAATAGAAGCCACTAGTCTTAAGGAAGAACGTGACAGTCTAAACGAGGAAGTTCAAAAGCTTAAAAGCTTGCGTGAAGAAGCCAAGACGAAACGCAAAGAAAAACATGCCCAAATCTTGGAACTAAGGGAAAAGATTAGAGGACTTGCTGAAAGGAAGCCCATGCAGAGAATGCGTCATATCCAGAGGGAAATTGAAACGATTGAATGGAAAATTCAAACAACTTCTCTTCCAGTAAAGGAAGAAGAAATTCTGATTAGTCAGGTGAGAAAACTTGAGACTCAACTATCAATTCACAAAAAAATAGAAAGAACAAAAGATAAACTCATGATGCTACGAACCGAAGAGAAAGCACTTGAAACTAAAGCAAAAACTTTTCATGAGAAACTGGCAGAACTCGTCAAAAAAAGTCAAAAACTTCATGAAGATATGCTCGAAGACTTAAAAAAAGCAGGCAGTCTCAAGGTTGAGGCGGACAGCGCTCATCAAAAATATGCCATGATCAAACAGCAAGCCCAGACTCTCCACCAAAAATGTGTCGAACTATCGGATAAGATTAGGACTTTCGAAATTCAACTTAAGGAAGCGGAGGATAAAAAACAAGCCAAACGCAAGAGTGAACTCCTTAAAGAACTGGAAGAAAGGGCGTTTGAGAAGTTGAAACGCGGCGAGAAATTAACATGGGAAGAATTTAAGATACTCGCTGAAAAAAGGAAAATATGATAACCTTAAAGAGGAAACAAAGACAAAAATAAAGTGAGCAGCAATTAA
>CAYFWY010000171.1:325-3475 GCA_964346895.1 uncultured Candidatus Bathyarchaeia archaeon | reverse complement strand
ATTCCTCATAACTCATTTCTTTTTACCCTTTTTCTCTACTTTGAACGCGCGCGCATAAAGAGCAGGAAGTTTTATTTAAAAATCCCATAAACTTTGTTGATGGAGGATATAAATGAGTCTGGAATCTAACAAAACACTGGGCGGTATAGGAGCGATTCTGCTTGCCATTCCATTTCTTAACTTGGTCGGAATCATCCTCGTGTTAATTGCAATGAAGGGAATGGCAGAATACTACAATGACGATGACATATTCAAGAATGCCCTTTATGGATTCATCTTTGGAGTTGTAGGCGTCATAGCTTTGGTAATTGTTATCTTAATGTTTGCGTTCGGCTTTGCTGTTGTGCACCCCGTTGTCACCCCTTTTGCTGAGTTCGGACTATTCATTATAGCCTTGATTGTATTGTACGTCTTCTCTCTGATTGGAGCAATATTCTACAAAAACTCGCTTAACAATCTTTCAGAAAAGTCTGGCGAACAAATGTTCAATACAGCCGGTTTGATTCTTATCATAGGCGCCGCAATACCTGTAATCGGTGAAATTTTGAAGTTCGTCGCTTGGATACTAGTAGCCGTAGGATTTTTCAATATTAAAATGCCAACTCAAATGCCTGCACCCACGCCAGTTGTCTCTATATCTGAGGAAAAAAAGTTTTGCCAATATTGCGGAGCACAAATCCAAGTTAACGCAGCCTTTTGCCAAAAATGTGGCAAGAAAATAGATTAAAAAAGAAATCACCCTCCTTTTTTATATGCACGCATGCTAGGCTTTGGTGCAGATTCCTTCTAGACAGTATATAGCGCGCGCATAACCCCAAACCCAAACCCAAACATCTACTTACTTGCTTCTACTTACTCTCTTACTCTTACTCTCTTTTACCCCCAACATTTTAGACATAGACAGAGAGAGACAGAGACATATATCACACAAAAATGCGCGCGCTCACTGAGCAACAATGATTCGTATAGGATCTTCGATCTTCTTCTCCAAAATCTCAATCCCTCTGTTGACAGCCTCCAAAGAAAACCTATGCGTTATAGATTTCGAAAGATCAATTTTTCCAGTCTGAATCAGTTCGATCAGCTGAGCCATCTCAGATTTCAGATGATCATTCACTCCAATAAGCTCAATTTCCTTGCCAATTATAGTTTTGTAGGGAGAAACACAGATGTCTTCAGATCCAATACCCACTAAGGCTAACTTACCTCCCTTCCCAACACAATTCACTGCGTCTTCTATTGTTTTCCGAGAACCCACAAATTCTAAAACTACATCTGCAAACCTTCCTTCAGTTAACTCATATAATCTATCCAATACGCCTTCATGTGCCCCGTTAATTACATAATCTGCTCCATAATCCTTAGCTAGTTTTAGTTTTTTATCTGAAATGTCCACAGCAATAATTCTTCCAGCCTCAAAAACCCTAGCCGCTAATTGAACAGCGTGTAATCCAACCCCACCTACGCCATAGATGACCACTGTATCTCCAAATCTTACTCTTGTTCGTTTCAGAGTGTGGAGTGCAGTTGAGACCGCACATCCAATTAGAGCTCCATGCTCAATCGGAATGCTGTCAGGGAGCTTCAGAACGTTCTTTGCAGGGACATTTATGAACTCAGCAAATCCCCCGTCTACATCTTTTCCTATCATCTGGTAATTTTCACAGAGATTCTCCTTACCAATTCGACAGAACAAGCACTCTCCACAGCTTTTCACATAATGGATACATACTCGATCTCCTTCCTCTACTTCTCTAGCATTCTGCGCGATAGCCACAATTTCACCACTTATTTCATGACCAAGAATTATTGGGAGATGCCCGACTGGACTTACGCCATCACGGTAATTCAAGTCAGAATGACAGATCCCAGCTGCTCTAATTCGTACAGTGACTTCTTCCGCCTTAAGTTTTGGTACTTTCAAAGTTTCTATCCTTAACTGCTCACCGATCTTATGGAGAACAGCAGCTATCATCTTCTTCTTCATGAAGCCCACTACCATTTCTAATAAGAATGATGGTTAAAATTTAACCCTACACAGACAAATGTGCGCGCGCAGTCAAGCCAGACCGAAAATGAAAGCAACAGCCATAACTAAGAGAACAATTGCGCTTACTTTTGGAATATATTTCTCGTATCGTTTAGTCTTTGCTTCCACTTTTTGATATGCCTTAATGCTGATAAGAGTGATTCCCACCAACGCTATGGTAACCGATACAGCATAGTATACCATAAGAGTAAGGGGGTTTACGCCCCCAACCGCTAGAGCCAAAAGTGCGAACTCTTCTTCGTGAGCAAAGCCGAGCAGGAAAGCGAAGGTAGCTATACCCAAAAGAGTCAACTTTACTATCCTTGCATGTTTGTGCCAATGGTTATGCTTTCCAATGTCTGGGTGTTCATGTTCGTGTTCATGTTCGACTTCTCCAATATTCTCGTGGGTATGCCCATGTTGACTTTCGCTTTCATCTTCAACTTTTTCAAAGAAGAATCTAAGAGCAAGTAATATCAAAACCACTCCTGCAAGGTACTTCATAATTTGTGTTGGAAAAGTAACATATACACTGACCAAGAGGTAAACTACGACGACCGCAATTGATGAGATAAAATGGAAAAGTGAAATGATGGTTGAGCTAACGAAACCATAGAACAGGGGTTTTCGTGTCCTTGAGGAATAGAGAAAAGCCACGGGCCAGCCGTGTGCGGGTTCTAGCCCATGTAACAACCCTATCGCAATCACGGCAAGAAAAGCTGAATCAAACAACTTCCTTTCACTTGCTTTCTGTTAACAAAATCTATTTTAAAAAACCTTCCCATTAGTTTTCAATTGATGTCGAGTCTTGATGGCTAACCCTGTAGGCTTTTAGCATGAAGATTCAGATGCGCGCGCGAACGATTGAGAATCAACGAAGAGCCTTTAAGCCTGGGAGCCTCCCTGGGTTCTTCATCAGTGAATGAGACCTGTGACAGAGTTCCAGCATGCCTGAGCCTCCAAGGCTCCCCACAAAAGCCAGAAACACTGCTCCGTGATCTCTCCATAGTATTTGCCTGAGTGTCGTTCTGGGTGTGTGGGGGTTAAAATTTAACGAATATTTGGGTTTTGGGTTTTGGGGGTTAAAATTTAACCCCACACCCAACCCCAACAGAATACAT
>CAYFWY010000171.1:0-315 GCA_964346895.1 uncultured Candidatus Bathyarchaeia archaeon | reverse complement strand
CCGAATTCATCTTAGAAACATGATTTCCCAGCTCGCGCGCGCGCGTTAAAATTTAACCCAACCAACCAACCAACCAAACTTACCCTACTATTACCCTGTAATTACCCTGGAATACTGGAATAGAATTTTCTGGGAGAATAAATAGAGTACGCGCGCGCATGCATGCATGGGTGTGGTATAGAATATTGGATGGTTTGATGTCAAATGGCGTATCTTGAGCTTATCAAGTTAATATTGGACTCGTCTAGAGTTACTTTGTATCCTCTGATGCCGCCCTCGGAGTTTATCACCTCTCTGGCCTGAGTGAGATGGCTT
>CAYFWY010000170.1:0-3502 GCA_964346895.1 uncultured Candidatus Bathyarchaeia archaeon | reverse complement strand
GCCGCCGAGGAGAAGGAATAACAAGAATCAAAGGCCTCGTAACATTCGTCCCAAACACCAAACCAGGAGACAACGTGCGAATCAAGATAACGAGGATAAGCCGCCGCTTTGCTGAAGCAGAAGTGGTGGGAGAAGCAGAAGCAGTCGAAGAAGCAGAAGAAGCGACAGTGGAAGAAGGCGAAGCTGAATAACTCGGACTTCCAGTCTTCAAACCTCTCAAATTTTATAAATTAAGCCAATTCTTTTATAGGCAATTTGCTTAGCCTCAGGTTTATTTCTCCCCAAGGACCTTGAGCATTCAATTTTTTCATCCTCTTATTCTTACAATTGTTCCAACCCATGTCATATGCAAACCACTGATGATACGGAATGGGAAAAACTCTAACTTTAGGCAGGACACACTGGTACAATGTTGGGGCTACAATAAAATGCTAGCGCCAATAGCAGGAGACAATGTTTTCCTCCATTCTTCGAACATCAATCCCAACACCCCAAAAAAATCTCGTTGATCGCAAAGTCGAAACCTCCTCCATCGTAGTTTTAGATATTCATAGGCGTAGTTGGAAGTTAAGGTTAATATTAAAGACGGAATTATAACAGTTAGCGTAGCCCGGGAAACCGGCTTAGCCCGGTAGAGGAGAAAAGCTCTGCCGACTGTAGCGGACAAGCATGGCGGGCTTTGGACCCGTCGACGGGAGTTCGAATCTCCCCCGGGCTACCAACCTCTAGAATCTAATTTATACTTTTCAGCCGAGGGCTGTTCGCTCATCTCCCCTTTTTTCTGTTTTTGGATTGGCTGGCCGTGTTGATGTGAGATGCGCCAGCATTGTTTATGGTGTTCAATTCAAGGATTGTTCTTGTATTACATTTGTGCACCTTTAGTTCTTATTTATATTATCTTTATTATAATTAAAGAAAGATTTTTAAAGGGGACACCGATAGCAGATGAGTACCTCAAAGAATTGAGGGATGAAAGGAAAATGAAAACAATCTTAGGAAACAAGAAAACCACTGCATTCGCTTTACTTCTACTGCTGACTTCTGTATTGCTGACATTGTATATACCTGTCAATGCCCAAACATACGAGAATCAGTACATCAACAAAAAATCGGAACCACTTCCTGCTGGTGTTACTCCTGACTTTACTAGTGAATCGGTAGCCTACCTTAGCTTTAGACCGAACCCTGTAGGAGTCGGTCAGACAATCATAGTCAACTTTTGGATCCATCCACCAATACATAACACTCGACAACTAGCAGATTTTACGGTGACAATCACAGATCCTGATGGAAACGAAGATGTCATAACAATGGATTCTTATCCTGGCGATGGCACAGCATGGTTTGAATACGTCGTTGACCAAGTTGGCACATGGACACTCAAATTCGACTTCCCAGGGGGCTACTTCCCACCAGGAAACTATACCAGAAGACGAATAGGATATGCGGATTCTAACACGGAATTTGAAGAATCAGTCTACTATAAGCCCAGCAGTGATGGACCGTACAACCTTATGGTACAGCAGGAACCGGTGCTTTCTTGGCCGCCCTCACCCCTTCCAACAGACTACTGGACACGACCTGTAGTTTTAGAGCATAGAGAATGGTGGCCGATCTTGGGAAACTATCCTTGGCGTGGACTTGGAGGCGGTGAATTATGGGATGAACTATATCCTAATACCAACAAATACGGAAACCCCGATTATAACTTTGTACCATGGGTTCAAGCGCCAAACTCTGCTCATGTGGTATGGAAACGACAAGAATCGATAAAAGGCATTATCGGAGGAGACTTGGGAATTATGTCTCACTATGATGCTTCTGGTTTCTATCCGAACGTTCCAGACATAATCTACGAGGGAAGAGGCTATCAAGCCTTTGAAAGACTCGTCGATGAAGAATCAGTTTGGATGTGGCAGAGCTTCGATATTCGGACGGGAGAAGTTTTCTGGGAGCGACCGTTACCAACAACACTGACGTATAACATGTTCTTTGGATGGCGAGAAACACCGGTGAAACCGACATACATTACTTATACCAAAAGAACTTTACAAGCGGTAGCCGGCGAAGAAGCTCATTTGCGAGGTCAGAGTGTAGATCTTTTATACGTGGGTCTGGGGAAGTACGTAACATATGATCCATATACCGGTTTAATTACTATGAATCAATCAATTGCTCCATTGAACTCAGGTACACTTTATATGGATCCCTATCTCTTGACCGTTCAGAACCTTGGTGGCGGAAACCGACGACTGATCAACTGGACTGTAGGCAGAGACCCGGACACTGGAGTTACTGGTATGATGGTAATGAACAACATAACTTGGCCTTGGAGTAATTTAGGTGACTCACAAGATTTTGAAGCTGGCATTGCAGCTGACGCATATTCTATAAGCAATCCATCTACACGTGTAGCGATAGGATTAGGAATGAGAGCTGCGAGCCTGAAGACAGGAGAAGAGTTATGGGATGTAACAACCGATCTAAGCAGCGGTCTCGAGAGCACCTTTAGCACAAGTAGTGTAGTCGCTGACCATGGAAAAGTCGCCGTATTGATGATTACGGGTGAACTAAGATGTTGGGATCTGTTTACTGGAGCAGAACTCTGGACAACTCCACCCACAAGTCACCCATGGGGAACCTTCGGGGCATACCATAGGCAATCAGCGTACGGCTATTATTACAAGAGCGGCTACGATGGTGTACATGCCTATGATTGGGAGACTGGTGAAGTTGCTTGGACATTCCAGGCGAATACGTCATATCCTTATGAAACGCCTTTTCACGTAAACGGCACGGGTGTAAACGTGTTCCATGGTGGTGGTTTGGTTGCTGATGGAAAGCTCTACGTGGCCGCTACTGAGCATACCCCCAGCATGCCCTTGACCAGAGGATGGAAACTTTACTGTCTGAATGCCACTACAGGTGAAAAAATGTGGGACTTCACGGCATCTCCGGTTTATTATTCTAGGTCATTCTCGGGTGCAGTAGCAGATGGGTATCTAACATTCAGCAGCGAATCTGACGGGTATATGTATGTATTCGGCAAGGGTAAAAGCGCCACAACAGTTACGGCACCAAAGACGGCTATACCGTTAGGACAAAGCGTAGTAATCGAGGGCACAGTCTTAGATCAATCTTCAGCTCAGCCAGGCACTCCATGCGTCTCCAAAGAATCCATGTCTGGATGGATGGAGTACCTGCACATGCAGCAACCGATCCCCGCAGATGTAACTGGTGTTCCAGTTTCGTTGGACACCCTTGATCCGAACGGCAACTTTGTGCACATTGGCGACGTCACCACTGACATGAGCGGCATGTTCAAGAAGATGTGGACCCCAGAGGTTCCAGGCGAGTACACTGTCATCGCCACCTTCATGGGGGACGACTCTTACGGTAGCTCATATGCAGAAACTGCAGTAGGCGTGACGGAAGCGCCAGAGCCTTACCCAGAACCGCCAGAATACGGTTCAGATGAATGGCCAGCATACCCAGAGGCACC
>CAYFWY010000169.1:0-3553 GCA_964346895.1 uncultured Candidatus Bathyarchaeia archaeon | reverse complement strand
AAGATGCAGTATATGTCGGAGATACTTCGTTTGATGTGTTGGCTGGAAAAAATGCTGGAGTAACAACTATTGCCTTGGCAGGTGGTCTTCATCCTAAGGGTAAATTGAGAAATTCAAACCCAGATCTTCTCGTTCATGACTGGAACGAATTGGAAAACAAAATTGAGGAACTCTGGATGTGAATGTATGAGGGTAAAAGGTCAATCATATCATGAGGTAATTTGTGGGCCAATGTTTTCTGGAAAGACAAGGGAGATGCAGAGATTATACAGGATTTTTAAGGTATGTAATTTTAAAGTACAGGTTTTTAGAAGAGATATTGACACAAGGTATTCGGCAACTGAAATTATAACACATGATGGAATTCCCTTTGATAAAGGCGATGTTTTCTTGGCAAAACAGGCTGAAGACATAAGTAAACAATTACAAGAAGACACCAAGGTAATAATGATCGATGAAGCCATGTTATACAATCGAGAACTTGTAAACAAGATTGATGAATGGGTAAATAATGGAAGAATTGTTGTTACAACAGTGTTGCCTACCGACTATAGGGGAGAAGTTTTTGGAATTGCAGGCGAACTTCTAGCAAAAGCAGACTATGTAACATCACTTTATGCAAGATGCATGCATAATGAAAATGGAACTTTTTGCCATGAACCTGCAACAAGAACGATGAGAAAGATTCCAATAAAGAAACAAGTGTTGATTGGTGGTCTGGAGTCTTATGAACCTAGATGCAGAAAGCACCATGTCATTTTGAAAGAAGAAAAGGGTAATTGAGATTAAAGTGCATTGGAAGAGATATTACGAATTCTCCAGAGTGCATTCTTTTACGCACGAATTTAATCTTTCACTTCAATTCATTCAATCTTCTTTATTCGAGCGCGTCCAATTAAATTCACACGCATCCCAGTTGCCAAATTGCGGGAAGATTTAATATCAATCCTTCTAATAGAGAAGTTAGAAGTGGACCAGTGGTGGAAAATGGTTAGAAGGTTTGTTTCTGCAGCTAGACCTGAAACGGCTGGGCGGCTCCAGCATCATTTGCATCTGAAGCCCAGTGAGGTCTCTCGTTACGTATTGTTGCCCGGAGATCCGGACCGTGTAATAAAGATAACTAAGTATTGGAATGAAGCGAAAGAGGTGGCTAGGAATCGAGAATTTGTTACGCATACCGGATTTTATCAAGGTGTGAGAACTTCAGCGTGCTCAACTGGCATCGGTAGCCCCGCCACCGCGATTGCGGTTGAGGAGCTCGCGAATATTGGAGCTGACACGTTCATTAGAGTTGGGAGCACGGGTTCGATTCGAGAGGAGTGCAAGTGTGGTGATCTGGTAATTTCCACTGGAGCTGTTCGACTTGAAGGAACTAGCAAGCAATATGTGAGAATAGAGTACCCGGCTCTGGCAAGCTATGAAGTAATCGCTGCCCTTGTCGAGGCGGCGGAAACGCTTGGTTATCGTTATCATGTGGGCATCACCGCCTCCACTGATTCATTTTACTGTGGTCAGGCACGTCCAGGCTTCAAGGGGTATTGGCAGAGCTGGATCAATGATCTTCTTCCAGATCTGATCACCGCCAACGTGTATAACCTTGAGATGGAGGCTGCAGCTCTCTTCACATTAGCAAACCTTTTCGGGCTGAGGGCAGGCGCGGTCTGTGCGGTCTTCGCAAACAGAATCACTGATGAGTTCAAAATCGCTGGGGAAGAAGAAGCGGGAAAAACCGCTTCGCTGGCGGTGAAAATACTACATGAGTGGGATGAAGCAAGGGAGAAAACAGGCAAAAAATACTGGTTTCCAGCCCTCGTTTATGGAAAGTAACCGTCAAGGTCTCATCTCTGCGCGCGCATCGTTGCTAGAAAAGACTTGGGACATAGTGTCATAATTAAAATATGACAGGTTGAAGCCTATATGGTTAGTCTGTGGAGGTTGTTGGGTGAAGGAGTCACGAATAGCTTTTTTCACGGTTTTTAAACCTTTGAAACCTGGAGCCGAAAAAATTGTAGCTCCATTAATCCAGGAAGCGAGGGTTTTTCTAAATAAATTGGGTGAAACGGTCGCGTATGAAAACGTGGTGAAAACCCTTGATGAAGGTAAAAGAGTTGTTCGGAAACTTCTCATAGAACATCCTGATATTTTTGCAGTGTTTGTGACTGGCGGAACTGAAAGAATCGTTCAATTCGCTTTTCGTGATTTAGATATACCTTTGATTCTATTGGCGTGTGATCGGGCCAATAGTCTTCCGGCTGCTCTTGAGATGCTTCCTAGATTGCGGGGTATGGGGAAGGATGTTAAGCTTATATTCGTTAAAGAATACGATGAAGATGTTTTCAGGGTCGTTGAGAATTTTCTGGTAACAAGAAAAGTTGTTCGTAAACTTAGGGAAACCACCTTAGGAGTCTTTGGATCTCCTTCTCCTTGGTTGATTGGGTGCACCACAGATTATAGGCTTTTGGAAGACAAATTCGGTTTAACTATTAAACGCTTAGACCTCCTTACTCTCCACAAGGAATGCCAAGAAGTTCCGCACTCCGAAGCTGAAGATATGGCCAAACGAATTGTTGACAGTGCTGGAGGATTAAAAGAGGTTTCCTACGAAACAATCGTCGAAGCAACAAGAATGTACCTCGCAGCCAAGAAAATGGTGGAAAAAGAGGAGTTGGATGCTTTAACCATAAAGTGTTTTGAGCTTATCCCTGTAATCAAAAATACTGCGTGTCTAATGGTTTCTAAGCTAAACGACGAAGGTGTCATTGCGGGCTGCGAGGGGGACCTCAATGCCACTCTTTCCATGCTTCTACTTAACTATCTTACAAATCAACCCGTGTGGCTCGCAAATCCGACATCCGTTGACCCCAAACAAAACACTCTAACTCTTGCCCACTGCACTGTAGCCATGAGTCTCATCTCAGATCCCAAGAAGATCGTTTTGAGAAGCCACTTCGAGTCAGGAAGAGGTATCTCAATCCAAGCGCCTTTGAGAAAGGGCAAAGTGACCCTAATTCGTTTAGGAGGACCTGGATTGGATAAGATGATGATTCTTTCCGGACAAATCGTCGATACAGACATGAACTATAATTACATGTGCCGAACACAGGTGGAGGTAAAACTAGACGGTTCTGTGATAAAATTCCTTGACGTATCCCTCGGCAATCACTTGGCTATAGTGCCTGGAAATGTTGTTGATAAACTCGTTGAGGTTTGTGATTTACTTCAAATCAAATCTGTGATGATTTGCTGAAAAAGACCCCATTATTAATGAAATATTGAATCGTGCACGCGCGCCAGCTTGAGCGTTAAGGGTAGCGAAGATTTTATTAACAGAAAAAACAGAACAATCACGCGTGATAAAAATGGTGAGATTAAAGGACATTAAAGGAATAGCAAAGACAACAGCAATTCTCTTAGTCATCATAGTAATCATAATCGCAGCAGTTGGCGTTTATTATGTAGTTTACTATGAACCTACTCCATCTGCTCCAGAGTTCAAAATCGCGGTTGTCTCAGACATCGGCGGAAGAGGAGACCTAAGCTTCAACGACATGGC
>CAYFWY010000168.1:0-3565 GCA_964346895.1 uncultured Candidatus Bathyarchaeia archaeon | reverse complement strand
TTGACAAAATCGCAGAGGTCTCTAGAAGCATTAAAAAAATTGGTGAAAGCGTTGCTATGTGGGAACCATCATTTCCTGATTCTATACTAGAACCGTTGCTTGTTCTATGCGCTAAAATTCTGGAGCTATATGATTTCTCCATGCAAGCTTTGATGTTAAAGGATGTGCCGTTGGCAAATCGCATTCTAGACGAGAAACTGGAACCAAAAATAGACGAATTGTGGGAGACTGTCTTGGAGGCGGAGGAGAAAGCAGAGATCTCTGGTCCAACATTCTCTTATACTTTGAGAATCGTAGATAACCTCAAACAAATGTGTGGATATAGCCTGGAAATAGCAGAGATCGCTATTGACCGCGCTGAGGAACTTACTTAGAACAGTGAAACACAATAGGATGAGACACTTGAAAGGTAAAGAAATCGCTTATAGCAAGCTACACACTCGTAACCTACTTCTCTTACACGATCAATACCGATTCATGAACTTACAAATTCTCATTACCTCTGCGCTCACATACAGGAAAGGGAATTCCTTTTAAACCATTTAACTTTACATAATAGCAATCAAGGGGTTTAAATGCTGGATCCTAATCTTGCTAGTTTAATCGGTATAGCGCTCGCCATTCTTGTGCCAATCGTTTCTGCCGCTTTTGCAATTATAATATGTGGAACGTCTATGGCTGCTGTAGGAACTGAAAAACCCGAGCTACTCAGCAAGTTGATCATAACCATAGTTCTAGGCGAAGCTTTGGCAATTTATGGGCTACTCATTGCGTTTATGCTTTTGTCAAAGTTGCCCACGATCACGACAATGGATGCTGGAAACAAAGCTCTTATTTCTGGCGCAATAATAGCAGTTGCTACGGTTGCCGCTGGTGCTGGAATCAGCTATGTTGGATCTTCGCTAGCGGGCGCCACTGCCGAAAAGCCTGAAACGTTTTCATCAAATGTCATTGGAGTGGTTCTATCCGAAGCCCTAGCAATATATGGTCTATTGATAGCATTCATGATTATCGGCCAAATCTAGCGCATGCAACATGGTGAAAGCAAGACTTATGAATAAAACAACAAACTACTACCTCTACTACGAGAGACTTATGAAAATGCGACTTGAAAAGCCCGTAGTGGAAGCCCCCGAATATGAACTCCTTTCGAAGCATTACCCACACCTTGCCAAATCAATCAAATTGAAAAGGGAAATAAAGAGATTAAAGAAAAAAAAGAGGGCCCTCAAAGAGAGGCGCATGAAGCTCCGAATGGAGAAGGAAATACTCGATATAAAAGCGAAGTTAAAGCGAGAAAACATTTTGAAAAAGTTGCATGGCGAAAGCAGACGGGAAGCTGTGTTCCACATACATTTCACAACAAGGAGCATTAACAGGCGTATCCTCTCATTCGCCAAGCGAATCAGGGGAGCTTTAGGGGCAACAGATAGAAATATTCATGAAGTGTTTCTTTCACCGGTTTTTGACCTGAAATCCTTGGATGCGACTGAGAGGAGTTTGGCGGTGAAAGAATGGCTTCACAAGCACCATAAAAAGCCCTCAATGAAGCTTAAAACTTCAGGATGGCTTCGCAAGAAATATCTTATGCTAGAAGCGGAGAAAAACAACAAAGCTGAAAAGAAGAGAGAATCAAACGTCGCCTAGCTGGGAAGTATCAACAGCTTCTTTATTTTACTTGGGGGAACGCCGTCTTCTATTCCTTTCACGATAGCCCTTAGATTCCTAACCTCAAACCATTTTAAATTCAGAAAAGCCAAGATTAACCCGATATTGAAGAACGGAGTGTATCTCTTTAGCATACGCAGATTGGTTTTAAGTAAACTTTTATCAAGAGTTGTTTCTAGTCGAGATAGTGAATGAGAGGCTGCATATTCTCTTTGTATGTCAGTTAACATAGACTGGTAATCTCTGGCAAGTGAAAGCTTAGGTATTGTCGACAATCTCTTGACCAAAGTTTCTATATCAGCTACTTTTATGGTTTCCTCCAACTCTTTTCCCTCAAATACACCAGATATGGGAATGAGATTACGTCTTATCTTGTCTTCGCTAGATCCCATTGCTTTACATCTCAAAATGACCTTGATATTTATAGTAGCAATCTCTATTCCAAGAACGATTTCTGCAATCTTCTTATCTAAACCTTTAAGCTTTTCAGCGGCTCTCCAGAGTTCACCGTAAACATATTTGTCCAAAGCAATCTCGAGCAGAAGCAAAACGCCAGTTTTTTCATATTCTCTTAGCACATCCATAAGCACCAAACCATATTCTAAGTCTAAGAGCAGCCTAACCACATCGTTGACGTTGTTAGAGTTCCCTAAAATTTTTCTGCATCTAGCCTCATCCAGTCTTCCTACAGGCGTAACATATTCTATGGCTTCATCAACGCCTATATTCGCAACCTTCGCTCGAAGTATGGCTTTTATATTACCCACCTCAAGCTTCTTGAGAACTGCATTAAGTAGAAACCTAATGTCTTTTGGAGACCATTCCATAATTTTCTCGTATGATCTTATGAAGTTCTTTAGGAAAGCAGTCTCGAGAGAAAGGGAATTGAGTTTTTCAGCGGGTATAGCCATCATCTCTGGGCGATATTGTGTTTTTGTTAGCATTGATTGAATATAGGTAAGGTTTCTACCAGCTAAGTTAGCCATATCTTCTGGTTTAATGAGTGAGAGTTTGGTAACTAGGACCTTTGGCGATATGCGTTTATACTTCCATACCTTCATTCTTGTCGTAAGCTCCCTACTCCATTGAGGAGTTCCGTTTCACACGATGTTTTGCACCATGAAATTCGCATACAAGAGACCGCCGGATCGATGCTTAGTTTAGTTTTGTGGCACGCTCTTTTCTTTTTCTCTGGAGCACTCTCACTCTGATAGCGTCTTGCCGCTCTGTTTCTTCAAGAATTAATTCGATATACCTTATTGCGGCGTCAAGTTCAGGTAAAATTCTGTACTCAAGTCTGTTTATTTGCCGTTTTTTGATAGATATGACCTCGAGAATCTCTCTGATTGAGGCTTCTGTCTCTGCAAGTCTAATGATTAGGTTTAGTGCGCTCCTAATCTTTAAGGCTGATTCGTCTAGGCTCGCTGGAGAATCTAATATGCTGAATCGAGGCTCCGAAGTTCTAGCGGTTCCTTCGGTAAGGTCAAATGAAGGAAACGAAATTCCAAGAACACCTTTTTTTGTGCCTGTTGTTATGTCGAAATCGATTGGTTGGGCAACTAGTGAAAGTTCTTCGATCTTTTTTGATCCTGTGATCATTTTGGCTTCAATAAACAAGTCGTAGGCTTCTTTTTGAGTTTGATATATTTGATCTCGCATGGAAGGTATTTGCTTCAGAAAATCGAAAAGAGTTACTATCAAGGCTTCCAAGTCTTTCTTCAAAATGTCGATGATTCCTTCAGCCAATGCCCTACGACGCCTAAGTCTCAAAAGTTCTAAGCGTGTTGGATGTATGCCCACGAGTTCAACTGACAAGGCTGCTACCAGCGTTTCTAAGTCTAAGTTTGGGATGGTACTTCTTGATGATGCCCGGGTCAATTCTTGCGAACTCGGATTC
>CAYFWY010000167.1:0-3624 GCA_964346895.1 uncultured Candidatus Bathyarchaeia archaeon | reverse complement strand
CGACAAAATCAAAGCCTTTGGAATTGTTTTTTCCGGCTTTTTTGTTTCTTCGGCTATGTTAACGATATCCTCGAATCCAAGATAAGCAAAGAATATCAAAGCCGCGGCTGATAAAATCCCAGATGAGCCATAAGGAGCTTCTAGCAAATTGACGCTTCCAAGACTTCCCAGGCCGATTGCTATAAGAAGAACCAACCCAGCTGCCTCAACCAGAGTGAAGAGAATGTTCATTCTTGTCGATTCTTTTATTCCCAAGAAATTGATGTATGATAAAACGGCTATCAGAATCAACGCAGCCAAGACTCTAGGAAACCCAAAAAGTCCTTGAAAGTAACCCGCGAAGCCCAGAGCCACTGTGGATGCAGAGATTATTCCGGTCAAGATCGTCAACCAACCGACCATAAAAGATAAGATTTCGCATCCGCAGGCAATTTTAACGTAAACGTATTCTGCAGCATCTCTTGGAAAAACTGAAGAAAGCTCAGCATAACTTAGCCCTGTTAAGGAAGCAACTATCGCGCCGATTATGAAGGAGAGCCAAACGGAGTTGCCTGCAATGCCAGCAGCCTCTCCGACTAAAACGTAGATTCCAGCTCCGAGAATTATCCCTACTCCCCAAGATGTTACCGCAAATAGCCCTATCTCTCGTCTCATGAAAATCACGCCAGTTGATTAGTAACTTCGGAATATTATTATAAGGATTAATCTTCAATTACCCAAAACGTTTCCTAGCGTGCACCCCAGTAGTAGCGGATATTTCGGCAAGCCTAACTACATCTTCGAGTTCAATTTCCGGCGTCTCAAGCATTCCCCAGTTTAGTCGACAATCAACTTGCTTAAGATCCAACCCACCCCGCTTGATCACTGGTGCAAAAATTTCCTTTTCCACAATTCGTTTAATAAAACGTTGCAACGCCATAGCGTGACGTTCAGAAGGCATGAATGGAGAAGTGTGAACAGTGAATAGCCGAATAAAGAGGGCCTTAACAAGAAGGCTGACAGTAAAGGGTCCTTCTGGCAAAAGGGTTGCTGAGGTCGAGCCAAGCGAGAAAATAGTCTACCTCGTATCTTTCTCAATTTACACTATCATAGGGTTGATGGCCCTGCAGATCTTTCACATGATATGGATCAGGTCGTGGAACAGCGAAGTCTTCTCAGCATTTCAGGGTTGATTGGCACAGTCACAGGTATTTTCATCAGTCAAAAAACCGAGGGGGGAGGGGGTAGGTGAAAAATCCGACGCTAAAATTTCAGCAATCCATGATTCGAAGAATAGGAAACACCAAGGAAGCCCTCAGAGTTGACACGCAGTTGATTCGGAGCAAGCTTCTGGAAAGCCTTGAAAAGCAATTTGAAATAGCTGATAGGTTTGCGAAGGATGAGAAGCTTAAGCCTAAGCAGAGGCAGTTCTGGATGCGGGTTTCTTCAAAATTTGCCTAGATTTCGCGGATTCTGCGTCTGAGTGGTGATATCTCCCGAGGTCCCCCGCAAACTCCCCCTTTTTTTATCTAAGGCTACGTACCCGAATGTGTAATTTTCTCTTTCCTCAATTGAGCAATCCAAGGCAGGGCAAGTACGAATCCTATCGGGATTGTCCACTGGGCTAGGTTTCGAACTTTGGCTCCGGGGGCTACGATGGCTGTCATGGAGGCCTCGTATTCCACTGTAATGGAGTCTGAACTTGGATTTGAGAAGACCAACGTAGCATTAATGACTTTAGTTGGGATATAATCGATTTTTCCTTCACGCATTTCTTTCTGCGATCCAATCGAGTTGGGATTCGCCTTCAAAAATTCTTCCAGTCTTGTTATATTGTTGTAGTCAAAAAAAGGCGTCTCTTGTTCCGAATAATGTTCGGTGATCCAGTCGTATAGGGTTTGAGTGCTCACTTCGAGTATATAGACGGTTAAGGTGCTGCTGGCGTTGATTGTTACTTCCAAGCCTTGTTGTGGCGTTAGAACATTCTCAGAGGATGTTTGAAACATTTTCGGACCTATCCCGCCACCACCCGAAGAACTTCCTAATTGAGCGGGGGGAATAAGCGAAACAAGGAGCAAGGCGAAACCTATACTTATGAGAACTGTGCCCCCACGGCCCAGAAAGATTGTCCAGCGTTTCATAGGCCAAGTCTCCTGCTGAAATAGAGGTATCCCAGGAAGAAGAGAAAAGCCACAATTAGATAGCTGGCTCCGATGTAAAGGAGTACTTCTGAGAAGGTTGGTGTCCAAAGTTCTGGGGAAGGAACGTATGTTGAGTAGTATCGTGATAGAACAACGTCTGGGGAAATCACTGCTAGGATTTGAAGGGCTAAGATAGATTCTGTGCTGGTTGCAACTAACATTGCTATGGCCCCTATGATGTTGATAGCGAAAAACAGAACTATGCCAACAATAAGAGCTAAGCTTCCTCTTCTAAGGGTCAACGTCACTAGGAGCACTATGCCCGTAAGAAAAAGGGAGGGGCTTAAGGTTGCCGCATACGTTAGAAGCACCGTGCCTAGGTATGGTGACACTATGTCTGGAGCTAAAACGTAGAGTGCTGAAATCTGAATGGTGAGAAGGAGAATTAAGGCAATGCCGAGGGCTGAGAGAAGTTTTGCGGTTAGAATTCCGCGTCTTTTGAGGGGATATGAAAAGTAGGTTTGGATGATTCCTTTTTCGAGGTCGCTTCCTAAACCGTAGGCGACGTTTTTGAAGATGAGGATGAGGAAGATGAAGAGGGAGAAAGCACCGAGAATCGAGGTAGTCACGGAATGGGCTATAGCTTCGCTTGGGAGGCCTTGTGAAGGAGCTATGACGGGCCCGAAACTTGCAAACACGAATGTGCCTAGGGCATATAGAAAAGCAAAGATTTCTAGGATTGGGAATCGATAGTCTTCGTGTAGGGCGGAGGAGAAAACTTCCAAGAATGGTTTGCCTTTTCCCATTAGCCATCACTTCTTTTCCTTCGCGCCTACCGCTAGTCTGTAAAGTTCTTCTAGGGAGGCGCTTCCGGTTTCTATTCCCAAGATTTTGGCTTTGATTTTCTTTGCCAGTTTGGGGGCATCCTCGTAAAGTTTTTCTTCCTTTCCTTCAATTACTCTGACTGAGATTCCTCTGGGGTCTGTTTCTAATTTTTCTATGTAGTTTAACTTTTTGATTTCAGAGGCTAGCGCTTCAGGGTTGTCGGTGGAGATTCTAACGGCACCAACGGCATATTTCTCATAGAGCTCAGTCAGTTTTCCATATGCCCAAACTTTGCCTTGGTTAATAATCGCCACCGAGTCGCAGACCCTACTCAACTCTGGGAGAATGTGAGAAGAGAGAAGAAAAGTGACTTCTTCTTCCTTGTTGAGTTGTAAAACCAGATCCAAAAGCGCACTTCTGGCTTGAGGGTCAAGGTTAGCCGTCATCTCGTCTGCTACTATCAACTTAGGCTTATGAATAAGAGCGTGCGCGATAGCAAACTTTTGAAGCATGCCCGCTGAAAGAGCTTTAATTTGCCGATCACTTGATTCCTGCAAGTTTACTAGTTCTAAGACTTCTAGAGCTCGGGACTCAGGAACGCCGAAGACTCTGCACACTCTCTTTAGATAGTCTAAAGTTTTTTGGTGGGGAGGAAAGAAGGCTTTTTCATAAACTACTC
>CAYFWY010000166.1:0-3631 GCA_964346895.1 uncultured Candidatus Bathyarchaeia archaeon | reverse complement strand
CCCAAAACGACGGGGACCTCACCCTCCCAAGACTTCTCAAAACTTTGCGAGACTCGTCTAGGATCAGAGGAAAGCTCCATCTCCACCCGAGTAACCTTCACGGTCCGCTCAGTGAAGAGGTCCCTCTTCTCTTCTACCCTACTTTTAGCCCGCAACCCATCAAGAATGATTCGATCCTGCTGGGTTAGAGGATGGGGAAGGAAGAAGTAAGGTCTATACTCCCTATCAAACACCTCCTCCCAAGCGCCAGTGGAAGGGCTAAAGAATGTAAGCTTCACACCCTCCCCAGCCGCCTCCGCATCCATAAGATAATGAACCGACAGAGAGATCAACCTCTAAAATAACTATAGGGCTTATCCTTAATCTTTTTTACCGGAACTTCAGAGGTCATACTTTATCCTGGATAGACTACAGGTCTGCGCGCATAGTTGATGTTTCTTCCATAAATCATAAAGATTGAAGCAGAAAACATAATGAATGGTTTAGCATGAGTAGAAGACTTGGTTTTTTTCTAGCTTTGCTCTTGTTGGTTTTAACGCTCTTGGTAGTTATAATGGTGTGGAAGCCCGAGGATGAGGCTTACAATCCAGATTTGTTTGGAATTCATGAGGCATTGGCTTTTAGAAGCTTGTACGAGAACCTTAACATCAGCCGAGCCTTCGAAATAATGCATTCTCTTGGAGTTGAGAAGATTCGAATGAGTTTCTGGAGAGGCAGTTACATGTTAAATTCTACAGAAATCAATCCAAATGTGACTGATACTATAGTACAGGTTATTCGAAAGGCAGACTCGCTAGGGATGGAGATTATGGGGTATGCACAGGATTTTCCTTCGTGGATGAGAGTTGTTGAAGGAGACTCTCAGACAGTCCCTCGCAGAAACACAACAGAGTACACCACATTTCTGAGCCAATACGAAGAGTCTTGGGAAACCCTTGCAAGAGAGTTTCCAAACATAACCATATGGGAGATAGGAAACGAGTACAACCTCCACCAGTTTCTCCATCCCCAAAACGATGATTTTGACCCTCAGGAAAGAGTAGATATTGTAACCGACCTACTATACTACGGTTCACGAGGAATCAAGACAAGCAACCCAGAAGCAATAACTGTGATGGGCGGCCTCGGTCCAAGTGGAAATGGAATAAAAGACATTGAAAACTTCCTGAGATCTATTTATGAAAACATCGAAAGCAACAAATGGAATAGCACAGACCCAGAAGACTTTTTCGAAGTAGCTTGCTGGCACCCCTACATCTTCAAGGAAAAACCAACGAAACAAAACTGGGTTGATCCAAACAAAGCAGTCTACGAGGTCATGAAACAACATGGCGATGATGATAAACATGTGGTCTTCAGCGAAATGGGCTACACCGATAATGACCTTTCAAGAGAAGAAATTGCAGAATATCTGCAAGATGTTTTTAGCCTCGCGAAAGACAATTTTCCCTGGCTAGAAACCATATACTGGTACAGATTGACAGACCGCGATCTAATATATCAAGGATCAAAAGTCTCAAAGATGGATGGATTCGGCGTCGTCGAATCTCCGGAAACTTGGACCTGGAAACCAGCAGCATTTGCCTACCAATCGCTCACACACCTCGACGATAATGCAGCAAGCATCCCTATCCCACACACCGGGTTAGAGGCACTCCTAACCATAATCGTTACAACAGCAGACCACGCGAGCGCAATGTGGAATGAATAGGAAAGAAAGCAGTTTAACAATTGTTCTCAGGTGAATGTATACTTTCATTTTGATTGTTACAATGCTAAAAGTCAAGTTTTGAAGCTATCCACAAGGCTCTTCTTCTTTGATTTTGGCTTAACGAGATGTTCCCCCTTTTGAAAGCTCTCTTTCAACTCTTTCATTCTAGCAGTGAGTTTGTAAAGGAAACCTGCATGTAAGTCCTCCTCTGGATGAATACCTCGTGTATTGTCGGTTCCTATGCAGAAGCCACAATTTGTACAAATCCAGTGTGCAAAGGTCATTGTTGATTCCATACCACCACTCACTGAGAAAGGAAGTAAGATTTCTTCTTTACAGACCGGACATAGTGGCAACCTAACTCGGCTCATTCTTCTCCCTTCCTTCAAAAGGAAACTTTTCTACTAGTATTTGATTTTGTTTAACGCAATAAGATTGGAATCTTGAGAGCTTCCTCATCTCTTTGGAGAGCACTGTTCAGTTCCCTAAAGTGTTTGAGTACTGTTAACCCTCTTTCTGTGATGGCGTAAACATTTCTTGTTTTGTGTCTTTTTTTGTGTAACGTTTGTTCTTCAACGAGTTTGTGCTGGATCAAAAACTCTAAGGATTGTTTCAGAACACTACAGTTTACATTAGCCTTGTACATAACGTGAGTAAGCTTAAGCGGTCCATGACGAGCCAGAGATCGAAGAATATCAATATGCATTTCCAACTTTGACCTTCGCATAACAACATAACCCATTTTTCGTGTTAACAACCTGATTATATATTATTTCAGAATCCTGAATCAGAACTTGAATTATTTAGTCTATCAATAACTAGCCATACATCGGTATCAAACAGAGATTACTCAAATGAAAATAGTCCTAGGGTTACAAAACGTGTCAAAACATTCATACATCAATTTCTGACATATGTCATTAAGAAGAACGTCGCTTTTATGGATACTTGACTATTTTATCTTAAAGGATGGGATAACATGGGCTTCAACTTTAGCTTCGGGAAAAAGAAGAAAGTGGGAAAGGCAATACGCACATATGTTGGAGATAGAGCGAAAGAAAAAAGAGCCTTCGAACAACAATTGGGAAATCTTAATGTTTGGCTCCAAGGCCATATCATAAACCAAGAAACCTACCAGCGGATGAAAGATGCTTTGGAGGTTAATTTTATTAGGCAACGTTATAAAGCACTCACATGTCTACAAAATACTTTCATGAACACGCTTCCCATCTAAAACCCAAAAAGGTGAGGGTTTATACGATCAACCACAAGACTCTCAAGAAAAGATTTTGAAACGTATCTACATGCCATGTTAGATAGTAGTGGCCCCAAGGTAAAATATCAAAATCCTGATTCTTGGAGAGGCTACGACCTACTGAAATGAATGTTTTGCGCCTGCATAAAGAACTCCTAAGAAAGGGTCCCTACCCTAAACACGCACTTTTTGTCACGTTATCGTCGTCCTCTTGAACCATTCGCCACTAAGAAAGCATTTTAGAATGTATTTGAGATTATGATAAGTTGTTTCGTCGTTTCGCGCGCGCAGTTATATTGCTTGAAGCAAATTTTGAATATATGACAGACTGGGAAGACAAAAAACTGTTCAGAAAACGGCAGTAGAGAAAGTGGAACAAAAACTATATAGAAACCCATAAGTTTAAGACGAAACATTCATAAACCCTTTCGTTGATAAACCTCTGCGCTTAAAAGGGTGAGGCATATGTCAAAACCGTTTTACGTAAAAATTGATGTTCCTAAAGAGGTGGCAGATGCAGCCTATGAAGCCCTGCAGATAGCCAATCAAACAGGCTCTGTTAGAAAAGGCACAAACGAGACTACAAAGGCTGTGGAAAGAGGAGAGGCAAAACTCGTCGTCATAGCTGAAGATGTGGATCCACCTGAAGTCGTGGCTCATCTCCC
>CAYFWY010000165.1:0-3652 GCA_964346895.1 uncultured Candidatus Bathyarchaeia archaeon | reverse complement strand
TACGTCGACATGAATTATTTTCCAATGAAAAGTGCCATGGTCACTATTTGGGCGGCTCTAAACGCAAAAGAACTCCATAAAAAATATCCTCAAGTCTTCAAAAAGAAGGTTAGTAAGAAACCCATTCCGGTTCTGCTGTTCGGTGGAGGTGCCGTCAAAATCTGCTGTGAAGATGCCAACGGTCAGGGTGTGTTGTCGAGAAAATTGAAGGATACAGACTACATAGTCCCCAAAAAGCTGGGATTGGATTTCTACAAGCTTCTCTTAGAAATGGATAGGGCCTTTGGAACCATGTATAAATCCTTTAAGACCAAGAGTGACGGACTCTTTAATGCGATAAGGCATGGGGACAGGTACAGGATTAGGACGATTGAGGGAATAGCAGAGGGAGGAATCCCAATAGTGGGCGTAATGGATATCCTTTGTGATCGCATAGATTTGAGGCACGAAATAAAAGTCAAAGACGCCTTTGACAGGCACAAAGAGAATCTATACACGATTGGTTTGGAATATCTGATATTGTCTAAAACCCAATTCATCATGGAGTATCCAAAAGAGAAACTTGACAGACTTAGAGAACACAAACAAGATTACAGAATTCTGCCATACCCCCATTATGCAGAGGACAGAGTTGTCCTCGGAATGGAGGATAAAGACGTAAAAGACATCTGCGCGATCATTCTGGATCATTCTATTGGAGATGGAATAGGAGAGATAAGCCCACATAAGATCAGGGCAGTTTTGGAGAAAGATCAGAAACTTGCTTTGACAACCACGCTAAATCTTGCAAACTTGGCGGAAAAACCTGACATACTTAAAAAATGGGTGAAAAAAAGCGAGGCCACGACTATCACGGATAGAATACAAAGCCTTCTGAAAAGTCTGCCTAAAGTTGACAAGAAGTGGAACAAACCTTGGTGGAATACGGCTGTTGAAACTCCGATCATCGGATAAATTCTATCTTTTCTTTAGTATTTGCTTGATTGCGTTGTAGGCTTCTTTTCTGGAAAGCCCTACCTTTGAGAGCGGTATATCGAATGTTTCTTTCTTAGAGTGTAGTCTGATGTGAGTCTCACTTTGTGGAGTGATGTGGATTGAGACATCTGTGTAGTTAGACCACCTACCCTCGACGAGGTTTCCACCTTTCCAAAGTTTAAATCCTTTGCCATTCACCGAGAAAACGGTGTGATACTGTCTTTTGTAGATTGGATAGGCTGCTATGATTGAGAAGGCGAGCAGGATCAAGAGGGACAAAAACATATAATCTATGAGCCCGCTCAGACCAAGAAACAAGAGGGCAACTAAGAGAAGCGTACCCAATGAGAATACGATGGCAACGCTTTTCAGGTAGTCCGGTACGTTGAGTGGATCAAATCTTGCTTCGGTTAATTTCAAATTTTTCTTGAGGGCTCTTCCAAGCACGTTGTTTGATGAGATTTCACTCTTTGAAGCGAGGCTATAAGCCGCTAGGCCTACTCTTTCGTCTGCAAGGTTTAGAACAGCATTTTTTTCATTTTTGTCTATGGGTTTTGCCTGAACTAATGTGAGGAATATCCAGTCATCGGCACCAAACTTGCGTTTGCATGATAGAATAAGTTTTCTCAGAGATTTGACGCTGAGTCCGGTGGATGTGTAAAGCAAAAAGTGAATCTTATACTTTGGCGTTACGAAAAATGAGAATATCCGAGAGAGGAGGAATCCTTTCTCTCTTAGACTTCCCACAGCGTATATGGGAACTGTGAAGTCGCCTATAGCGTAGTCTCTGTAGATTTCTGTGAAGTTTGCTAACCATCTTAGGTTTCCCTTGGCAAGTCGCTCTTCCATCATATCAGTGATGAAGCCTAATTCTTGAGACATGTAGCACACCAAGTACTCAGGTACTGTAAACTAAAAAGAAAAAGGGGTGAGATTATTTAAAGCTACTCTGGTGGGATGCTTATGTACAGAGTTCTCATGTCGACGCCTTTGGTTGTGTTTCTGTACATGTAGTAGGTATATAGCAGTATTCCACCAATTACCCATAGGCCCCAGAAGCCTATAAAGCTTGACCAGTCAGTGGCAGTTGTAGGCGCAAACATCCAGCCGGTAGACAACTTTACGAATGTCATTAAGCAGTAGCCTGCTCCCATCGTCGCTATGAACCCTAGCCCTACCACAAATCCTACCGAATGCTTGACTGCAGCCCTGTCGTAGACGTCTTTTCTCTCCAGTGGAAGCAACATCATCGATAAGCAGAATAGGGTTAGGAAGAATGCATCCCCTACGTCAGTCGCAACCATCCCTGCAAACCGGAAATACAAACCCGAACCGAAAGGACCTGCCTCGGCTACGCACCCGATGATTCCAAATATGCCGGTGACAATCAGCGCCCAGGTCGGAGAGTGCCACCTCTCGCTGACCTCTGCCAGCTTTTCAGGCATCATTTTGTCAAAGGACATGGCGAACATGGTTCTAGATGCGACTAAGAGGAACGGTGGTATGTCGTTTGCAAGCCAGACTACGCCGCCCAGCGCGATAATCCATGAAAGCCATCCCAAGCCCATGCCCCTAGCGATGAGAGATGCAACCCCAGTGCTCCATGCATCTTGGAAATTAGGAATCGTTCCAGCAGCCTCTTGGGCTGCGTCGGGACCAAAGCTTAACCAAGAGTATGCTTGGAAGAAGCTCCATTCGTGTCCGTCAACCGTCCTTTGAGCTACGCCCATAGTTGACATCGCTGAGGAAGACGAAGCAGCTAGGTAGATTAGCATTATTGTTAATCCAGAGATGAGAACTACCATCGGAAGCTTTTTGTTCGCTTCCTTGACCTCTCCGGCGATGAAGGTGACCGAATACCATCCCATGTAAGCCCAAAAGGCTCCTGCAAGTGCATATGAAAAGGCGTCTCCGAAAGCCGATATGCTATCTGCCATTCCAGAATCCAATGCAAGGTCCATAAATTGAGTTGGTGTTGCGCTCAAACCAGTTTCTGCGTCTACGAATACCTCCGCCACGCCCTTCGTGACAAGGTTTGGGTCCATGGCACCAGAGATCCACATGGCGAAGAAGGCAATTGTGACTACGAGTATTGGCCAGAACATTGCTTGCATAACCCAGCCGTAGAGTCTTACCCCGAACAAGGCGAGTGCTGTAAAGATTACGATGACTATGACGCCTCCAAGGAAGAGGATTTCTGCACTAAAGAATACGACTGTTGGTGCTAGGGCGATGCTATAGAATATCATGATGGCTTCAAAGACCGCTACCCCGATTAGCCCGTAGGAAAAGGCTTCGGCAAGGAACATTAGCCAGCTTGCGTTGAACCCCGCCACTGGATGAATAACCCTTGAAATGGTTACGTATCCACCACCGGATCTTGGCATGGCAGCCGTAACGTATCCCGCCGCGTAACCCGTGATCATCACTATTATGCCGCAGACCAAGAAAGCCCAGAATATGGCTGGAAGACCAAGCGGAAGCAGATCCGTTGGCACTGGTCTCGGACCAGTATACTCAAATGCTCGTTTCTGCCATCCTAAGCCAACAACGTGAGATAAAATAATGATTACTCCCAGCATGAACCCTACTTCTCTGACCAGTCCAGTAGCCTCTCTAGCGAAGACTCCAGGTTTACTTTCACCCATCTTTTTATTCACCTTGGTTTTTCAAACGG
>CAYFWY010000164.1:0-3666 GCA_964346895.1 uncultured Candidatus Bathyarchaeia archaeon | reverse complement strand
TTGTTGAAGAATTGGCGAGGAAAGGTAAAACCTTCGTTTCTCTTCCCTACACAGTGAAGGGTATGGACTTATCCTTTAGCGGGCTTCTCACAGCGACTATACAATTGCTCCAGGAAAGAAGACATCGGTTGGAAGACATTTGCTTCAGTCTTCAGGAGGTTGCTTTTTCCATGCTAACTAAGGTAACAGAGAGGGCTTTAGCCCACACAGAGAAACCAGAAGTTCTCTTAACTGGAGGAGTGGCAGCCAACAAGAGACTGCAATGTATGCTTAAGGTGATCGCAGAGGATCATAAGGCTCGATTCTGCGTAGCTCCAAAAGAATATGCCTTGGATAACGGAGCTATGATAGCTTGGACTGGAATTCTTGCGTACAAAAGCAACATAACGGTTCCTGTAGAGAAAAGTTTTGTTAAGCTGAAGTGGCGACTGGACGAAGTTTCCGCACCTTGGGTTGAGGGTTGAACCTTGCTTATCAAGAAGGGAGCCGAAGCCAACCTATACTTAGAGGAGTGGCATGACCGCAAGGTTATAATGAAGCGGCGACTGCCAAAGAAGTATCGCATCCAAGAGTTGGACAAGGAAATTCGATCTCAACGAACTTTACATGAGCCTCACATTATTCATAAAGCCAAGGAAGCAGGGGTTCCTACACCAACAATTTTCATGGTTGAAATGGCAGAAGCAAATATTATTATGGAATTTGTGGAGGGGGAACAGGTTAAGGATGTCTTGAACAGTCTTCCTCCAGAGGAGAGGCTTCGCTTAAGCTGTCGTATCGGCGAACTGATTGGGCGTCTCCATAAGCGTGGGATCATTCATGGCGATCTAACAACCTCCAACATGATCTTGACCTCATACGGCAAGATTGTTTTCGTTGACTTCGGATTAAGTGAAAGGTCTACGGAACTGGAGACCAAAGGAGTTGACTTACACCTTATGAAGAGAGCTTTTCAAAGCACCCACTATAAGCATGCGAAGAAATGTTTTAAGGCAGTTATGGAAGGATACGCTAAAGTTGTGGGGGAAGTGGAGGCGAAAAACGTTTCAGAAAAGATTCGGGAGATAGGAAGAAGGGGACGCTATGTTTCCGAGAGGTAGTTATATGAAAACATTATGTTCAATGCGTGCATGCTAAACAAGATATTTTGGATGTTCTAGAAAACAGTAACATTAGATATTCTCTTGAACAAACAATCAAGAACCAGTTGGAAGTATAATGAAGAAAGCTAACGCTTCTATTCAAGTGTGATATTCGATTGAAAATGTTGTTTTGTTCAACTCCGGCCTACAAGTTTATAAGCAACTCTAGAGTAAGCACTCCAGAATTAGTGTTCTGAAGAAACTAGTTCTTTCAGTGAATGGGAGGTGCAATCTGTATGTCATATAGAGAACCAAGAGAAATGCACGATGCAGTCTGTGCCGATTGTGGACAAGAATGTCAAGTCCCTTTCAAACCAGACCCAAGTAGACCTGTATATTGCCGAGAATGTTGGTCTAAACGAAGACCCCCGAGAAGAAGTAGATATTAAGCTCACAAGCTAAAATCTATTCTCAATCTCCAATTTTCTATATCTTTTTTCTTTGGAAAATTTTTATCATGAATAGAGGTATGGTGGGACTATCTCTTTAGAAAACAAAGAACACTTTGAATGTGTTTAGAATAAACGAAGGTCACTACTAACTTTTAATTAATCACTAAAATTTGTAATTCAATGGCAGTCTAGAAAAAAGAAAGGGTTTAGTTAGTACTTTTTACTCAGCTTTATCGTATATCAAGTGCTGAAAGCATTCTATCATTTTCTCACCTCTTTCAGAAATCTTATTTGTCTTTGACTCGAGATAGTTGCATAAATAGTTAGTTAATGATTGAGGACGGAGGTAGATTGTGTATTAAAAAGAAAGATATCATTTTTGCCGACTTTTTGAGAGGTAGGGTAGCTTTTTTCGTGACTAGCAACGTTCACAAATTTAGTGAAGCCTGTCAAGTGCTTTCCAAATATAAGCTTGCGACAGCCATGCTCAGAATAGAAACTGCTGAAATTCAAGATGATAACCTAGAAAACATTGCTAAAGCCAGCGCCATAGATGCCGTGAAAAACTCAGGTCTTCCCGTAATTGTAGAGGATTCCGGTCTCTTCATCAAAGCGTTAAACGGTTTTCCTGGCCCCTATTCCTCTTACGTTTACAGAACTATCGGAACCAGAGGCATTCTGAAGTTGATGGAAAACGTTAACAAAAGAGACGCCTATTTCCAGTCCGTGGTCGCCTTCAGTAGTCAAGAAGAAGCGCCGAAGTGCTTTCATGGTAAAGCACATGGGAAAATTTCTCGAGAAGAGGTGGGAAGCTCTGGTTTCGGCTTCGACCCTATATTCGAAGCTTCAGGCGGCGGAAAAAGAACATTCGCAGAAATGGAAACAAGCGAGAAAAACGAGCATTCACATCGGGCTGAGGCTCTTCAGAAATTTGCCAAGTGGTACACCTCTAGCTCTAAACGAAGATTTTAAATATCTGCGTTACACGCTTTAAACGATGCTTTCGGAGGAGAATAATTGCCAAAGAAGTTAAAGGGGAGGTCGCATCAAACAAGACCAGTTACTAAGAGGCCGCCAGCTTGGTGTAGATACACTGCCGAAGAAGTTGAGGCTTTGGTTATAAGGCTGGCTAAAGAGGGGCAACCTCTTAGTAAGATCGGAGTAATTCTACGGGATCAGCATGGCATCCCTTTAACCAAGCCAATCACTGGAAAATCCGTTTCCCAGATTTTGAAAGAAAAAGAGTTAGCGCCATCTCTTCCGGAAGGCTTGGAGAATTTAATGAGAAAAGCCACACGTCTTCATGTTCATCTCGATAAAAACAAGGCGGATTTGGGTAACAAACGGGCCCTCCAGATCGTTGAAGCCAAGATTTACAAGCTTGCCAGATACTATAAACGCAAAGGTATTTTACCACCTGACTGGAAATACGAAGCGAAAGCGACTTCCCTAATTTAGTTTCGGGGTTCAGTTTTGCCCGTAACGAAGAAACAGATCGCTGCAATTATGAAAGACGCCTCTGAGGCAGCTAGCTTCATTCAAGAAAATATTGAAAAAAGAGAAATTGTCCGGATATCCTCTCACATAGATGCAGACGGTTTAGCAGCTGCAGGTATAATCGGAAAATCTCTAATCAGAAAAGGAGGGAAATTTCGCCTCCGGATTGCAAAGTGGGTTGACGAGAAAGTAGTCGATCAAATAGCCGCCGAGAAGTCTCCTCTAACCATTTTCACCGATTCGGGAAGCGGCTACCTTGACCTGCTGAGCGAAAAACTCTCCAACCAAAACGTAATTATTCTTGATCATCATCAAGCTGCAACCGAAACCCCCTCAAGCTTCATCCATGTGAATCCTCATTTTCACGGAATCGACGGTTCTCGTGATATCAGCGGGGCTGGAGTAGCATACCTCGTTGCCAAGTCTCTAGATAAAACCAACATCGACCTAGCTTATCTCGCGGTGATAGGAGCTTTAGGAGACCTGCAAGACAAATATGAAGATAAATCTGGCCAGCGAAAATTGGGAGGTGCCAACGAAAACATAGTGGAAGACGCTGTGGAAGCAGGTTGCCTCAATGTAGAAACCGACCTTTTGTTTTTCGGAAGGGAAACGCGCCCAATTCATCAGGCAAT
>CAYFWY010000163.1:0-3687 GCA_964346895.1 uncultured Candidatus Bathyarchaeia archaeon | reverse complement strand
GAAAAGACGAGCATTTATGACTTTAAAAGTGTGTGGGGGGGATTAAATTTAATCCGCGCGCGCGCATTAACTGTTTGACCTAGAGGCGTTTAAAAAGATATGTGACTGTTATGCCACAGTAACATAAATTTAAATAATGCATGAAACCACCACAAAACATGAAACCGAGAGATCTCTGTTTGATCTTGTTGTTTGTCCTTCTACTTCCAGCCGTGCATGGAGTTTTCGCTCATACACCTGACAAGCCAACCGACAATGAAACTCTTGCATCTGCTTACGAGATCACCAATCCTACAAAGTCTTGGGCTATCTACGCAGAACTCCACGAAGGGGAAGAAGCTCAATATTACAAGTTTGACCTAACGCAGAATGAAAGACTTTATACCATGTTGTTTATCCCAACATCAGAAAACGCTGAATTCATGCCCCGCCTAGTAGTTATGGGTCCTGGCATAACCTCTCAAGATGCCTTGCCTGAATTTGTGGAAACCGTCGAAGGTCAAGGAATCATGTTGTTGGAGTCGCAGCGTCCATCGAAGCCTACTTATGAAGCTTTTACTCCAAGCAGCTACTATCAGCTGGCGAGCCTAGATCAGGAAGTCACTACAGCGGGTACATATCATTTGGCCGTCTATGAGACTTCGCGAGGAGGTCACTACGGACTTGCTGTCGGCTACAGAGAAGAGTTTGGACTGGACGAGTTTGTCATGATACCTATCGACGTTATAGGTATCCATCAATGGGAACGGCAGTCATTGCTCCTAATCCTAGCCCCGCTGCTCGTTACAATTGCTATTGGGTTAGCCTTGCTGATTCTTAAAAGCCCGGCGACTTTGCGAACACTATTCAGTGCGACAGGATTATTGGCAGGTCTTCTATATCTAGGCAGCGGATTAATGATGTTGACCCAAACGGTTCTAGCCTTAACAACGGCTACCCCGGATTTGACTGTGGTTTTGACCGTTATCTTCATCTTAATACCGATCTTGCTCAGTATAGCTATCTTTCGACTTACTATCAAAGGAAAGGAAGTGACCAATCGTGTAAGAATTTCAATGGCCATCTTGGGGGTTCTAGGTTTCTTTGCTTGGGCAGGCATGCTGATGGGTCCCATTTTAGCTTTGCTGGCAAGTCTATTACCGTCCAAGCGTTTTTAATGAAATAATGAAGCGCGCGCGACAACTAGTTTTAAAATCCATTAAACCCATTCTAAATCGTTTAGGCGCGCGCTACATTTTCCTCTCTGAAGAATGGGAAATGTATGTCACATGGCACGTAATGATACCCCCATACGATTGGGCGCGAATCTACCTGAGACACAGGTATAACCAGACTGCCCCAACCTATGCCTTTGAAATATCTTCAGTTCAAGAACAAGCCGAACCACAAGCGATCGAAGTTCCAGATTGGGTCTAATCATAAATCTAATATCTCTTTTTTTTCTCTCCTAAAAGTAGAAAACATTCCCTTGTCGCGATTTCTGCGCGCGCGAACGAAAACAAAATTTTTATGTAGGATAGAACAATGCTCAAGCCATGCCGATTGTCCATGTAAATGTGTGGAAGGGATTCTCAAACGAGGCTAAGAAGAAGGTGATAGCAGGCATAACTAAAGTCTTCACCGAAATGGGCGTTCCTATGGAAGCTGTTGAAGTTGTGATCCATGAGATCCCAATGGAAAATTGGGGAGTAGGCGGAGAACAGGCCAGCGAGAAACTCAAACATACAGAGATACCGTGATTGCGCGCACGCAACGATTCTAGAGAGATTAAAATTTAACCCCACACACACAAAACAATAATCGCGACTACTGTACTGACATGCGCGCGCGCATAACTATGTATAGAGCACCCGATGGAACATACTCCCAAATTCGTGGCCGTAAAGAAAAACCTGAATGATAATTTCATGCATTGCGCGCGCGCCTATGCATAAAATAACCTTCTTTCTTTTTCACCAATAAACTGTAACATTAGATATTCTCTTGAACAAACAATCAAAGAACCAGCTTACTCTTCATTAGACTCTGAATTTTTCATTGAACATAATGGCCAAGAACCCAAAACAAAATAAGGTAAGAGGAAATATACTTTAAGGGAATACTATAGCAGGCTGTGATCCATACAAGGAAGTTTGGTCAATTCCAAGATTGATCAACAACTTCCAGGATTCACTGGAGCCTTTTGCTGTATTCCCTTGATGGCAGTTTTAGAAAACATAAATTTATCCTTTGTGGATTCAAAGCCCAAACTCAAAGTCTTTATTCCTATGTATGAATCGTTAGAAGTTACTGAATGTAAGAACTGATTGACTAGTCAAAGCCTCCTTTCATATTTTCTGGTAACTATCTTTTCTTTTTCCACAATAGAGCAGAATTCTTTCCATAGGACTTCTATTTCAGGGTCTACGTCTACGGCATTCTTAACGTTCTCGTAGTGTTCTTTGTCTTCGAATTTGTTTATTTCCAACCAATGTTCATTGTCACCCTTGAACACTTCATAGCCTAAACACCCATACCTAAAATAGATCCTTCTAACTTTCCTCTGTATGTCAAGATACCTATCAATCTTGTTTTCAGGCACATTATAGGTGTGGATTTCAATAAACAGTTCAACTGCCTCCATAGGGATCGTTAATCAATTAAAGTTTCTTTCTTAAATATTTAGTACAACTTGAAATTATGAAATAAATGATGAGAGAGAAATGGGTAAGTGTGTCATGTATGGTAATGAAACCTACAAAGTGTTATACAGTAAGGCTATAGTTAAAACTTACATTTGTTCACAAAAGTGTCTTAAAGAATACTGGAAGCCTGTAAAAGGATACAAGGTTAGTATTCAGAAAAAGTTGATGGAAAGTGACGGATGGTTAGATTGAACATGTTAACTAGAGAAGAAGCTCTCAACTTGGTTAGGAAAAACGTTACTAAACGGAACTTTGTTTATCATATGTTTGCTGTAGAGGCTATCATGAAAAGCCTAGCAAAACATTTTGGAGAGGATGAGTATCTTTGGGGATTAACTGGGTTACTCCACGATATTGACTATGGGAAAACAGAAGATACACCAGAAAAGCATGCTACTTTGGCTGAAGAAATCTTAAAAGATCTTGCTCTACCTGAAGAGGTTATTAGAGCCATAAAAGCTCACAACTATCAGTACACCAATATTAAGCCAGAAACTGAAATGGAAAAAGCTCTAATTGCTTGTGATGCTGTCTCAGGTCTTCTAGTAGCTTGTGCTCTAGTTATGCCATCAAAGAAACTAGCAGATGTGAAGGCTAAGACAGTAAAAAAGAAATTCAAGACAAAAGACTTTGCAAGAGGAGTTGATAGAGAAAGAATTCTCTTCTGTGAGGAAATTGGGATTCCCAGAGAGAAATTCTTTGAAATCTCTTTAAACGGACTGAAAACCATCTCCCCAGAAATAGGTCTATAGATAGACTATCACCCTGTTCATTGTCTTAAATGTGGAAAGATAATTACTCGTACACCTTGACTTAATCTTTGAACCATTAGACGTCACTGTACGAGAAATGCAGAACTGTTATAGCTGAACCGAGTCCACAGTAGATTATCCTAATAAATGGTGTCGAGAATGGCTGAAAAGGTTCATTTGCTGCCAGTTGATTTGCGTATTCACAGGTCCCAATTAATCGATTTGAACGTTGAATACATGAACTGGTGGTT
>CAYFWY010000162.1:0-3801 GCA_964346895.1 uncultured Candidatus Bathyarchaeia archaeon | reverse complement strand
TTGCGTTCGAGGACCCTGTACTAGCCAGATGGACAAATTGTGCTCTTAAAATTAAGTGCACACAAATGTCGAAGAGATATCTCGCACTATATAACAAATTACTAAAAGGCTTTTACGCATTTATTGCTTATTGTTTGATAGAGCTGTCAATGTATGGTTGGCTGGTAGACGATTTGAAAAGGGTTAAAATGTTGAAGATCTTGGTGATTTAAGTTTTGGGATTGAATCATTTTCTCTCCAGAAAAGAGATCCTGATAGATGATGCTGGATGGGGAGACCTCATTTTAGGTGTGGTAATCGGCGCCCTCAAACTTCCAGAACGCAAGTACATGGAACGCAGGATTCCAGTCTCGTCCTTTCAGCCACCCAACTTCGATGATAAACGATACTTGGATGACGCCGCGAAGATAGCTGAGGAGATCGTTAGCGTAATGCGGCCTGATAGGGAAACTCGTTTCAAGGTCTGTTCAGGATACGTTCTCTCAAGCATTCGTAAAAACTTGCGAGACCGGGGGTTCAGGGTAGAAAAAATTGAAATCACTGGTGAACTCCAAGAAATGGTCGAGAGAAGCTTCGTAGAATGGTGCAAAGAAGTAGGAGTACCAACAGAAAGACTTGGAAGCCAGAGACGCTTCTGGGCACTTCTAGAATGGGTTGCGGAAAAACCAAAAATCAGAGAAAACTTGGTGAAGACGGGATGGAAGAGTTGGAAAAAAAAGTGGCGAGAAGAAGCATTCAAAAAAATGTTTCATACGGACTAGAAAAGCGAGTGAGAGCGGGGCATCTAAGCGAAATAGCCGTTAAAAGCGTAGGCGCAAACAGAAAAAACGAGTCTGCTGGGAGACATCGTTGAACTCTAGGGGTTTAGATGAAAGTAATATCTATTTAAGTGTAAATGAAGTGAAAAAATCATTTTGGGTGTAAGGCGAAACTTTCCATCACTTCCGTCGCCGTCCATGGTACTCCTATTTGTCTGGCACACATCGTTAACTCAAGGACAGATTACTCCAAACGAAAAAATCCAAGGGGAACAGCATTTCACTGTTTTATATTCTAGAAAATTCTTCTAAAAGAATTCCTCAGAAGCTATTTAAGCGGTCAGTATAATAATTGAAGGTTTATTTAAGGAGTCTGTTAGTCTTGCCTAGAGTCGATTCTATCTTGGAGTTGCTGGAGAACGGAGAGTGGCATGATCTAAGGGAAATAGAAACGAAAATTCAGCTTCAAGCCTTGGATATTGCAAATGTCACAAAATTCCTGGCAAAATACAATTTCATTAAGTTAGATAAAAACGGAAAAAAAGCGAAACTGGACTCTTCTGCAAAGGGTTTCCTCAAGAAAATCCGGCAACTTGAGAGTGAAGAGAAACTAGGTGCCAATGAGACCTATTAGACTGTCGTATGCGCGAAGCAGATTCTTCCCTTTGCTCGTGGCTTTGAAAAATTTTGGGTCTTCGCCCTTTTCCTTTTCCAAAACTTTCCTAAGGAGCCCACGCTCAAGGAGAAGACTCGTGTAGACCCGAAGTTGTCTAAAGCTGAGATTACAGCCGTACATGATCTGTGTCTTTTTTGCACCCCTCGTACTCTCGCGCAAAACGTCTGCTATTATGTCAATTTGGCTTCGGTGAGAACGGACAAGTCTCTCCTTCGCTTCTACCAAAAGAATACACCGAGAAAGGATATTAACCCTTCATATTTTTTATAGATATGTCTTCATATTTAAATTTTCATAAGAATGCTTGCAACGGTCTTAAGAAAAAAAGGATAACTGCATCAAACTATGACGCTTAAAAAAAGAGCGGGAAAATGGTTTCCCAGTTTTCCATCGCAATTGATGGATGTTTTTATAAAAAAATGCTTATTCAGGCGTTCATGGCAAGTTTAGATCTTTGCACAGTTTGGTGTGATCAACGTTTTTTTCCATGAAGATGCTGAGGCGATGGTCTTTGACCACAATAGAGAGGATTCTTGTGTTCTCGCCCTCCATGATTATACTGTCGACTTCACCATTTTCAAACATAGCTGATATGTCCTGTCCTGTTTCAAATGCTGTTGCAGACAAAGTTGCGTAGTCAATTATTTTTTTTGGGTTCTTTAGATCTATGGAGGCTGAATTTGGACCTCTGAGAATGTATCCGATAATTCCCTCTCGACTCTTGATGTTTTGCAGCTTTTCTTGTACACTTTCAATACCTTCTGTAGACTTCTTTTCAGCAGACATGTCGATCACTTCACGTTGATATCGGTTTGACCTTTACCAACTCTCCTTTTTCCACGTGCAATGTTTTACAGATCTTTTCCGGTATCCTGATCATGTTTTTTCCTTTCAGCTTTGGATCGTTGATTTCTTTCACCTTGCACTGCGCGGCTTTTCCACCAAAGGCTTCTATATCAACACTTTCAACGCTTTCTTGGTTCAAAAACTTAGTCCATTCCTTTAGGGTTTTTGTATCGATTTGAACAGAGTCGCCGACGAAAAATCCGCTGAGGGTATCAACGACGAGTTGTTTTGAAGGTGTGAATTGGAGGGAAGTAGGGGTGAGGGTCTCTAGAAGCTTCAGAATCGTCGGAATTATCACACGCGTTAGTGAATGAAGATAGGTTGTGTCCGCGTTCTTGGAGGTTGCAAGAGCCAGGTACATGTCGTTAACGATTGATAACATCAATTTGCCCTTTTTTCCGTTGACATGGAAAGCTTTAAGGCTCCCAAGTGTATCTGCTTTTTCTGTCAAGCTTTGAAAAGAGCCTATCATTTGTTCAATGGTTTTTTCATCAGTTTCCGAAACCTTTGCGACCAACGTTCCGTCTTTCGTAAAAATGAAAGAGTGCGTGATTTCAGGACATGCGTTCTTGATTTCTGTCAGAGCGTTATTTAGTGCAACAGCGGTTGGATCCTCGTTCATTGCTTTTCACTTCCAGGCGGATCTACGAAATCTTGAGTAGAATCCGTTCTGGCACTCCGTCGCTTTCCACTACTAGATATCTGAGTCCTTCTGTGTCTCCGATTTGATCTACCCAGTTCAACGCTTCGCGGGCTTTTTGTAGAACCAAGAGCCTGTCCTGTTGGCTTCGAACGACCTCTTCGATGGCGGTTAATTCATGGAAAGGATTCGCGTCTAAGACAACGTTTAGATCGCCAACGGTTATCTCTCCCAAGCTGGTTTGATTTGCCTTCTTGCCAGCCAGCTTAAAGACTACCTCGCGAATCTTTTTTGACCTTTCAGCCAGCGTTCGAATCTCGTCCAGTCTACGTAAGTATTCGCCTAGGACACTCTTCGTTCGGGTTATCTCCTGTTCTAGGCCCTTCGCTATGCTAACCGCGGATTCATATTCTTTCATTTCAACTACCATATTTACACCTCCAAGGATGATGAAAGAGGATAGGTTCCCCTACCTCCAACTCTCAAGCTGATGTTTTCTTTGCGTTTACTAGGTTCCCCTAAGGCGCTGTTGCTCTGTACATGAATTGTTTTCCAGCAGCTGTGATCAAATATATGTCGTAGGTGTATCCAGAAGACCAAGCATACGGTACGGTAACAGTAGTTTGCTGTCCTTGCAAGACAGGGACCTCCGTAGTTAGAGCTACTGGTGTGTTGGTATTGCCTACTTTCCAACTTTTTACGGTCAAATCTGCGGTTCCAGTGTTCTGGACTGTCAGTGTTACGTCGGTGTTTCCCGCATTGAATACGCATGATTGGATTTCTAGTTGTTCCGTTCCCATGAAGGTGAAGGTCAGTGCTCCCATCCAGGCTGCGACGGCTATGGAGACTGCGACGGTTACTGCGATCAGTATTATTGCTGC
>CAYFWY010000161.1:0-3811 GCA_964346895.1 uncultured Candidatus Bathyarchaeia archaeon | reverse complement strand
ACATTGGCGACGTCACCACTGACATGAGCGGCATGTTCAAGAAGATGTGGACCCCTGAGGTTCCAGGCGAGTACACTGTAATCGCCACTTTCATGGGAGACGACTCTTACGGCAGCTCATACGCAGAAACCGCTGTGGGCGTGGTAGAAGCACCAGAACCTCCGCCAGAACCAGTAACACCAGCAACAGAACCAGAAGTACAAGAAGACATAGACCGAGCGGTCAACAACCTCATGCCAATACTCTATGGTACAATAGCAGCTGTTGTTGTAGTTGCACTCCTCGTAGTATACGACATATTCTTCAGAAAACGACAGTAAACACCTCAACCTCCCCTTCTTTTTTTATCATTCGCCTAGAGGGCGGATGCGCTGAAGAAAGGTAAGGAGTGACATTGCTCGTTTAGGTTGGAATGGCTGAAAGGGCTTGCGGGATCTCCACGGTGTCTGGCCAGTGGTACGGGGGTTGTATGCATACATGCATGCAATGATTCCGGGGCCCCAGCAGACAACCCCGACAACCAGATTGGACAACTTTACCACTAAACGCATGCATGTTTTGAACTGCGTGCATATTTTTTACTGATTTATCAGAATTTTCAGAAAGGTTTAAATATTCAGATATTGCTGATTAGAGTGTGGAGGTGAAAAATGTTATGGGATATGACGAAAGTGGAGCTTGTTGTGACGAAACTGGATGTTGCAATCTTGTTAGTTTGGTAGGTGTAGACGAGCGTGGGCAGTTGGTTTTGCCAAAGGAGCTTAGGGACAAGATGGAGCTTAAAGGCGGAGACAAGTTGGCAATTATGACTTGTGAGAAGGAAGGGAAAGTTTGTTGCATCACCATGGTTAAAGCTGATGAGTTGGCGGATAGTATTAAAAAGAAGTTTGGACCTGTGATTACGGAGTTGTTCAAGTAAGATTTACGCAAAATAAAGCATCCCACACATGCACGCAACAACGGTTTAGAAGAGGACACAAAAACATCAGAAACACTCTGATCTACACGTAGTTAATCGAATTCGGAGCAGAGGAAGAATATCACGTCAAAACTGCAAAAACACTCAAAGAAGCATGCGAACTCGCCAAAGCTGGCTTCGAGTACTTCACCGAGATAGATGGTGCCCAATTCTTCAGAAGACGAAAGTAGGAATTCAAACAAAAATCCGAAACTTTAACGAAAAGGTTTTTAGTTGCGTCTCCCAAGAAAACAAACAAAACTGGTTTCCATATTGTGAGGTGATAGGTTTGTCTGTATTTGCGGCACCTGGAGCTTATGATCGAGCAATTACCGTGTTTTCCCCAGATGGTCGTCTCTTCCAGGTTGAATATGCCCTCGAGACTGTCAATCGCGGGGCAACAATTCTAGGAATAGTTTGCTCCGAGGGAGTTGTTTTGGGGGCAGAGGAAAAAATTGAAACAAAACTGCAGGATACGAATTTTACTTGGAAGTTATATGAGGTAGATGACCATCTTGGAGCAGCGGTCGTTGGCTTGGGATCTGACGCTCGCATACTTATTGACCAAGCTCGGATCTACTCTCAAAGCAATCGACTAATGTATGATGAGGCCATTGACGTTGAAATCATTACAAAACGCGTTGGAGATATAAAACAACTATATACTCAACACGCAGGAGTAAGACCCTTCGGAGTATCAATTATTTTCGGTGGAGTCGACAAAACTGGAAACCGAATATTCGCAACTGACCCGAGCGGCTCCTACAGAGGCTACAAGGCCGTAGCTGTGGGCATAGGCCGCGAGACGGTTGAAGGCGTTTTGAAGGAGGAATATCGTGAGGACATGAGCCTCGATGAATCAGTCAAACTTGCCGTTAAATGCCTTACCAAGGCTCTTGAAGCGAGGGGAGAGCCTAAGAGAATCAAAATAAGCGTGATTCCGTCTGCGACAAAAACGCTCAGAACGCTCGCCGAAAAGGAAATTGAGAAATACCAGAGAGGGTTTGAGGGCAGTGGAACTTCATGAGCGAACGCTACACCGTTGCGCGCATGACCCATGATGGAGAACACTTCGAGATCTTAGTTAAGCCTCATCTAGCCTTTTCTTATAGGCTCGGAAAGACCACATCCGTCTCCGAGCTTTTGGTCACTGACACAATTTTTAGTGATGCTGGAAAAGGGTTGAGGGTGTCAGAGGATAGACTGCAGGAAGTCTTCGGAACCACGGATTCCAACAAAATAGCAAGTATTATCCTCAAGAAGGGAACGCTGCAGTTAACCACGGAACAGCGGAAACAGTTAGTTGAAGATAAACGAAGGCAAATCGTTTCCTTTGTGTCCCGTCAATGCGTTGATCCGAAAACGAGTCTTCCGCATCCACCCATGCGCATAGAACAGGCTATGAAGCAAATTCACTTCTCAATAGATCCTTTTAGAGATGTTGAAGACCAAGCAAGAGAGATCATAAAACTTTTGCGTCCAATTCTACCCCTCAAAATGGAACAGGTCAGCGTAGCTGTACGTATACCACCCGAGCATGCAAGTAAAGCCTATGGAACCGTTAAAAGCTTCGGTGTGATAAAACGTGAGCAGTGGCAAGCTGACGGGTCATGGTTTGCAACCGTAGAAATGCCAGCTGGTCTTTACGGACCCTTTTTAGAAAAATTGGGAAGAGTAACGCGCGGTAACCTTGAAGCAAAAAAGGTTTAAACACATCTTTCATGTTTAAGGTGATTAATAATGCCCATATTCTATGAGAAGCGACAACTTGTAACTCCAGGAGATCTTCTTGCTGAAGACGGTTATATAGCCGGTGATAACACTTACAAAGATGATGATAAAATCTATGCTAGCCGAATTGGACTTGTAGACTACGAAGCTCGAAAGGTTCACGTCGTTGCCCTAAGAGCATTTTATATTCCTTACGTTGGAGATACTGTTATTGGAAAAGTCGTCGAAGTGACCACAGGCGGCTGGCTTCTGGACATCAATGCCCCATATTTTGCGATGCTTCGTGCCTCCGATGTCATGGATCGCCCATTTAAACCCCAAACAAGCGATTTACCATCCATCTTCGACATAGGCGATCTGATTATTGCACAGGTAGCTGCTTACGATAGAAGCCGTGATCCACTGTTGACTATCCGTGAACCCGGTCTTGGAAAGATTATGCGGGGGCAACTCGTTAAAATCACAACTACAAAGATTCCACGAGTTATTGGAAGAAAAGGTTCGATGGTAAGTATGATAAAAAGGGAAACAGGATGCCAAATAACCATTGGCCAAAATGGATTGATTCTTGTCAGCGGCAAGACTCCTGAAGATGAACAACTTGCGATTATAGCACTTCGCAAAATTGAAGAAGAATCCCATACTACTGGATTGACAGATCGTGTAACTGAAATGCTCAGAAAGAAAAAGGAAGGTGCAAGAAATACCTAAAAGAAAAACTGAAAAGAAATTGAACACGTCTCAAAAAAAGCCTGAAAAACTATTAGACGAAAATGACCTTAGAATAGATGGAAGAGGACTGAACGAGTTACGGCCTATAAAAATAGAAGTAGGCATTCTCAGAAACGCCGATGGTTCCGCTTACATCGAACAGGGAAAAAACAAGATTCTCGCTGGAGTCTACGGACCTAAGGATGTTCATCCGAGGCATTTAGCCTTACCAGATCGCGCTGTGCTTCGTTGCCGCTACCATATGGCACCATTTTCGGTAGATGAACGAAAGTCACCAGCCCCATCAAGAAGGGATATAGAACTCTCTAAGGTTATCAGAGAAGCCCTGGAGCCAGCCATCTTCGTCGAATACTACCCACGAACATCCATTGACATTTTCATCGAGGTCTT
>CAYFWY010000160.1:0-3841 GCA_964346895.1 uncultured Candidatus Bathyarchaeia archaeon | reverse complement strand
ATCGTGATGTCAAAACTGAAATCTGTTATTCCCTCAATGCCTGCATCCACAGACAAAGTGAAGGTAACTTGGATCACCTCATCTACATTAAGGGCTTCTCCACCATAATCCCAAGTGAGCCCCATATAACTCGAAGCATTTGAAGGACTCCAATTCGACGTAGCCATAGACAAAGTTGAAACCGAATTCCCCTCATTCCTGATATAACAAGCAACATTTTTGGTTGACCCAGGCTCAAGGGTGCCCCAATCAATAGAAGAAACCCGGTCGATGCAACCGCTATCCCAATAGACACCAACTCCAATAGTCGTAACAGACCCAGCGTTAGAAACTGTTCTGCTCGTCTGACCTGCAGAGAACACATGAGTTGTTAGAGAGAGAGCTAGTACGTAAGTGACGAGGGTGAGGGCAGCGCCTGCAACTAAAGCCTCCTTCCTTGGCATAAGTCGCTCACATATCTGTAGTATGTATTAAGACTTAATAAATATTGTTATCTACACGCACAACAAAAATACACACCACAAAAAACAAAAAAAAGATACTACTCGCCCGCACTATAACACTCCATCAACCTAGAGCAACCTAAGCACCCGTCAGGAATAGAAGCATCCTTATCCAGCTTCCTCAGATAGCCAAAACCATAAGGACACCCTCTAGAACCAATTTGAGGTTGAGTTGGCCACGACCTCTCTTCTTCCTCTTCTTGTGGTGCAACTTCTATGACAGGCTCCTCTGAAACATTCTCCTCCCTAACCACAACTTTTTCTCTGACAGGATGATTCGCCGGCGATTTTGTCAAGTAGAGTACCAACAAGACTATAACCGCTATGGCCAGAATAAGATCGATAACAGTCAGCTCAAAGGATAACATCGATTCTCCTAAGTACATTCAATTTGTTACGCAAATATAGACTTGATGAATCCCAAATAAATAGCAAAACTACGAAGCATTAAATAACACGGCTAATATTCAAATCTTCAACAAAAAAGCAAAGTCAGAAATGTGAAGAAATAATGTACGCTGTTGGACATCTAGCTCTAGGATACCTATCCGGAAAAGCAACATCCAAAACCCTAAACGTACCCACAAACATCCCGTTACTCTTCCTCGCCTCTGTCCTTCCAGATATCGACATAGTAATACTCGGACTGCAGCATCGAGGACCAATGCACTCCCTAATACTCTTCTCTTTCCTCTTTCTCCCAGCCTTCATACTCGTCAGAAAAAGAGCCATACCCTACTTTATGGCGCTGATCCAACACATCCTCATCGGAGACATCCTAACAGGCCCGACACAAATACTATGGCCCATAACCACCAACTGGTACGGCCTAGGCATAGACATAACAAGCATAACTAACATCTTCATGGAATGGACCCTCTTCCTCACCTCCACGACCATACTCTTCAAAACAAAGGACGCAATGGCACTTTTCCAGCAACACCCATCAAACATGATCCTAACCATACCAGTCCTAACAGTTCTCCTACCCACCCTCCTAAGCTTCCCCACATACGTCTCCACAGAACTAATCATCCCCCACCTCGCCTACATGACTCTCTTCACTCTCTCCATCCTTACAGATTTGAAAGCAATCCTCACAAAAACCTGAAACCACAAAACACAACCACAACATTACACCTGCTCAACAAACCAAAAAACCCTCTCCAACTCTTCTGATACCATTATAACGCTGAACTAGTGACAATCAAACTTCACAGACAACTCTTCCTCCATCCAATCTTTTCATTTTTAGAGAATATTATCAAGTATCGTCGGACTGCTTCACCGATCAAAAGACGGTGACCGACGCTACTCTAGTGTAAAAAAGGATCATTTACTTTATCTTCAAAGTTCCAAAGCGCAGGTGCTAATACTTGCTTTACTCCGGTGCATTAAGGACCTACTTTCTGAAGAAGACGCCCAAGTTGCGTGGAAGAGTATCCAAATATTCTGTCAGATCAAGCTTTTCCAGTTTTCCTACAGTTTCAGTGGGCAACTGATCGAGAGTGGCTCCCTGCAACAGAAGGGATGTTTCTTCCTCAGAGAACTCTTCCCTCCCCTCGATCCACTGTAAGAAATCTCTATTCTCTGGACAGACCCTTTGGCAGTGAAGACACCCAACTAGGCAGTTGTGCCAGGAAGAGTCCATCCAGGCTGGAAACGGGATACTGCTCTTCCTCTCATTGTGAAAGACGATACACCGCTCGGCGCGAAGAAGAAAACGATCGGAAGGAATAGCCCCAGTAGGACAATTCAGGCGGCAGGCATTGCAGTTCTGGCACCTCTCCAGCATCTTCACTTCTCGCCACCCATCATTCTCGCAAGGCAGGTCAGAGTATACGGCTACAAGCTGCAGGAAACTTCCGAAGCCAGAAACATAACAGATGTTGTTTCTTCCGTATAAGCCTAACCCGCTCCGCATAGCCAATAGTTTCAAAGGCAATTTTGTGCTTGCTATACTGTATCCTTTTTTTTCCAGAATTCCTTCTAGAAAATCTTCTACCCTTTTCCTCGTCGAATCATAAGCTACGTAAGTGGGGGGAAGGATTAGTGCCCGCAATCTTCCATTCCATGTGAAAGCAGCCTGACTCTGGGGGCGAGGGACAGCGACAACTATTAGAGATGTGACTTTTGGCAAGCTTTCAGGGATTCCGAAATCAAACCAGGAAAGACGTTCCTGATAAAACTCTTCGGCAAATGAGCCCTGCCTATGGCGTCCTTCAATCTCCTCTTGCAGGTCACGGAGACGTTGGATAGATACGATTGATCCTCGATAGCCGTGTTCTGTCAAGTTGAGAAGCAACTCCTCCACGAAACGCTTCACGCCAAACCACACCTTTCTTCCTAGTTAATCAAATATACTCGCCAACTAACCATTAGTTCCTACGGTTGTGTCGAATATTAATAAGTTATTACACGTGCGACAAAAATGATGGATGAAGGGAAAAAATAAAAGAAGCAGTGTTTTGAGTTGAATGTAACTTTACGAATGAGGGTAGATTGAATACGTGAACTTGACACAAAACTTAAATTGTAACCTCACTGATTTGCATTGGGAACTAAGATTTTAAAGGTGAGAAAATGAAGTCTAAGAATTCTAGAAAAGGAGTTTCGTGGACGGTTGTTGTCGCAGCGATAATTCTGATAGTCATAGTGGTTGTTGCAGCTTTGTACGCTCTACAATTGCCCCCCTTTGCACCGGAGGAGGAGAAAATATTGATCATGGGCACGACAGATTCTGTGGAATCGGCCATTGATCCGGCTCGAGCTTGGGACTTCTTCGGGTGGGAGATACTCCAAAACACAGGTTCCACCTTGGTGGAGATCGAACCTGGCTCAGAGGCTAAAGAGGAAGACTTTATGCCAGCGTTGGCGACCGATTGGGATTTAAGTGCTGATGGGAAAACTTGGACCTTCACCCTGAGAGAAGGTGTCTTGTTTGAGGATGGAACAGAGTTTGAAGCAAAACATGTGAAATACAGTTTCGATAGGGCGATGGGAATTAACCATCCCGAAGGCATGCCACTTGGCGCGGAGTTCGACACTATAATAGAGAGCGTGGAAGTCGTTAGCAAATATGAGGTTAGGTTTAATCTGGTGCAACCCTTCGGTGCATTCCTACCATTATTGGCATGCCAAGCATGTTCAATAGTTAATCCTGATTACGCTGGAGGCTGGAAGACAGAGTGGAGCGAGGACGACGTAGTCTACTACACGGAGGGAGACGTGCGCGCAAGCACAACAATGGATCTCGGCCCCTACAGGTTAACGGAATGGGAAAGAGTAGCCGGAAAGGATCACGAAATGAGACTGGAAGCGAACCCCAACTACTGGAA
>CAYFWY010000159.1:0-3894 GCA_964346895.1 uncultured Candidatus Bathyarchaeia archaeon | reverse complement strand
CGTGAGGATTTAGCAAAGATGCGGTGTCTAGAAGAGTTTATTGCACAACTCTAAAATAACCTCTTCTTTTCATACGAGCATACTTTTTCGATTTTCTCTTCTGAAATTTCAATGAAGAAAGAATACGGCTTACATAGGACTGTTAGCTCTCTGATAACCCTCTCAGTCTTTTACCGCACATTTGCGCTTTGCAGATCTACGCGAAACAAATAACAAAAAATGGAGAATACAACTTTTCAAATCAGCTTGACCTGTTTCGCTTCTGCCTCCATCTTGAGTCTTTTCGCTGGTTTCCATGATTTCCGCACGAAATCCGGGTAAGATCCAAATTTTCTGATCCAATTTTCCAAGAATTTGATGGTTTTTGAGTCGGTTGCGTAGCCGCAGCCCATGTTTCCAAATTTCTCTTGTAACACAAAAAGTGCTCTATCACGTTCTACCTTGGCTATTATAGAAGCTGCGGAAACTACAGGAAACTTCACATCTGCTTTGTGTTCTGATATTATTTTAACATTGAAGGTGAGGTTTTCTGCAATGTGCTGTCTAAATCGGTCAGCTAACACATCTGAGGCGTCAACATAGGCCACTTCGGGCCTAAGAATTTTTATAATCTCAGCCATGGTCTGAGCCTCCAGACGATTCAGCCTGTGAAGCTTTTTCCCGGTTTCAACGACCCTATCAATTTCAGCGGGGGACAACGTGGCTACATGATACTTTATAGCCAACTCCTTTATTTCTGCAGCGAGTTCTTCTCGCCTACGAGGTGAAAGGCGCTTAGAATCTTTCACCCCTAAACTTATGAGTTGGGATAAATCTTCCTCATTCAGCAAGACGCCCGCGATGACGAGTGGACCAATAATCGGTCCGCGACCAGCTTCATCAACTCCAGCTATCTTCATGATAAAGACCTTCGTTAATCACTACAAAACATATTAAGGTAACTTTTGGAGGAACGAGACAACTTTTTCAATGATAAGATTATGAAGAAACTCTCTGTTTTCGTAGGTCACTTTAAGAACTTCTGCGTCTTCTCTGTTTTTGATGTTCTTAACGAGGGAATCTCTCAGTCCAAAATGGATTGTTCCCAGCACGGGCTTATCGCTTTCTATAGCGTGGAGAACTGCGTCTCTGAATGATGACGAAAAGAGTTCCATTGGACCTATTTCATCTACGATTATAATGTCCGCGTTTCTAACAGCGTCGAGAATTGAACTCACGCCTATGGCTTCAAGATCGGTTAAATTAACTCGATACTTACTGATTTTGGGACCCGTTGGCTGGTTTACGTGAGCCAACCATCCTCTCTGTCCGGTGGAGAAATCCATAATTTCAAAGCCTACGCGAACTCCTCCTTCACGAACATCACGGCTAATCATGCCGCCAATTTCGTGCCCCATATTTTTTAATCCTTTCACTGACCGAAGAATAACGCTTGTTTTACCAATACCGGACGGACCAGTTACCAACAAGAGACGCTTCAATTGGAACACCTTGTTCTTTACGGGTTTCAATGTTGTTTTATCTTATAGCGATTCTCCATTCACTTGCTTTCAGATGAATTCTAATAATCCAAATCTCATTATAAAGGCTTCAATTATATCTAAGTGAAAAGGGGAGGTCAAGTTTGAACTTTAGTTTTCCTTCAGAGATTGTGAAGGAAGGGCAGGTTCGTGTAGTTGTGCCTAGGCTTGCTGCTTACGTGAAGGAAGTTTGGGAGTATGCTCCGTCCAAAGCACCGGTATTCTACAATCCTGTTATGGAATTGAATAGGGATCTAGCTGTTTTGGCGATTCAGACCTATCAAAGAATCCTAGGAAGAGAGATTTCTATTTGCGAACCCTTGACTGGCTGCGGAATTCGAGGCATAAGGTTCGCGGTCGAAGTTGAAGGTACTAAAAAGGTTTTTATGAACGATATCAACCCGGAGGCAGCTAAACTTGCTCTATTTAATGTTGAGCGCAATGAGCTGGCGTGTAGTGTTTCAGTTACTAATGAAGAAGCGAACTTTTTCTTGAGTCGATATGCGGCGCCGCGAAAGAGAATTGACTACATTGACATTGACCCTTTCGGGTCCCCCGTGCCCTATCTTGATGCCGCCCTTAGAGCTCTTCGTAACCGTGGATTGCTTGCTCTAACAGCCACAGATATGGCTCCTTTGTGCGGAGTTCACCCTAACGCCTGCATTCGAAAGTATGGCGGAAAACCCTTGCGAACTGAGTATTGCCACGAACTTGCTGTTCGCCTCTTGGTTGGATGCTTAACAATGATGGCTGCAAAACACGATATGGGCGTCGAGGTCTTGTTCAGCCACAGCACGGCTCATTATATTCGGGTTTATGCTGTTATCAGTTATGGTGCGAGGCTAGCTGACAAGAGTGTTCGGACGATGGGGTATGTTCTTCATTGTTTTTCATGTTTTCACAGGGAAACATCTAGGGGGATATTTTCTCCTCTAAAGCGAGAGTGCGCTGAGTGTGGAACCAAGTTGAATGTCGCGGGTCCCTTGTGGCTTGGCAGAATAGGGGACGAAGATTTTTGCTCCCTGATGAAGGGAGAGATGATTGGCCGAGGAATAAAACAAGAAGAAAAAGTTCAGAAGATGATATCTCTAATTCAAGGTGAGATAAAAGCTCCTGCTACATATTACGTGGTCGACAAAATCTGTGACAAACTAAATCTGCCCGTTCCGCCTTTAATGAAAGTCGTTAAAGAAGTGCGAAAAATGGGGTTTCAAGCTATTTTAACCCATTTTAGCAGTAGAGGCATTCGTACAGACGCCCCTAGTTCCGTAATGAACGCCACTATTCGCCGTCTAGTACAGGAATGATGGCCACCGTGATTTCCGCTTTCGGAAGAACAGTTTGCCATCTTTTTCGCAGACGTATTCAAAGCCTACTTCAAGCAGCTTCTCTATTTCCTGTTGGTCTTCAGCCACCTTGATTTTGAATTCTTGGCTGAGCTCTTCGCAGATGGCCTTCTCGATGTCTATGTAAACCATTGTGCTACTCAAAGTTTTGTGGTCCAACAATTGTTTAACCTTCAGGATGTCGCGGACTTTGTGATAGTAGCTTGTAGCTTTCCAGTGGCGAAGCGTTTTGAATGTTATTTTGAGGAGCCTTGGATTGTCAAGTTTCTTGGCTGTGCGCATAAACGCCATGCATGTTCCGCAAACCTATTCGGAGACCCTTCAGAAACAAAAAAGGGGGAGTTTGCGGGGGATATCTCCACTGTGGATGGGGTTCAAATCTCTCCCAGCCCACCATTGCATTGCGCATAATCGTTATCAGCGGCAGTGCGTAACCGTTATCTGAAGCGTTGTGAGATCGGCGATCACATCGAATACGTGTCCCATGTCGTCTTCGTTGATGCCCCAAGTATAATGTGCCTCTATTTCTGTACTATCAAAGGTTAGGTTATCCAATCGATGCGTAACATATTCTCCCTTAACATGAATGAAAGTTGTTCCCACTATTAGCTCAGCCTCTTTTTCAGTCAAGCCGTCGCTTATGTTGACGCAAACAAAGACATCCACACTCCACATCTCGTTGACAACAACCTTGAATTTAGTTACATCTGAAGGTACCGGTTCAACAACGAAGTTCAGCGTGGAGGTTTCTCCACTTTTGACAGTGACATTTCCTAGACCAATTCTGTTTCCCTGTTTGTCGTGGACAGCTACCTCGAAAGTACCTGGGGGGACACTTCCAATCTGATAGTAACCTTCTTCATTGGTTTCCACAGCTATCTCTGGGAAGAAAGTTGTTCCGCTGACTATACCTACCCTCATTCCAACAAGAGGGTTACCGTCAGAATCGGTTACAGTACCCTCTATGCCGCCGGTTCCCTTTACTGTTATACCGATCTTGCTGGTTTCTATGTGTGGTTCTCCTAGCC
>CAYFWY010000158.1:0-3934 GCA_964346895.1 uncultured Candidatus Bathyarchaeia archaeon | reverse complement strand
GTTTGTGCAAAAAACAAGGATTTAAACCGAGGTTTGAACCTATTCCCCCGCACTAACGACGAACCCTACGCACTTCGAATCTTTGAAGCGTATGCGCATAATTGTAGATTGGCGTATACATAATTTAGGAACAAAGGATACTGAAATCCAACAAAAACGCGAGCTCAGACTCCGTTAGTCGCATGTTAATGGTAACAGTGGTTTATTTGACGTAAAATATGTCCTCTTTTGCTTGGCGCTTCTTTGTTGATGTTTTCTTTGCTATCTTATCCTCTCTTTTTCTTAACTCCATTTCTGTATGTCCAGTTATTTTTGCGTCGTATTCTACGAATGCGCATACGAGTTCAGCAAGGGTTTTGTTTATATTCATTAACTCTTCAAGTGAGAATTTGGCCATAATATCTGGGTTGTTAGCCCATTCCATCCAACCTGTCACGCTCCGTTGAAGCGCAAACAAAGTAAACCTGATCATTCGTACCATGTCTAGGCGATCTTGTCCTTCGATTTCAGTTGACTTCTTTATTTCTTTTAATATTCTGTCGCAGTCTTGAGCCCATTTTCCCGTCATTGCAATCACTTTAGTATGACGCATGGAATATTCTATATAAAAGCCTTCTTGTCCTCCTTGACCTTCCTCACAAAAGAATATAAGACTGGTGAAATTTCCTTGGAGTATGAATCTGACTGCCAAAGAGAAGGAAGAACAGTCGCTGGCGTTTGGTGGACAAGCGGTAATAGAAGGGGTGATGATTCGCTCCAAAAAGCATATGGTGGTCTGTGTTAGACAACCTAACGGCGAAATATTGACAAAGATCGAAGAAATAAGATCTCTCTCTGAAAGGTACAGAATTCTGCGGCTTCCTTTACTGAGAGGCATCGTAGCATTATTTGAAACCTTGTATTTAGGAATTAAAGGCCTCTCTTTTTCTGCAAATGCAGCTCTTCTAGAAGAAGAGGAAAAACTCAACCCCAAAGAAATTCTGTTAGCAGTCATTGCAGCTCTGGCATTGTCAATATTTTTGTTTAGCATAATCCCCTTTTTCTTAACCACTCTTTTGGGGCTTGGGGGAGTAGTTTTTATTTTTGTGGAAAGCATTGTTCGGCTTGGGATTTTATTACTGTACCTTGCGTCCATATCTTTGGTTGGAGATTTCAGAAGGATATTCCAATATCATGGGGCAGAGCACACAGCCATAAACGCGTATGAAGCTGGAATTGACTTGAACGTTGCTGAAGCTAAACTTTATTCTCGATTGCATCCAAGATGTGGTACATCTTTCCTTCTCATCGTCACGCTAATCAGTATCCTGCTGTTCTCAATTATGCCTAATCTAGGATACTTCATTAGATTAGCCTACAGAATTCTTCTCGTCCCAGTGATTGCTGGAATATCCTATGAGGTTTTGAAGCTTAGTGATAGATATCGAAACTCAGGAATTATGAAAGTCCTAACAGCGCCAGGCTTAGGACTTCAATATTTAACAACGAGAGAACCAGAAGAGAAGATGATTGCGGTTGCCTTAAGAGCGGTAGAAGAGGTAGATAAACTGCGAAAATCCCAAGCATAATTGAATGTTTTGTGAGTCTACATTTTTCGAGTTACTTATAAATAGGCAGCTATCTTTCCTCAAATAGGCGATTCAATTGGACTCCCTGAAAGGTGATCTAGGGACATGGAAACTCTTCTTCACTCTCTATAAACTAGCGGAATTAGGCGCCTGCAGTCGAACCGTGAAGGTTTCTACAGAATATCTAGCTGAAAAGATAGGATCATCTCAACAAACAGCCTCTAGGCACCTCATCAATTTAGAGAAGATAGGATGGATCAAAAGAACAATAACTCCGGAAGGCTGCTTGACCAAAATCACAAACTCCGGAATGGCTCAATTGAAGAAACTATACTCTGGTTTGCGTCTGATATTCGAAGCGCAGTATCCCCCCTCCGTTACTTTGGAGGGAACTCTGTTTGGCGGATTAGGCGAGGGAGCCTACTACGTGAATAAAGAAGGATACCGCAAACAGTTCATAGAAAAACTCGGCTTTGATCCCTACCCTGGAACCCTAAATCTTAAGCTAACAACCGAATATGACTTGAAAACGCTTGCAGAACTCGAAGCCTATCCAGCCATTGAGATTCATGGGTTTAAGAATGAGTCCAGAACCTTTGGCTCCGTGAAATGCTACCCCGCCATAATTAACAACAAAGTGAAGGGTGCGGTTGTTTATGCCTTGCGAAGCCATTACAACACGTCCGTACTGGAAATAATCGCCCCAGTATTCCTGCGAGGTCGCCTAAAACTGAAAGATGGACACAAAGTGAAGGTGGAAATTCTTATTCTACCATGACTAATTCAGATTATCTGTCTAAGCTTCATCTCTTAAATGACTCTACGATTTTCCTCATGATCTTTGAGGAACTGTTTAACTCCTTCTTTCCAAATCTTCCAATTTTCACAACCTGAACTTTGATCTTCTTTTCTGCTATGGCTTTTCTTACTTCTCTTTCTATGCCTTCTTGGTCATGGCCAATGGCTATTATGTCAGGGTTTATCTTTTCAACAACCTTGTCTATGTTGAAACTTTCAAAACCCAAAATCGCCTCATCCACTACCTTCAAGGATTCAACAAGCGATCTTCGTTGGTCTTCCGGCATTACAGTCTTTTTTCCTTTTCTTTTTTCAACGGTACTGTCTCTGGCTACGATAACGATTAACTCCGCGTTTTTCCCTCCGGCTTTCTTAGCTTCTTCAAGATACTTGACATGGCCCAAATGAAGCAAATCAAAGGTGCCTGAGGCTAAAACAACCTTTTTCTTCCTTTTCCTACCTACCATGAAAACTCAACGGCTCCCAATAGTCTTAGGGCATCTAATAATCCCTCACAATAGGCAACGGAAGCAAGACTTGTTTCAAGTTTGCTTCTCTTTTGATAATATTTAGCGTCTTGTAAATAACGTTTAGCGGTTTCTAAGACGGCTTCTATCTTCTCTTCGTTAAGGTTAACGGAACTTGAAACCCACTTGACTTCGATGAAAACTCTTTCGGCGTTTCTAATATATTTTGACACAATTTGTTCCAAGGTCATTTAAGCCTCTCCCTTATCTGATCAGGCGCCCCTGCCAATGTGATGAGGGCCTCAGCTTCCATGAAATGAAGCTTGGCTGGAAAAACTAAGATGTGCGGGGGACCGCCAAAGTCGTGGCTCATTACATCTCTCACATACCCTGCTTTTACCGTAGGATTATTGGAACCTGCCCTTGCGGCACCTAAAACTAGAGTGCCTAAAGTGATGACACTTTCTTTCTTTCGTTTTTCCATGTCTAAAAGTGATTGTAGCCCCTCTTTAATGGTCATGTATTTTTGCTCCTCCGCTTTTATATCCAAGTAACACAATGTGTGAAGCCCCATTACTCGGTTTTCCGAAATCACCTTGTAAGGGGTTTCGGAGACAAAGTCCCTTTCAGGAAAAGGAATAGTTACGCTTCTTCCATACTTGTAGTTTTGCAAGCCTGAAAGCCCAACAATCGCCGAAACAATTGAAGCTCCATGAACAATCCAGGTCTTAATACCCTGTTTTTCCGCACGAATCCGCAAATCCACATGAGTTGTTGCAATCAACGGATCTCCTGGAACTAGAAAAGCAGCCTTTCCTTTCCGAGCTTCCCGCAAGATCGGTTTTCCCTCTTCCTCTTCTAGAGTTCGTCTCGAAACAACCTTGATTTCTTTCCCGGCAATTTCTTCGAGTTTTTGAATAGATAATCCCGGCATCATGCTCGTGTAAAACTCTGCAAAAACTGTGTCTGCCCTTCTTATCACTTCAATCCCGCGGAAAGAAATATCCTTCTCGTCAAACAAGCCCAAACCTACGAAGGCAAGTTCGCCCAAAACCCTCAGCTCCTAGTAACCTAAAAAACTTCGGCAACGAAAGATATTAG
>CAYFWY010000157.1:0-3964 GCA_964346895.1 uncultured Candidatus Bathyarchaeia archaeon | reverse complement strand
GAAGCCTCAAGTCAGTGCTTCCCACGGATTTAACGAGGAAGGTAACGTTCAACAGTGTCCCATTGCCGCTGGCTGCAACTTCAGGTGGCTCCCCAAATAGAGAACAGTTAACATAGAAGCGCCCCTCCTCAGGGCTTATTTGGCTATTGAAAGTCGTGTTATAGAGGCTTTGATTGAGAAAAATTCCTTCCTCAATACTGGTAACGTTTAGCAGAGCTGGATCCCAACTCATATTAAGGTTCCAAGAGTAGACTCCTACAGCTTTGGTTACGCTTACGTTGACGCTGAAGGTACTGCCAGGCTGCAGGAATGCATCTACGATAGTTGACGGTTCTACATTGATTTCAGCAGGAGGCAAGGAGAGGAAGGCGCCATCCTTTGTCTGATGTGCCATCTCAACCATCAAAGAGCTAACGAGCTGAGTATCATAGAAGTGCAGAGCACTGTTTCCTTTCTCCTTGACGAGAAACTCAATCGTTGCTAAGGTTCCTTTTCCACTCGCTGCGGCTGTAGATGGCTCGCCAAGCAGTGAACTTGCTACATATAAATAGCCACTAACGCCCATCGCATCTGGCGTATTATATACTTTATCTCTAAAATATGTCACGTAGGATCCTTCTGAACTAAGGAAAGGTTCTTCAGTTACGCTAGTCACTTCTAGGAAGCTTGGGTTCCAACTCAGTTTAAACTGGTAAGTATAGAGGTTTAAGACGTTGGTGACCTTCACTTGTACAGTAAAGGTTTCACCAGGGTCAATAGTAACTGTGGCAGGATCCACGTAAAGCACGGGCTCATCTTGACCAATTGTACTTATCGTAGCCCATCCAAAAATTGGTAGAATAACAAGAAACAATAAAAGAAAACTTTTTACTTTCAACACAGGCCCTCTCTCCCAACACACAAGTCAAGGCTCAAAACAGAACCACCCATATAAACTTATATATCGCGTGTTCACTACTCAAATTTCTTTTATGCTTTAGCCATATAAACTATCAAAATTTAAGTTTTACCAGCTTAAATCTCGGTTGTCCACATCTAAGCTAAATGTATTCGAGAGGCTCAGCTGGAGTTTTGAAATTCGTTAATGCGAACCCGCGCATCCCGAGGGAAACATGCGTAAAAGCTCTTCTTTTCCAGTGTGACCGCTGAGTGAAATGGTCTCCCAGCTAGGTTGGTGAAATTCTTCAGATAAAGCACATTTTTCGCTTTTTGTCAGCAAATCTAAAACGTAAAACTTGCTTGAACTGTTCTTTAAAATGCGGGCGGGGCGGGATTTGAACCCGCGACCCCGAGCTCTCTTCTTCAGTTTAGGAGGCTTACACCAGCTAATGTTCTGCTGTTCGTGCCCTATCCTGGCTAGGCGTCGGTAGAAAGTCAAATAAACTTTCTTTACCCGCCCAGCTCTTTCCCGCCAGCATATTTCTTATACGTTGAATGTTATAACCCTAGCGTCGAAATGAGATGTGCAAGTCGAGGGTTCAGAAGTGAAGAAGCTGAGGGTGATGGTCTTTGATGTCGATGGAACTTTGATGAAGGCTGTTAGCAGCTGGCAGTTTTTCCATGAAAGGCTAGGTACATGGGATAAAGGAAAAAAATATGCAAACCAATTCTTCCAGGGGAATATTAACTATGAGGATTGGGCTAGATTGGACGCCTCTCTCTGGAGAGGCTTAAAACTTGAGAGGATCAGAAAAATAGTTGACAGCATACCCTACATGAATGGGGCAAGACATGTTATAACCACCTTGAAAAGGAAAGGGTTCAAAGTTTTTTTGCTGAGCGGTGGTTTGACCTTCGTAACAGAAAGAATCGAAAGAGAGATTGGGGTCGACGGCTCTTTAGCTAACGAGTTGAAGGTTGAGAACGGTTTTCTAACAGGCGAGGTCCAGGTGAACGTGTCGATTGACAACAAGGACACAGTTTTGTTTCACATGTTGAAGAAGTTCAATTTAGGAGTAGCCGAGTGTGCGGCTGTTGGTGACGACGAAACTATGATCCCCCTGTTCAAAGAAGTAGGACTCTCAATAGCCTTCAATCCCCGTAGCTCAGCGGTGGAAGAAGGAGCAGATTTTGTTGTTAAAAGCGAAGACTTGCGTGATATTTTGTTTTTCCTTCTAGGCAAGTAACATTTAAGTCAAACATACAATTTGAGTATGATTAGCGGGGGTACCCGAGCCAGGTCTAAGTAGCGGGTCAGAAAAAACCCCTAGGAAAAGGGGGAGGACTTAAGTGAACTATGATGTTTCCGAGAAATCCTCTGGCGTAGGCCTCCGCGGGTTCAAATCCCGCCCCCCGCACTACACGATAAACCCGAGGGGTATCTGAAAGTTTTTTGCCATGTTGTGGGAAATGAAGAAAGACGCCTATACGGAGAACGCCATCAAAACGCGCGCGGGGCAGTCTATGCTTCGTAGTTTTACATGCATCTGAGCGTAGATTGCAACATATTTATTTTAAAAGAAAGTAAATGCATAGAATCAGAGGGGTTTGTCTTTATGAGCGTACTAGATTTTATCAACGCTATAGGCGAATGGGTCTTATCCAACTTTGATAAAGTCTTGTTTTCAGTTATTTCCATATTTGTCGGGTATGTTATCTACAGGATTGTGGCCAGAGAGATCAGAGTGCTGAAGGATCAGAAGAGGCTCGAAGAACACCTTGCCTTCACTTTGGCTAGGGTTGCGAAATGGGTCGTCGTCTTTGTAGTTCTGTCAGCAGTTTTGGCGGTGTTTGGCGTGACTTTGGGTGTCTTTTCTGGGCTTTTAACTATCCTCGGTGGCACCATAATAGGTTTTGCGGCTATAAACACTATTGGAAACGCCATCTCAGGCTTGATAGTGATGACCAGCAGACCCTTCAGGGTTGGTGACAGAATCTTCTTTAACGGTCAATTCGCGGATGTCGTCGCCATCGAATTAATCTATACCAAGATGATAACTCTTGACAATGTTTTGGTTTCTGTTCCAAACCAAGAGTTGCTAAAGGCTGAGATTGACAATTTCGGAAAAAAGAGAACAATCAGAAGACGTGTGACTGTTACGCCTGGATTTGAGTACGGCAGCCAAAAAGTGGAGAAAGCCTTGCTGGAGGCTGCTGGAAAGGTTCCTAGAGTCTTAAAAGAACCTAAACCATATGTTTGGATAACAAATTTTCAGAACTACGCCGTTGAGTACACCCTCTATGTCTTCATAAGCGACATAAAGGCACTACCGGAGATAGAGGCAGAGTTGAATAGAACAGTCTTTGAAACTTGCAAAAGACACAAAATAGACATAAGCACGCCGCTGCTTTTACGGCAAATCCAAGACTAGTGCGCGGACGGAAGTTTCTAAATAGAACAGGTAAAACAATTCATGAAAAAATAGTTGGAACAAAGAGAAGAGGTCCTGCAAAACTGTGATTTCTCTCTCTCAACAAAAAAATGTGTTAATGTTTAGTGTGAATACGAAAAGCTTATCTGACATGGCGATATCTTAAATATTAATATAGAATATTCTGTGTATTGGATAGGGTCAAAATTGCTGAAAGAACCCGAACTAATTAAATGTCCAAACCCGGAATGCGGACGCGAGATTGAAGAGCTTATTGTTATTAATGATATGTCAACAAGACCCATTAAACGGTACTACGGTTGTCCCCACTGTTTTTTCGAGGTAGATGTGCTTTCTGCCCATTATCTAAGGAAAGAAAAGATGCGCGTACATACGGAAGAAGAAATGCGAAAAGGAGAGAAGGACGGAAGAAAAATTAAATTGGATGTGAAGGCTGAAAAGGAAGAAGAGGCCACAGGAGAATCTGAACCCACTCCACCCACGCGTCCATCCTTAGAGAAGATTCTAGATGTGATTTCTGCTGAATCTCAAAAGAAACAAGAGGAACCTCAAACTAAGCCAGAAGAAAAAGGTCCTCCAGGGTGCCCTCACAATTTCGGATACCTATCAAGTCGTCCCAGGAACGCGCCTAT
>CAYFWY010000156.1:0-3970 GCA_964346895.1 uncultured Candidatus Bathyarchaeia archaeon | reverse complement strand
GAGGGTAAAACCATCTTGTAGGGGCGGGGGCGCCGCACAGGCCAAGTATGCATTAGATGCAGCTTCTCTGAGCCTCCCTCTGTTTGAACCTCGGCTATCGGATCTGCTACCGTGTATTCGCCTTCAGAAACTATTCTCTCTACGATCCCGCTGACCCAAGGCGGAACGAGAATTCTGTGTTTAACTAGCGAAGTTTCCTCTACTATTCCGATGGAATCTCCGCCAACGATCCGCGCTCCCTTCTTTACTTTAGGTCGAAAATACCATTTTTTCTTTTGGTCTAGTGCCGGAGGAATCACCCCCCTGCGAATGCGCGGTCCGATTAATTCTTCAATAACAGGGAGAGGGCGCTGAATTCCATCATATATTTGTCCAATCAAGCCTGGGCCAAGATTTACAGATAGGGGTTTACCAGTTCCTACAACCTTTTCTCCGGGTTTCATCCCTGCGGTCTCCTCGTAGGCCTGTATCGCTGCCATTTCGCCTTCAAGGCGGATGATTTCTCCGATCACTCCGGCTTCTCCAACTCTCACGAGTTCGTACATCCGCGAACCAGCCATTCCCTTAGCAAGAAGGAATGGACCTGCAACGCGAAAGATTGTGCCGCCTCTTGACAAGGCAAATCGCCACTAGAGCCTAGGATCGATTTACTCAAAAGCTTATCGCAACTTAACCTCGATCCCTGCTTTGCGTTTGATGAGCTCAACTATGAGATCAGTTTTCATCGTTATTGGGCCTCTCGCATCACGAATCGGAATAATTAATGGGTACTTATGCTCCGTGATTTTCTCTATTGCAGCGTGAATTTGATCAACTATACGCTCCGTTACAAGAATGATCACGAAATCAGTTTGCTCCGAAAGTTCGCGAATGCGTCTTTCAGCCTCTTCAGCACTCTCCACAGAATAGACATCCCTCAATCCAGCTAGTTTGAAGCATGTCACAGTGTTTTTGTCCGCTATCAGGGCAATTCTAGTCATAAACCAGCACCTCTCCGAAGATGGAGAGAGACCTAGTGACTCAAGATTATAGCTAAAGAATCCATTAATAAGATTATTTGAACACAATTTCCAACAAGATTATGGCTAAAGAATCCATTAGAAGGGTTATTACCGCAAGAATCAATAAAAGCCTCTCAACTCTATGAATTAGACTCAAATCTTGCAGTGTTAGGATGCTATCTAGACTTGTATAATAAGAATCCATGAATTCAAGCTCTCGATTAATATCGTCTACCGCATCGTCAACAATTATCTTTGCTTCTTCAGTAAGTTCGACCTGTGGGATTATGCCTTCCTTCATGTCTGACATTAACTCCTTTTCACCCCATAGAAGTCGGTGAAGATTAGAGACCACCTTTTTTAACTTGAAAACGGAGTGTGTAATAGCCTTACTCCCTGGTTTTTCCAGAGCTTCCTCTTCCATTCTGTCGATCAGTTCTCGAAAAGCCACCATAGACTTTGAATTTTGAGTTGTCATCTCATGGAACAATCTACTGACAACGAAAGACGACGCATTACCATACCGGCAAACTTTGGAAAGGCAATCCCGAAAAGTGCCCAGGGTATTATCAATGGGTTCAAACGAATGTTCACTTCTTACGGTTATAAGAAAGTTCTCTTTTGCAAAAACGTAAAGAGGGTATGTTTCCAGCGTATCCTCAAGCACAATCAACGGAATGGAAAGCAGAACATGCCCATTGACTTTTTTGTAATGCGAGAAAATTTGGCGCGTCCTAATTGCATCCAGAATTTCAGCCTCGTTTAGCAACTCGGAGATTACCTTCAGTTCTTGATCGTCGGGATTCATGCAGTCTATCCAAAGCCAGTTAGCCTCTTCACCGAGTTTTTGCAATTCGTTTACGGAACCAGCGTCTCTTGCCCGCAACTCATTAGTCTTTGTAAGCATATATGTCCATATCATTCTGCATCCATTCCACCTACAATGGATAGAAAACTCGTTGCAGCTGAAAATTTAGCATGGATTCTCGTTGTCTAACACTTCAAAAAACCCAATGACAACAAAGGTTCCTATAAATCTTCTGTTCATAGCGTATTTACAGAAAGAAATCGAATAGAGAGGAGAGGCTGCGAGAACCAAGGCAACCTCACTCTTCGAGATGTATGCATAGCTGTCGCAAGCTGCTAAGCTTCGTCGATGAATTTGCTGGGTTTAGGTATTTCCGGAGACAATCCTCGTCTCTTGCGTATTTCATCTATAACTGTCGATGCAATGTTTTCAGGAACTTTTTCCCAATGGTCAAACTGGGTTTGCCAAAAGGCGTGCCCTGAGGTTGTGGACCTCATTTCGGCGGATAGACCAAAGGTTTCAGCAACTGGAATGAAGCCCTTAATCATTGTCACTGGTCCCTTCTGTTCTGAAGCCACTATTCTGCCTCTTTTGCGAGTTATGAGGCCTGTTACCTCTCCAACCCATTGGTGAGGAACTGAAACACCGATTTTATATACAGGTTCAAGAAGAATGGGTTCGGCTGTTAGGAACGAGCCGAGAAAACCTCTTCTCGTTGCAGGCATGACCTGCGCTGGCCCACGGTGCACAGGGTCTTCATGCAACTTGACATCCATAAGCTTTACTTTTACTCCTCGCATCGGTTCTTCGCAGAGTGGACCGTTTTGAGCAGCCCACCTGAAACCTGCGATGACCATCTCTCTCGCTTCTCGAAGAAATTGAATGCCCTTTGTCATGTCAACTAGAATGTTTTTATGTTCTTCAAGCGTCCAAACGTTTCTTGCTTCTTTGGTTGGCCAGCCAGCTTCTTTATGTAACACGGTGCCTATTCGTTTTCGTCCCATTACTTCCATGATATCTCCTTTTTCAATCATTTCAATAACTTTCTCTTCTAGGGGTTCTACCTGTATCCAGAATTTGTTGTGTTTGTTGGGGCTCTTTGCCATTGCCACCACGCCTTGCCCAGCAATGCCTTCCCTGTAAACGACGATGGGACGAGAAGTGGTGATTTCTAATCCTCCTCCGTATTCTTTGAGAAATTTAACAGCGATTTCAAGGTGAAGCTCACCCATTCCACTAAGGAGATATTCACCAGTTTCCTTGTTTATGGTTGTTACTAGGTTGGGATCATCGATTGCTAAGCGTTGCATGAAGTCTACAAGACGCGGTAGATCCCTTGGGTGTTTAGGTTCTATGGCGATGGTGATAACTGGTTCAGAGACGTATTTTATACGTTCAAAAGGGATCATTGAGTCTTTGTGCGCGACATCGACAAGGGTTTCGCCGGCTCTGGCAAGATCTAAACCTAGAAGCGCCGATATGTTTCCGGCGACTATGCGATCCACAACCTCTCTAAAGGCACCCATATACATAGAGACCTGTTGAACCCGATAATCCTTCTTGGCTCCCACCAAGTAAATCCGATCCCCTTCTTGGATGGATCCTGAAAACGTGCGTCCCGTGGCAACAAGGCCTGCGTGGGGGTCCATCTGGGCGGATGTTAAACATATCACGGTGGGGCCGTTCTCATCGCAGTTAAGCATAGCTTGTCCTATTTCAGATTCTAGTTCACCTTTCCAGATTTTGGGAACTCTGTATTTTTGGGCTTCTACGGGGTTTGGGAGGTTTTTGACGACCATGCTCAATATAGCGTCGTGGAGTGGAATAGTCTTTTGAAGTTCTTGCCAACGTTCTTTTCGATACGCTTCTACAACATCGCTGAATTTCATTCCTTTCTGCTGTGCGAGGTCAACAGTGAAACCCCATCTATGAAGAGCGGAGCCAAAGGCAACTGTTCCCTTGGCGGGATCAACTCTCCATTTTTCTTTATGTTCCTGTTCTCCATACAGGTCGATGAGGTTGTTGAAGTCCCGGATTATTCGGGCAAGCTTGCTCTGCACTTGGTCTGAGCTGAGTTTTAGTTCTCTGATTAGACGGTCGACCTTGTTGATGAAGAGAACGGGTCTAACTCTTTCACCTAAAGCTTGTCTTGTCACGGTTT
>CAYFWY010000155.1:0-3984 GCA_964346895.1 uncultured Candidatus Bathyarchaeia archaeon | reverse complement strand
AAATGTCAGCACTCTGAGAAAATGCTTCATTAAACAGCGGAAGAGAATCGCACGAACTCTCCAGAATCCACGGCTGAAACAAATCTCCTTTCATACTTTCAGACATTGGAAAGCAACAATGGAATATCATAAAACAAAGGATATCTTACATGTCAAAAGAATGTTGGGGCATAAGAAACTGGAGAACACGGAAATTTACACTCATCTCATCAGCTTTGAAAATGACGACTGGCATGTCTCAACAGCGAAGAGTCTTGAAGAAGAAAGCAAACTACTGGAGGCCGGCTTTGAGTATGTCAGGTACAGCGACAAAGACGAAGTGGCTATATACCGGAAAAGGAAATGAGTAGACTAGTTCAGGCTCCGGTAGTATAGTCCGGTTAAGTATGACGGCCTCTCGATCCTTTCAAAAAAGAATGGAGAAAGCCGCCGACCCGGGTTCAAATCCCGGCCGGAGCACCATTTTTGCGGACGAAAGTTGAAAGTGGAAAAGCAGGCATGGGGGAAATCGAGTCAACGAAGCGTGTTGTGACGCGCATACTCAATTGCTATCGATCTTCTCTGTTCAGTCTTTATCTGATGTTTCCTTAACTCTTCGTTGATCGGCGAGGCAGGAGTGCTGATTGTTATGTTTGCATAGCTTGGTCTAAATATGCCTAGGGCTCTCCTGATAGCGTTAGGCTTCACTTGTTCTTGGGTGCAGGGTTGAACTTTCTCTTTTTGTTTCCACATACTAACCACCGTTTTAACAATCAAATAATCGTTTTAACCATAGAGGCATAATAGTTTATAAAGTTTTCGTTTAAGTATCAAAGCGAATTATCTAATAGGGAAACTTTTTTATACTAAGTTAAACTTTTTGTTTATTAGTGAAGTTATCATGAAACCTATGAAAACAATAAAGGACCCTGAAGCATTCCAGCTGTTGGGGGACGAAACCAGAAGAAAGATAGTATTTTTACTTCGAGTCAAGGAGATGACAGTCAGTCAGATAGCTGCGGAACTAAACATCACTCCTCAAGCAGTCTACCACCATATAAAAAAGCTTCAAAAAGCAGACATGGTCGAAGTGGCACGGGAAGAACGCATTGGCCACCTCATCGAGAGCTACTATAGGACAACCGCGGAAATATTCACATGCAGCGTTGGAAAAACAGCCAGTAGCAGAAAATTCGCTGGGGAACAAATGACAACAGTCCTAAACGCTTTAAAGAAACTTGGTTTCAACCTTGAATTCGGTGACAAGGAGGTTTCCAGATTAGCTAACATAGAAAGAGAGCTTGAAGGTGCATACGGTCACAGTTCAGAGAAGTTTGAGGATGCGATCGCCAATTTAAACAATGTAGACTTTCTTACCAAACAGACCGTCCAAAAATACGCTGAAGCTATGTCGATGTCTGATGAAGAATTCTCCAGAAAACAACAAAATGAGAAGAAATTCAGGGACCTACTGCTTTCCCTAGTTAAGAAATAAGATGTGGCACACACCAGTATGGTTTTCAACGCATAAATGTTCAAACCACAGCCGGAACATCATGTTTCTGCCCGAGACATCCTAACGGTTACCTATATCCATTAGCGCACTCATCACTAGCCTATGCCTCAAAAAGGGGGCCCCAGAGGTCACTATTCTTTTTTTTCAGCGGCCAGTTTTGTGCCACAGTAAGGACAGAACTTGTAGTGTTCTGGAAATGTTTGATGGCTACAACCCAACTGACAAATTTTCATTTTTCCTCAACCTTCTCATCGTGTATACCACAATGCATTCCATATTTTTCTATTCAATCACCAAAAGTGTTATAGTCGAACGAACCTTTTCTATACGCCGCACTTTGTATGTGACAATTTCTTTAAGTTCTTCCATTGTATTAGCTCTAACTTTCGCTACAGCGTCGTAAATGCCGTAGATCCTGTGGGCTTCTTCCACTGCGTCAGCTTTCCTTAGGGTCTGAAGGACTTCAGATTCAGCGCCTACTTCGACTCTTAACAAAACATAGGCTAATGGCATATTATCTCTCCACAGTTTATGCGGTTTTTGGTGTTAAATAATCTTTGTATAAATGTAGAATTTTTTGAAGATTTCTGTACAGAGTACTTTACCTTTGCTCTTTCTTGCGCACAAAGATTCCTAGCTTCCAATATAGGTAAGCGGTTCGTTCCATCCTGACAACTTCATCAGTGGCTTCAAAATCTTCCTGCCGTGCTTCCATCGATAATAAATTGCGTAGCCAATCATTACGCCAAATTTTATCTTCCAATACTCTCTCTCTGAAACAAAAACTTCTATGTTATGTTTCCAGCATGTAGCTATAAGCTCCCATTGTATTGGTGTCAAATGTTTTAAATCCATGTGTCGAGCTTCTCTGAACATACAATCTTCTTCTGAGGTAAACAACAAGGGTACATAGAGCACTTTCGCATTTCCAAGTTTGTCAAGTAACTCAAGTGTAGCAATCGTATCCTCGGCAGTTTCATCGGGAAGACCAATTATTAACGTCGCTAAAGGCCAAATATGGTTTTCGTTCATAATTTCAATTCCTTTCGTCACGATGTCATGCCATTCTTCGGGTTTGTAGGGCAACATCTTGCCTTTCATATGTTCATTCATAAGTCGAATGCTTCCGGTCTCTATACCGATTTCGACGGAGCTGTGTCTAGTGCCGTTTGTAACCCACCGGGATTTTTCAAGAAGAATCGGGCCAATCTCTTCGACCATTTTAGGGTCATAAACAACAGGTGCCAACGACGCATGAGCAGGTTGAATAAATCTTACTCCAGGAACAGAGGCAATTGATTTGATTAACGTGCTAATTGCTTCACGATTGGGTAGAAACTTCTCCCTAGATTGATACAAGAAGATGTCTTCACTGGCTAAGATAATCATTTCTGTTCCATTTTTCGCGTTTAATTCCACTTCTTTCAAGATTTGTTCTAAAGGAAAAGAGTAACGTCTTCTCAATGTTGGGGAGCAGAACTTACATTGGCGACCACAACCCCGTGTAATCTCGACGGTGCCAAAAATCGAAGGATGCATAATACATGGAATTTCTTTCAGGTCCGGCGGATCCGTTTCAACTACGGACGGAAGGGGATCGCCATTGAGAGCCATACGAAAAATCTTCAAAGCCATCTTTTCACCTTCACCCATGACGATGCAATCTATTCCATATTTCCTCTGTAACTTTGCCCTATGAATTTGCCAAGCACCTGGACCACCAAGAATTATTTTAGCATCCCATTTTCGCAGAACTGGTTCATCTACTAATTCTCTGAACTCCGCCGCTGCTATCGGTTCGCCGCCAAAGCCTACAAAGGATGTGTAGGTTCGGCTGACGAAACCGGTTCCAGCCGGCTCCATAGAACTTATTCCAATAACCTTTGTTTTCGGTCCCACAACCTTCTGCAGATTATTTGGATGTACGACGGCAACGTTTTCGGGGCCAAATTCTTTGACCAAGACGGCTTCGATTTTTCGCATTCCGTAAGGTGCATATTTGGCGGTGTCATCCCCATTGTTTGGCACTGGTGGATACCAATATTTTCTCAGCAACCTTTTCGGAACAATGCCGGTCGGGAAACCTCCAGTGAATGCCTTGAAGGGACTCAGTTTGAAATCGCTCATATCAGTAGCAGATCCGGTGAGAACAATGGGAACTCCCTCAACCTCCGAGGGAACAGCCCTTTTCTGCGACATAATCCCCAATTCTGCAAGGGCTAGTCTAATAAGTTTATTGAAGCAGCGCATGGGCGCACGCCAAGAATAACAAAAGAGATCGCCCGCCTTTGCTGGATACAGCATATATTCTTTGAACGCGTATTATAGATCGGAAGTGAATGTTCCATGTATGAGTATAAGTTTGTAAGAGTTGATTTAGAGGGGACATTTACCAGAAAACCAAAGGCTGATCATCACAGATTGGTTGAAGAATACGCGAAAGAGGGCTGGAGACTGGTTCAAATATTCTCCCCAGCCGTTTCAGCTAG
>CAYFWY010000154.1:0-4019 GCA_964346895.1 uncultured Candidatus Bathyarchaeia archaeon | reverse complement strand
ACTATCATGGTGTGGACGAATTCGTATATCTTGAAGACATAAGAAACACGCGAGATTTGATAGTCAACTTGGGAAAGGTAGCCAGGGAGAAAATAGCGTAGTATATAAGATTGAGCCGCGCCTTCGAGAAAAATATTGTGTACGATGGCACGATTCCGACAGGTGTTTTGTTAACCTAGGAACAGCACATTGCTTTCTAACCACAACGCGCGCGTAATTTGAAATAACAATTCCAAGAATCGTGTGCTGCGGTTTAGCAGGTCAAGTGGAGGGCTGCCACCACTTTTCTAGACTTGATGAGGCGGTTGAAGGTTTCACAAGCTTCCTTAGTCTTCTGGGATATAATTTCGATTCCTTCAGATTCAACATATTTTCTAGTTACAGGCGGAATTGTCATCAAGCCTGAGTATCCAGTACCCACCACCAGAACTTCCGGTTTAACTTTCAAAACGTCCTTTAGATCCTCAATATGGATTTGGTGGCCCTCCTTTCTCCACCAACCGTCCTTAACCTTATCGGGAAAAAGTATCAAATCATTCGAGTATCGTTTCCCGTTGATGACGATTCGACCAAACTCGTAGGAGTCAATCATTTCAAAGCCTTCCCAAAATCTATGGAACTGACTATTTTTGAGTCTTTCGTGAACTGAAGAAATGATTGCGCATCTTAATCTAAAGTATTTATTGGAAATTGGACGGATGTATAGTTACATATAAATGTGTAGTGTCTTGCTGATGCGCGCGAGCACAGTCATTTTTGGATATACTTACTGACTAAGCCTCAAGCGAACAAAGAAAGAACAGATTGTACTGGAAAAAATACAAATCTAGAAGGGTTAACTTTGGCATTCTTCACTTTCACCTTTGTCTCTCCACTTCATAGGTTGTCGTTGCGTCGAGGGTTTTAAATGTGCCTCGGCTTGACGATAAAATGGCGCTGATACTTCATGAAGATGGTTAAACATCCAAATCATTCAGTAGAAAAATGTAGAAGCCCTTGGAACGAAGAATGCAAAAGGACTGACATAGAAGTCTACATCTTCTATAGGGGCAGACGTCTACCCATCTGCAGAGACTGTTGGGGGACGATCACTGAAAAGGATTTTGAATGGTAAAAAGAAAGAATGCGTTTGCAACGTATGAAGGTTTTTTAACTTTGCAGTGTTAGCTTTTTCCTAGGTTCACCTTGCCTTCAGTTTAATTAGTTTATAAGCAAGGCGAGTTGGAAGAGGAGTTACTTTTATTTTGTCGTTTCTGGCGTCTCGTACCATGCTTGGCAAATCGTAACCATAATCTTCTCGGCACCTGCGGATCAATTCCTTTGCTTCTTTGATTCCATATGAAAAGAGGAGCTTCAACCCGTATTGGGTGACTTTGCCTTTTATGGCTAAGCGAGAATAATCTTCAACCAAAGAAGGAGCCCACTTAAGATTGTGCTCCCAACATTTCAAATAAAGTTCATAATGTTTGGTAGTCATATTTTCCAACGCAAATGAGGTGGTTCTTTCTTTCAGTCTGCTCATGGAGACAAAGAAAAGGGGAACGATTAGGCTTTTGAAGGACCTTAACTTTTCCACAAGGTCGATTGTTAGCTCAACGTCCTTCTCAGTTTCTCCCGGTAGACCTAAAATCAGGGTGCCACACGGAAGCCAATTATTCTTAGACAAGATTTCAAACGAGTCCTCTACTAGCTTAGGCCAATCTTCAGGTTTGAAGGGTTCACATTTCCCAGCCATGTGTTTCTTTATTAGTTTAGGGCTGCCAGTTTCGATTCCGGTTTGGGCGGCGGTCCAATGAGCCTTTTCGCTCAAACCTAAGATGTTGGAGATTTCTTCAACAACATCAGGCGCATCTAAAACTGAGGGAAGCGCGATGTGACTTAGGCTTGTCATGCGAACGCCCGGATGGTTTTGCACAGTTCTGAAAAGGGTTATTACGGCCTCCTTGTTAACTCTGAATCCCTTTGCCTTGTACCTCAACACGTCCTCGGCGTGGAGTAATGGTTGTTTGCCGGCTCTAAGGTTTACTTCAACCTCCTTCAAAATGTGCTCAATGGAAAGGCAACGATACGTTTGAAGGGTTGGGACACAAAAGGCGCATCCTCTTCCGCATCCTCTAGCGATTTCAATCAACCCACATACAGTTGGACCCTTAATAGTAGGTATTCTCTCTTCGGGAACCACTTCTCCGTGTACAACCTCTGGGAGCGTTTCACCATTTACAGCCTTCTCGAAGACATGACTTGCAACTTCTTCTCCTTCTCCCACGATTATGCAGTCTATCCCGAGTTCTTTTCGAGTTTCCGCACTTTCAAGTTGCCACGCGCCGGGTCCCCCAACCACAATCTTTGGCTTAAATCTCTTTATTGCAGGGTCGCTCAAAAGCTCCTCAAACTTGATCGCCATATATGCCTCTCCACCCAGCAACTCTGTGAAGGCGGAGGTAGCTGGAGCGACACCCAAGGGGTCGTTTTCCGCAATTCCAATAACCTTTGTGTTTGGCCCCACAACCTTCTCTAAATGTTCCGGATGCGCAATTATCACTTCTTTCCTCTGGAAACCATAATTCAGTAAGGTGGCCTCTATTTTTCTTATCCCACACGGAGCAAACTTAACAGATCCATCACTGTTCACGCCTATAGAGGGGCAAAGCAGGGAAAAGTAGAGTCTATCTGGAATCAGTCCCTGAGGTATGCAGGCGCTGAATCCGAGAAAAAGACCGCCGTGATACTCACTCATCAAAGTGCGATCGGCGGTGAGGACGATTTTGTAGCCGTTTCTCGTTATTCAATCCCCCAGGCGAAAGTACATTATAACTCGATTATTCCTTAATACTTTTCAATTTTAATTAATTATATGATCGTATACAACCAAACGGTTAATAGCCATGCATTTGGAAAGGGGGTCGTAATCAAAGCCTTAGGAGAAGGAATTGACTCATGTCAAGTTTCAAGTACAGGAATATCTTACCTTTCAAATTTCTTTCCAGAATATTAAATAGGGACCTAAAACTGCTTTTCACCGCTACCATTATAGGCGCCTTTGGAGACGGTCTCTACTTTTATATATTACCCCTTTACGTCCGAGAGCTTGGAGCCAACCCTGTTGAGGTAGGAACATTCTTCTCTGTAATGTTATTGGCTGCTGCATTAACGGTTCTTCTCGGAGGATACTTGGCGGACAAATATGCTCTAAAGAAGGTTATGATCGCTGGTTGGCTGTTATGGACACCCGTTCCGATAATTTTTTCCCTAGCGAAAAACTGGATTCAAATGTTTCCAGGTGCGATTATGTATGGGTTTTGGATAGGCCAGCCAGCTTTCAGCGCATACATCGCGTCCTCGGCCGAGAAGAAAAGAATTACATTAACCTTTACTATTCTTTCATCTTCCTGGTCGCTTGGATATATCCTCTCCCCAGCGCTAGGAGCGTATCTCTCTGAAGCCGTTGGAATACGATGGGTTTTCTACTTAACCTTCATTCTATATTGCATGTGTACAAGCATCCTATTTTTAATAAGCAACCAGAGCATAGAAAAACAAACTTCTCAACTTTCATCAACTGCTGCTTCCCTTGGGAGATACAAATTGTTTGTTTGGTCTGCTTTCTTTGCTGTGATTATGTTTTTTGTGTTTTTGGTTAGACCTCTTATTCCACAAATTCTGAGAGACAAGTTTAATCTCGCCGATTCCCTCATAGGGATTTTAGGGTCCGTCACTTTCCTCGGATCAGGAGTCTTGGGGATATGCTTGGGGAGAATAGGGGACAAATGGAAGAAAGCAGGCGCTATTGCTGTCTGCATGATTTTATGCTCTGTTTCAGCTACAATCCTTGTCTTGTTCAACAACTTCTTACTTTTAGTTCTGGTCTCATTCTTGATGGGCGCTTCGTATACTATTTTGTCCCTGATAGGAGCTGTGATGAGCCCAATCGCAACGGAAACAGCAAGGGCAAGGTGGATTTCTATTCCACTGTCGGCAAGCATGTTCGCAGCGTTTCTAGCCCCATACGTAGGAGGCGT
>CAYFWY010000153.1:1188-4061 GCA_964346895.1 uncultured Candidatus Bathyarchaeia archaeon | reverse complement strand
GGGGCGGGATTTGAACCCGCGGCCTCCACGATGCCAACGCGGCTCCATTTGGACTCTGATTGCCTAAAAAAGTTTGCAGATTTCCTTCTAGTCAATATGAGGCTTGAAAAGAAGACTGTTCAACAAAATATTCAGGATGTGAGGCGCTTTCTTAAGATGTCTAATAACATAGTAAGCTACGAAAGTATAAGATGTTATCTCGAGAGTTACATTCCTAAAGCGGCTAAAACCTATAACACTCAAATTACAAGTTTGAGGCGCTTTGTTCGAGATTTTCTGCAACTTCCAAGGTTTATTATGAGTTTTAAAATGGCGCCTGTTGACGAATGGGCTTTTGCCAAGGAGCTACCTTCCAAAAAGCAAATTCGCTGTGGCTTTGAAGGTTTAGAGGAGACTGAAGCGAAAGCAATCTATTTGTTTACTGCAACCACAGGCCTTCGCAAGGGAGAAATCCTTGCTCTGAAGAAGAGTCAAGTGAATTTTGAATTGCGCTCAGTGATCCCGATGCATTATACGAGGAAGAAACGAAGCGGAATCACATTCTTCAATGATGAAACTGCTTTTTGGCTTAAAAAGTATCTTGAGAAAAGAAAGAATGATTCTCAGAAACTGTTTCTTATAAGTGATAGGCAGTGGAAGAAAATCTGGAGATTGGCTTCAAAGAAAGCTGAGGTTTCAATTACTTCTAAAGTGTTGAGGGCCTGGTTTAGCACTGAGATGGGTGAGTTAGGGGTGGCGGACAGGTTTGTGGACGTATTCCAAGGCAGAGCTCCGAGAAGTGTGTTAGCAAAACACTATACAGGAAAGGGACTGCTAAGGCTAAAAAGGATTTATGATAGGGCAAATTTGAAAGTGCTGTAGTCTCCCTGGATTATTTCAAAAACCAAGTGCGTGCTTTCTAATAGATGTATGGAATTAACCTCTTAGTGTTTCTTTGGTATTCTTCATATTTCTCTCCAAACTCGGCAACGAGAATTTTCTCTTCAAGATTGATTCGAAATAGCAGAAGAATTGAAGCCAGCAGAATTAGCAATGATCCATATGCGCTTGAGAATATCAAAACAAACCCGAGATTTCTCAAAATTTCAGCCAAATATATTGGGTTTCGAATGTGCTTGTAGAGGCCATCCGTAACTAGTTGATGGTTTTCTAGTATCTTTACTCTCCAGGTTCTAAAATAGCCTCCAAATCCTGCTTTTCTATTCAATTCCAATCTTGCTTTTATGCGCATAGCTCCCCCTATTAAAAGCAGAAGCAAACCAGCAATTGCAAATACTTGAAAAGTGAAATTTTGAAAAAAGACGAAGTCAATAATAGCCACAGCAAAACCCAGAAGCGTCAATCCCGTAAAAGGGATCACCGTCCAATCTTCCTTAAGCGTTTTCTTAACTTCAGCCAATTAAACCACACGTACTTATTATTTCGATGGTTTTTATAAAATTCTGCAAGAGCAATATCGAGCATCGAAAATAAGCATGCTTTTTTCCAAGGCTTCTATCGATTCACCAGCTCAAATGCTCAGAAAAATTATGACAAGACAGATTTGAAAGTATTAGTCTGGTAGTTAACTTATTTTAGAGAATATTTTTGTCCTTGAGTTCCTCCGCAGTGTGGGCATTTTCCTTCTTTGTTTAGATCATAGCGAAAATTGCAGTAATCGCAACTAACATAATTCGTTCCTGCTCCAAATATTACTTCTCTGAGTAGTTTCTGAACTTCGTAAGGTTCGTTCAATCCCTCAAGATGCGGGTGGAGTTGAATCTTTTTATATAGTTCCATTTCGGTTATTTCTTCATCCTTTTTTTCTGCAAGATTATACACTTTTTTCAAACGATTCATTCTCCCTTCTGAAAAAGCATATCTTTTTGGTTCATAGGGGTACTCTTTGGTTATGGGATAAAGGCTTCCGGTGCCCACTATCTTGTCCGCAAAACCTGTTTTAACAATGGTTTCTTTTATTTCGTCGAGTTCGGTGAACCAAATATCTTTTCCAGAAATTCCGGACTTTATTATAAGACGCTGGTTTGTTACCATATACTCCGCATGTGGGTACTGCCTAAATTGCCACAGTGGTACAGCAACCATAAGTATAATGGCAAGAGGAATCGTAAAAATTGCTGGCGACTCAAGCAAAGGCATTCCTGAGCTAAGAAATACTGAGGTAATTCCCAAAAAAAATAATGCTATAGGAATACCTCCCAACGATCGCAATATATGCGTTTTTTTGTCAGGTTTACAACTCCAGATCACTGTTTCATTAGGATCTAGGACATTTTGCAAGCCAGACAAAAAAGGCAGCTCTCCAAACTTACGTTTATGATTTTGTCAATAAAGATTTTTCTAGGGAAGAACTTGAGAAGCGTGTTAGCCAAGCATTATACTGGAATTGGATTAGAAAGACTGAAGAGGATTTACGAGAAAGCAAATTTGAAGATTTTTTAAATTGGCAGTTCTTACTTGGATTTTATGATCCCTTGGATGCTCGCCAGAAAAACTTGATTTTCTTAGAGAATTTTCTATGAATCTGAATCTTCGTTAGCCATATACTCCATTTGTCATATATGCTCCGCATTATATGTGATATAGTAACATTTATTGTAACTTACTTTGAAATACCTGATTATTCCATCGAATTACATAAACTTAAGTCACAAAAAATGGGACTAAAGTCAACAATTACTCCCTTTGTTAACCAAAAAGAATAATTCAAGCTGCGTCACTATGTAATTGAGGAAAACCGCAATGTGCTCTTTGCCAAATTTTCAAGCTCTGAAACTTGAAGAACTTTCGCAAAAAAGAACTTTCGCAAAAAAGAAAATTCGCAAAAAAGAAAACAAGTTTAAGCGAGGCAAGTTCAAATGAAATGTAAGACA
>CAYFWY010000153.1:0-1088 GCA_964346895.1 uncultured Candidatus Bathyarchaeia archaeon | reverse complement strand
TTCGCAAAAAAGAAAACAAGTTTAAGCGAGGCAAGTTCAAATGAAATGTAAGACAAAATCGAACTCGACAATAAAAGTCCTACTATCAACACTACTTTGTTTCGCCATTCAAACGCGTTCATAGATATGCTGGGGAGGAAAATTTGAATGGAATACTGTACTTATGTAGGTATACACACTGAGTCAGCTCATGAGGCGCCAGTTCTGAAAAAAGTGAGGCAAATCAAAGGCGTGGAAGAAGCTTTCAGAGTACAAGGAAAGTGGAGATGGTATGACATAATTGCAAAAATGAAAACTGACAATAAGGCGGAACTAACTAAGATAGTCGCTGAAGAAATTAAGGGAATAAGAAGCGTTCAGGGAGCCCATACGTTACTTGGGGAATGCTAAAAGTAGCCAAAATTCAGCATTGAGTCATATAAGAGCCCTTCTCTTAATAGTTTTTTCTTTTTTCTCCTAACTCATCCTATATAGTAAGCAAATTCTAGGCTGTATCCCCAAATAGTTTAATAAATTTGGAGACTTAGAAATATGAGGGTTAGAGGCTGCCGCCCAAAGCAGTTAGAACCATTCAAGACTTGATTTTTTGGCAGTATGCCAAGATTATATCTGAGTCGGCAGGGTACGGAAAGAAACAGTATGGCTTTGTTATGGATCGCTTCAAGAAGCTTTCTTCTGGCGAAATAAGCTGGAGTGGTTCAATACGTGAGTATGTCAAGGAAAGAGAGAGAAATGATGAGTGCATTTACTGCGGAAGAAAGGGCGACTTGACTTTGGAGCATATTCTGCCCCGCTGTAGAGGCGGCGTTGACAGTCCGGATAACGCGGTTTTTGTCTGTAAAAGCTGCAACTCGTCAAAGGGTGGGAAACGGCTTTATGAATGGTTTGGCCTTGAAAACAGGTATGGTGTTCCAAGGATAGCTGAAGGCAAATATCTCAAGCTTTTATACGAGATGCATGAGGAAAAAGGAACGTTGAATATTTCCGACGTTTCTGAGCTTTGCCTTGTCTGCGACATGGGTAAGAAGTGCCCCGAAAAGGAGAAATTGACAGTTTATTGCTTAGAAGGAATCTGGAGAGACTGAAGC
>CAYFWY010000152.1:1471-4067 GCA_964346895.1 uncultured Candidatus Bathyarchaeia archaeon | reverse complement strand
GGAATCTGGCAACGTACACGATTACAGTTTCTAGCCAAGATTTCGGTATAGGAAGTTTCTTGGTAGCATTGATAACCTTCATCATTGTAGCCTTCGTAATCTTCATATTAGTGAAGATTACAAAACGATGGGGAATCGAATAGCTCAATCCTCCTCTTCTTTTTTTTGTAATGGTTTACATCTAGGGCTGTTGCTTCTTTCAAATTCCATCGTTTCTAAATCTGAAATATCATAGTTGGATGACAATCTTCCAATGAAGAAGGAATCTTCTCAGAAGAAAAACTGTCAAGATAAAAGAAGAGAATTCAACATATGTTACCAGGAAGAACAAATAAACGTGTGGTCACGCAAGAATGCAGGTTGGATTAAACATTTCTGGAACACTTCAAAGAACCGACTAAATATGTGGAACATCTTAAACCGAAAAATATTAACTCCCTTCTAATACACCCAAGTTTTTAGTCGAGGCCGTTTTTGGCTAGGTTGGTGGAGTCTTCGACAAAAACCACCAAACCACCTTTTATTAAATTCTATTTGGGACGCTGCCTTGCCTTTTAATCTTCATAAACAGCAAACATATATGTTTCCGTGTGCTTAGGAAATCTCTCAATTCAACGATATTAGATCGTCAAGCTCATTAACCGTGTGAGGAGTAAAATGTGACCCTTGTCGATAATCTATTGAAGCTGAGGAAAGAAAAAAGAGCACTAATAATGGCTCACAACTATCAGAGGCCAGAGATTCAGGACCTAGCAGACTATGTGGGCGACAGCATTGGATTATGTAGAAGAGCCATGGAAGAAAGAGATGCAAGGATGATCGTCTTTTCTGCTGTTGACTTCATGGCTGAGTCAGCTGCCATATTAAACCCCGATAAGAGGGTTTTTATTCCCAGCCTTGGTGCTAGGTGCCCGATGGCTCACATGCTACCTTCAGAAGAGGTTAAACTGTGGAAAATGAGGTATCCGAAGGTGCCTGTTGTCCTTTACGTCAATACGCTTGCTGAGGCTAAGGCTGAATGCGATGTTTGTTGCACCTCCGCCAACGCAGTAAAGGTTGTGAACTCTCTTGAAGCGGATACTGTGCTTTTTGGTCCTGACAACAACCTTGCATGGTATGTTCAACAAAAAACTGGAAAGAAGGTCATTCCGATCCCTAGAGATGGTTTCTGTCCAACTCACACGCTCTTTCTTAAAGAAGACATTTTGTTGTTGAAGAAGGAGCATCCAAAGGTTGTTGTCGCTGTGCATCCAGAGTGCACTCCAGACGTTCAATCCATAGCTGACTTTGTTGGGAGCACCTCCCAGATTTGCAGGTATGCAAAGGAATCGTCTGCAGAGAAGTACATAATCGGGACAGAAGTTGGGATAATTCATCGCCTTACGAAAGAAAATCCAAAAAAGACATTCATCCCAGCCTATGATGGAGCCATTTGCCCTAACATGAAATTGAACACTTTGGAGAGAGTTTACTTGTCTCTTAAGGAGGAAAGATATCCTGTGACGGTTCCCCTTTCTGTGGCAAGGAAGGCTAGAAAAGCACTTGAAAGAATGGTTACAATAACCCAATAGTGTAGAAATCTACTCGCCATCATGGAAAAACAATTGTCGACCTAACCTGTTTAACTCCCTTCTTCGTCGCCAACTCTTGAGCCAATTTTCTAATTTCATCTGCATCGCCCTTAACCGCAACCGCCTCAAGGCATTCTCGCTCGCTTAAATGAACATGCAGAGATGAATAAATCACACGGCTATGTTTATGTTGAGCCTCAACTAAAGCGTTTTCCAAACCCTTAACTTCATGATCGTAAACCATCACCAGAACCCCAGCGCTTGTCCCCTTCCGTTTCTGAAGTAGACGATATTCGGTAAGGAAAGATCTTACTGAGTCCTGAATGGCCTTTGATCTGCTATCATAACCCATCTTTTCAGTTGTCTCGTCAAACTCTCTCAGCAGATCCGGAGGAAAAGTAACACCAACACGAACAATCTTGGTCATATCCTCTCCCAGTTAAATCGTTACCTTGAATGTCATAAAGCTTTTATCTATCTCAAAAACACGCACAATACTCAAAATAGCATCCAAGTATGCGTGCAACCCGATCCATGAAACAAAAAAGACACCCCATTCACAGAATATCACGCGCCTCAAAATATTATTCCGCTAGGAACGTTCCTTTTAGGCTCAGCTTTCTCATTCATAGAAAGGGAAGGAGACGATATGGCGTCTATGTTAATTCTCTTGTTTCTCTTCTCCTCTATACTTCTCCTTATTACAGTCCAAAGCACGCACATGGCTTGGTATTACAAGCTCAGACGATGGATTTGGCATCGTCGGCTAATCAAGAAAATCGAGAAGGAATTAAAAGCGCGCACAATGTAATGTGTGCACATCAGTTCGCGCAGGTCAACAAAGCAGTCTCTTTCTTCTCTAGATCTAATTCTAACAGAGCTTGAATGCGCGCAGAAAAGAAGGAACTCGCTGTCTGAGAGAGATAAAGCTTTATGACCAGCAAGCTAACGATTTAACCGGGAGAAGATATGGCCAAGATTGTTCGTGTTGGCGTTACTTTTCCACCGGATCTGCTAGAAGAGTT
>CAYFWY010000152.1:0-1461 GCA_964346895.1 uncultured Candidatus Bathyarchaeia archaeon | reverse complement strand
TGGCATCGTCGGCTAATCAAGAAAATCGAGAAGGAATTAAACGCACGCACAATATAATGCGCTAACATAAGCTTCGCGCAATTCAACAAAACTTCTTTTTCTTCTCTGGATGCGTGTACGCGTTACAGGTTCCAGCGAATAGATGTATTCCATTAGTAATTAAGCCATGTCACACTATGAAGGGAAGTGCCACAAGCATCACAAAGACGCATATCAACGTAATCGTCACAAAATAGGTTATTCTTGAAATCGTTTTCTCGTCTGCCCTCCCTCTGAGTAAGCTTTTCAACGCTATTTCGAATGTTCGCCCACCATCTAGAGGATAGATTGGTAGAGCGTTGAATATCGCAACATTAACGTTGATGAACCACATCCAGAATAAGATGTTTGCCAAGACATGCCAATTTTCTCCAAGTGTATGCGTGTAAAAAGCGTTTAGGGCTTCTGAGAACGGTACTAAACCCTGAGCCAGTGTGGGTGGTATGAAGTGAATGTAAAGTGTGTTTGTGCTCAAATTTTGATACAATTCTAATCGCCACTCTGTGCGGATTTCACCGACGGAAACTCCCAGAAAAGCCCTCCCCTCATTTTCAGTCAGATTCACAGAGGTGGAAAACCTATCTTTCCACATTTTTCCTCTAGCCACAGTGACCTGCAAAATGTCGCCTGGGTTTTTATCCTCAAGCAAAGCTGAGAAGTCCTCGTAATTGTTTATAGGAATATCATCCACATAGGTGAACACGTCTCCCAACAACAAGCCCGCATCCTCAGCCGGCATTCCTTCCGCAACTTCAAAGACATATAACCCGTCGACAACCGGGGTCAGCCCACTGGAGATAATTAATACCCCAACTATGCAGACTACGGCTACAGCGATGTTGGCGCCAACTCCAGCGGCCAGAACCCTCAGAGAATTTTTGGTTTTGGCTTTGGCAATCTGCTCTTCGTCTACATCCACAAAAGCACCTATCGGTATAACCAGTAAGAACACTACTCCGCTAGATTTGACTTTGAATCCAAGATTCCTAGCAATCACGCCATGCGCTCCTTCATGAACCACTATCGCAACCACTATGGCTGCCCAGCCATAGAGTATGGGAAGATATGGATTGATACCAGGCAGGAGAACATAGGCTTGGGGACCAAGCTCACGTCCAATTTCTCTAGCCGCCGGTGTTGTTAGCAAAGTTATGAGGCTATTGAATATGAAGTATAGTCCAAAGCCAGCTACAATTGGCACAACGATGAGAGCCACCCAAGAAATTGGGCGCGAAGCGCGAGAAGCACCGAGCCTATTGTACACTCTAGTTAACGCTTTTATTCTGACTATTAACATAGGAAAATTGAATTCGACTCTACCCTGCCTTTCTTCCTCATCTTCAATTCTCTCATTCGTCAACAAATCTACCTCTACACTTGACTCAATTCTTTAACGCCTTTCTTTTAGTCTCTTAAATCGAT
>CAYFWY010000151.1:0-4090 GCA_964346895.1 uncultured Candidatus Bathyarchaeia archaeon | reverse complement strand
CATCATGTTGCTTCTATGCCAAAGGAAGAGCTATTCATAATAAGGAGAAAGTAAAAGTTTTTCTAAGGTTTGCATTGCATATCGAGAGACGAAATGATGCGAAATCGAGATCTGAAACTTGCCAAGTCACAGCTGAAAGAGAAGAACCTCACTCTTGTGATAGTGAAAGAGGGTGAAATCATTTTTGAAACCGAACGCCAGGGGATAGGCGGTTTTCTGCAGGCCATTAAGAACTTGGGCAAAAGGTTAGCAGCATCCTCGGTGGCAGATAGAATCGTTGGGGCAGCTGCAGCCATGCTTTGCGTCTATTCTGAGATATCTTCTGTTTTTGCGGTCACGATAAGCGAAGAGGGAATAAAGGTGCTCAAAGAAAAGGATATTGTATACCAGTTTGAAAACAAGGTTCCAAACATTCTCAACAATGATAAAACTGACATATGCCCCTTTGAAAAACTTGTTATTGGCTCCAGAAAGCCGAAGGAAGCTTACAAGAAGTTGAAATCTTTTATCGAATCTGGCTGCAAGAAACCATGAGAGCTTCAGCTTTCAATAAGCTTATATGATTCGAGCTGTGTCGTAAAGCCAGTATAAGCGGTTCGAAGGGAATAAAAATGTGTGAGTTTAGCGTGCTGCTCCAAGAAAAAGTGGTCTTTGGAGATGCTGTATATGCGCAGGCGGATGGGAATAAGGTTACCGTCAGAAATGTATTAGGTGTTTCCAAAACCTTTGAAAATTGCACAATCGAAGAAGTAGACGTGCAATCTGAGCGTTTGGTCTTACGCGCGCAAACCCGTTAAGTAGTAGTTGTTTGAGAAGACTTGAAGTTTTTGTTTATATTTTGAAATGGCCTTCCTCTAGAACGGTTATGGTTTCTTTTTCTTTTTTCACTTTGACCGTTGGTTTTGAGATCAACCAGTCAATGTGGTTCTTTGACGGGTTTTTGCCTCCAGGCATTGTGGTGTTCTCACCGAAGGCTACATGTATTGTTCCCAAGATTTTCTCTGCTTCAAGAAACTCATTCACGAATCTTGCCTTGGGGTTGATTCCGAAGGCGAATTCGCCGACGACATCAGACCATTCATCTGTCTCTAACGTTTCTCTGACTTTGCGCAATATGTTCTTGTCTTTGAAGAGCAGCTTTTCGACTTTGCCGTTTTTTGCAACCACTTTCACAGGAGTTTTTACTTTGCCTATCCCGCCGATTGCCATGTCACATACAAGTTTGCCATTCAATGAATCTTCAACAGGTGCCACGATAACCTCACCTGTAGGCAGATTCATCCATTTCATGGACTTCCAGTCCAGCTTTGTGTCTGTGAAAAACTCCCGTTTTTCGGTGCTCAATGTCAATTTGGTTCCAGCAGGATTATGTATCTCTACTTCTATCGCTCCGTTCAAGGCTTGAATGAGCCTTCTTGCGTGGCTCTGCATGTTTCGGTGCTCTTCGGGCGTGAGCGCTAAGGCACCTTCGGTAAGCATGTCAATTGTTACTCCTGGACAGTGTCCTAGACGCGACTTGCGATCGCGAGTCTCCATCTTTATGATTCCTATTCGAAAAGGGGTCTCCTCACGGATTCCTCGCATAAGGTTAAGGTACATATCGGGTTTCTGATGAGTAAAGACCTCAAAAAGCATCTTTGGAATTTCAGTTCTCGGCTCTCCGGTTGTTTCAAGAACTATCATCCTTGTCCATAACCCAAGCGCTAGAGATCCGTTTGCAAACGCCTTTCCTACTCTCGCTTTTTCATGGTCGCAGACTATGAGGATACTCTCGCCAGTAACAGCCTCAAGCACATTTTCCAACGCGTTTTTCGCTGCTTCCCAAGCTTCCAAACTTTTCGCCTCAACTTCCTCTTGCACAAAAGTCGTTTAAATCTTTGCGAAAATACAAAGTATTCAGGAACCGTAAATTATTCCTGTGCGCGCGCGGTTGAAGGAATCTTGCCCACATGGAATCCTGAGGATTTTTGTGGTAATGTCAAATGTTTCAGGCAAGAAAAAAAACAACTTGGTGCACTACAGCCTTTGTTTTTGACTTCGAATAACATTTACGAAGTGATTTATCAGCACACAAAACATTATTTTACCTCATTCTCCATGAGCAGTGGCATAAAACAACAAAACTGAAGAAACATTGCCAATCTAGTTAGCCGACGAAGACGGAAAAGGGTATCACAGTGAAAAATCAAGACAGTAACATTAGTTAGATAGTACGCCAACCAGCGTTGCCTTGTTCATTTTTTCTTCTTCGGTGGCAAATCCTGGTGTCTTTTGACAAACTTACCACCGCGATCTCTCCAAACATCTATTCTCTTACCTTTACGAATTATCCATTGATGTACAAGGTCAATCTCCGGAGGTTGCAGAAACCCTGTTGGGCGCTTTTCAGTGATTCTTTTGCTTAATATCTGGGGGATTACCTCGCGCAGCATGGCTAACTCTTCCTTTTCTTGAGGGACGCCTTCGATGACCAGTAGATTGTAGCCTTCAGCTATTCTTTTCGCGGTTTCACTAAGCTTTGGGATGGCAACGAAGATAGGCAAGTCGACTTCCACTTCTGAGATTTTGTAGGTGTAGAGTATCAACGAAGATGCGCTAACTTCTATGTCTCCCACAGCGTGATCGACAGCTACAATAGTTTCGCGCTCTCCAGTCTTCCTAGCTATCAGACTGAAGTTGTGTTGAATGCCTGTTTTCTCTCCAATCACTGAGGCGGGCATCTCAACAGTGAATCCAAGCCCTGTTAGAAGCTCATTAAGGCTTTCCAAGCTCGTAACGTTTTGTCTGATTTCCTTTTCTCTGTTGGGATCAAGCGTATACTTAGATATCTCCCGTACAAGGGCTGTTTGAATTGTAAATTGGTTGTTACATTTACGACAAACCATGTCTAGGAGGGTGTGTTCGAACTTTTCTCCGCATTCTCTACATACGTACCAAAGTCCCATGTCTCGGTATTCACCTTCAGCCAACCTAGCTCCGCATTTCGGGCATGTTGGATGCAAAATGTCTTTTTGATTGTACTTGCTTCTCTCATCAATGTTTCCACAGGGAATATGCTCGGTCAAGCCTGTTTGGATAATTTGGCGGCTAGCGCATTTTGCACAACGGTAATGCATTGTAATTGATGTCGCCCCGCAGTTTGGACAGGCCGAAACTGTGTCGAAGAAGCTTTTTTCTAGAATCCCGAGGTGATTGAGGCGCATTAAAAGATCTTCTACCTCTTTTTGTGTGGGCCCTCGCGGTTTCTCATCGAAGACTGACTCAACACTTTTGTATCTAAACCCAGAGGACAGGTCGTAAGTGGGAAGAATGGCTGCTCCTTTCCCATTTTCCAGAAGATTTCGCAGAAGTTTTTGTGTAGGACGGTCAAGATACGCTTCGGTTCTCATGAGTTCAAGTTTTTCTTTTGCGTCTGGACCTATTAGCATTGTTTCTTTGATCTCTTCAAAGTTCAGTTTAGCAGGAGATCGCTTTTCTTCTGCTGCAGTCTCCGGAGCTTCATGCTGTTTCACCATTTTTTTTCGATACCTTCTGAAAAAGTACCAAATTAAGGAAAGCAACGCGGCGACAGCTACCAAAAAGACTGCAAGATCCAGAATGAAGCTAGGTAGAATTGCCAACCACTGCATCCTCCACGTGCACTGTCGTTTGTTCTTGTTTGAATCCAACAGTTCATTTTATAGAGAATCTATTTAAACTGGGAAGAAAGCGCCTATCGGAAGAAGATGAAGAATGCTACGCCTGCAGTTATTGCCAGGACCATCGCATGTTTCAATCCGGCCAAGAATGAATCTTCGTTGATTTTGCCGGCTAGAATACCTCCGAAAAACGCTTCCAGTAGCGATGTGTGCAGAAACACCCTCCTAGTCTGCGTTGAAGTGAATATTGGTCTAATGAGGGGAACACCGCTTTCAGATAATTCACTTATGGGAACGAAAATCATTCTCGAAATCAAAATGATTATGAAAAGAAAAAGTGCGACTGAGAAGTAAAAGATGGCTACGTAGGGCATCGTCTGCATTTTCCTTCTCAAACTCCAATTGTTAACGTTGTCGACATATTGGGCGGTTGAGTCAAAAATGTCAGAAAG
>CAYFWY010000150.1:0-4133 GCA_964346895.1 uncultured Candidatus Bathyarchaeia archaeon | reverse complement strand
TCCTTCCCAACAACATGGATTGTAGCTGCAATGGTAATAATAGCCGTAGTTGGAGCAGTCCTGTTGGTTTACTTCAGAAAGATCAGAAAAAAAGCCTGGAAAGCTGAAGAATGACTTTCTTTACATGAACATCAACGTTATGTATGCATACCTCAAATTATTAACCTAAACCATAGCTTCTCTTTTGTTTCTTTCACTCAAAGAAACTACATAATCCAGCGGAGTCTCATTTAACATTATCTCCATAACACAAAATAACAATCATTTGTTTCAAGCATTATTACCTAATCTTCCCTTTGCACGCGCTAAAATCTTCTCTGAATCCTAAGGTTTGGGTGTGAATGTGTGCTTAATGTAGCAATGCTGGGATTCTACGTGCCTCTTCGATTATTGGTACAATAATCTTTAGCACCCTTAACCCTCTTTCTGTAATAACGTAGAAGGGTTTGTCTTTTCCCAAGTTTTGTTCTTCAACGAGGTTCTGCGGTATTAAAAAGTCTAGATGTTGTTTCAGAACGTTTTCGTTTAGATCGGTCTTAAGAGCAAGTTGGGGTAATTCCATTGGTCCCCGAGAAGCTAAAATCTTGAGAATGGCGAGGTTCATTTCAAGTTTTGAACTTCGCACCATAAACTTCCTCTTTTAAGAATTCTGAAGTCTATGTGTATAAACCATTTATGAATCCCATCTAAAGTTTCTGTATCTTTATTCTCCATAACCGAGCATAGCATGTATAACGACCTTGCCAAATCTTTATCTGGGTTTTGCTTCATTTTAAAGAAATCGACCGAAAGCTTCAGAAATGCCTTCCTCACATTTATATATAACATAAAAACCCATGATTTTGGGGAAGGGAACCTACGTGAATTCTGATCTCCTGCTGATCATAATTTCAGGTGCTGCAGTTCTGATAGCTTCATTTATGCTTTATGCGATGAGGGGTAGAAAGAAAAAAAAGAAAGAAGAAAAGTTGGAGGTTCCCGAAGTGCCCGAGATTGTTGAGAAGTGGCCCCTAAAAGTGGAGCGAAGCGTGTCGTCTACCGACGCCAAAAGGGCTCAAGATGAACTTAGAATCTTGGACTTGGAGAGGGAAATTCTTAGCCATGCAATCCGACGCCTCTATGAAGCTCAAGCGGAAGGACAAATAAGTGAGGAGGAAAGGAACCGCCTAGCGCAGGGATACAAAGGTAGAATGTTGGAAATCAAAGACAAGATTTCTAAAGGCGAGTCGGTTGTTGCCCTCCACGAACTAGAAACTATGCAAGAAGACCTTATCAAATTATTCAATGAACGTTTCGACGAAATAAACGAAAAGATTGGAAACTTAAAGTCAACCCTCGACCTAAAACCAGTAGAAGAGATCTCTGTACCTTCACCAACTCCGACATCTGTTCCCCTTGGAACGACTAAGAGACGGACACGGAAACCTTCGGCTCCGAAGAAAACTGAGGCTGAAAAGAGGATTGAAGAGATTAGAACTGAGGTTGAAAAAGTTTTGGAACGACTTGGGCAAATCGAGGTTGAGGCGTGAAAAGGTGGTCTGGAGAGAAGAGGCCAAGAAGAGAGTGGCCCTAGAAGCTGTGAAACACATTCAAGACAACTCCATCGTGGGGCTGGGCAGCGGAAGCACAGCTGCCCACGTAATTCAGCAGATAGGGGAAAGAATACGGCTGGAAGGGTTGCGAATTTTTGGGGTTCCAACCTCTCATCAAGCCATGATGTTGGCAGTGCACTGCGGTGTCCCCTTAACAACGCTCAATGAGCATCCTCAGCTTGACCTTGCAATAGATGGTGCAGATCAGATTGATAGGGAGCTCAATTTGATTAAGGGTAGAGGTGGAGCGTTGACAAGGGAAAAGATTGTTGCTTCGGTGGCTAGAAAGTTTGTCATAGTGGCAGATGAAACTAAACTTGTGGAAAGGCTGGGAACAAACCATGCCATACCCATTGAGGTTTTGCCCTTTGCGGTACCGACAGTTATGATTAAGCTGCGGGAGTTGAAGGGAAAACCTGTTTTGCGGGAAGGTCGGGGGAAGGTTGGTCCACTAGTAACGGATAACGGCAACTTTGTTGTCGATGTTGATTTTGGACCACTTGATGATGCTAAAGAACTTCATTTTCACCTCAAATCGGTTTCTGGTGTCATCGAGACGGGCTTGTTTATTGGGATGGCAGATATTGTTTATGTAGGCAAGCCAGAGGGTATTCTCAAGTTGGAAAGAAAATAGCTATGGCATTTTCTAGAAAAACGTCAAAGACCAACTCAGAGGAACCTGCCTATTTGGCAAATGCGGACCTCGAAACAAATCTAGGCGATCTCACCAATTATGTACACCCTTCTGAGCAGATCTTATATACCTCCTACGTTTAGATCTAGTCACCAAATACTGCATACCTATGGAGTATGCGAATTGGGGAAGATAATGTTCGATTGATAATGAGGAGGCGTTGGCAAAGGTTATGCTGGAGTACGCATGCATGCCTCTAACTTTGCTGACTCAACAGAGAGGTCGTGGTTGGCGTTTTAGAAGCGGTGTCTACAGTACCAAAACTTCCGCATCCAACAAATTTGAGGAAGGTGAGAATTCGTGAAGAGTAAATTGTTATTCTTTTCGTTGATTGGGGTACTTCTCTTTTCAGCCTTGAACGTGACGCTAGCGAAGGATGAATGTCCAACATGCGACGGTACCGGTAGAATAGCGACAAGCCAGCAGTGCTTGACCTGCTTGGGATCCGGTGTATCGGAGCCTACGATCACCAGGAAAAGAACGTTCGCCTGGGGAAGTGAGCCTTCCGCTAGTATTGCAACATTTGTTTCAGGAATTTTCCAGAATGAAGAGGATATCGGGGCTTATGGAATTGCTACTGCAGAGGTGAAAACCCCAACCGCAACATACACAAATGCCTCATCAAGAACCTACTTCCCGCCCCACGAAGACATCAATATAACCCTTATGATTAAAGAACTCAAATTTGAAAGTTACTGGAGTGTCAGCATCTACCTGTCTCAAGTCGACAGCACTCCTTGTCCAGATTGCAATGGGACCGGAGTCGTGTCTACGGTGATATATTGCCCAGAGTGCGGTGGAACCGGATATGTAACTGCGGGCATAGGAGGTGGAAATAATTTCTTGGTTGTTGGGGGAGCTGTAGTTGGCGTGGCTGTTGCCGCCGCAGTAGCTATTGCTGCAGTTGTCGTAGTAAGGAGAAAGAGGGTGACTGAAGAGAACCTTAGAAAACTTTCAGCATCTGAGTTTCAAAGTTGGGTTGTTCAAAGGCTTTTCGGTAAGGGTTCTTCTCCAAAAGACTCGTACATGGGAATAGATGGATATACAGCTGAAGGCCATCCCATTCATGCTAGACAGTCAGATGACATTGGCAGAAAGGAAATTGAGAGCTTCGTAACTGCAATGGGACGGAGCAAAGCAAAGAAGGGAATAATTGTTGCTTTCAGTTTCGGTAAAGACGCATACGTAGGGAAAGTGAGAGCGAAAGTACATTACAATCGTGAAATAACACTGGTAACGGTTAAAGAGCTCATAGAACGCAGAAACAGAACTCTATGAGAAAGCGCAATTGCAAATAGGCATATCAGTATACTTACAGGTTACGAATGTATTCTGCCGCAAAATTTTCACAGATCTTATATTAGTAACTTCTAATTGTTCCTATGGGATAAAGACTAACCAACTTCTTCCCATGAATTTTTCTGACGGAATTGTTAAAACACTATTAGCCATAAATCTATTAGATGTGATTTTAAAATGAACTTCTTTCTTAATGCTTCTCAAGAAGAGGCTTTTCGGCTAGTTAAGAACCATTTCACTGAAAGACACATGAAAATTACAACTTCAACCTCTCCCTCATACGTCGAAGTAGATTTTGGTTCTTTGTTTTCCCTTTCCCTTGATAATGCAAAAGGAAAAGTTAAACTTAATATAGTAAAAAGCAACGGTGGAGCCCATGTAAATCTCAATTTTGACTTTTCTTTAGATTACCTTGCTATTTCGACAGTTACAACAATTGGGCTACTTATGATATACATTTACTACACAATACTTGAAATTCCTGTTGCATACACCCTCCTCGTAATGTTGTTCATAGTCGTTTTTGCGGGGGGAATCGTTCAATACTC
>CAYFWY010000149.1:0-4214 GCA_964346895.1 uncultured Candidatus Bathyarchaeia archaeon | reverse complement strand
CTCTCGCTCTCACACACACGCAAAGAAATAAGCGCGCGCATTATGGAGTAGTGGGAAAAGCTAGACATGTATGCTGCTTGTTGTCTGAGGTTATGCGCGCGCTGCGAGTTTCATTTTTATTTTTTTATGCGAGTGCGCGCTAGGGGTATGTATGAATAGAAGCTTGCCTAGAGTTTGAAGCTCGTTTTTTGATATCCATTTTTCTTTCTTTAGCTCTTTCAAACCTCTTTTTACGCCTATTCGTAACTTCTTTGTTCGTAAGACGCTTTCTTGGATTCCAGCCTCGGTTACCTTTTTTTCAAACATAGGATTTTTTTGGATTAATGTTACAAGTTGGTTAAGGAATAATGCTATTGCTTTTGAACGAGGTTGAAGAAAACTTTTCATTTTTGTGACACCGAAAACGCCTTTCATTTTTTCCAAGATTCCCATGCCACTCACAACGGATGGAGGATAAATGTCATATCTTTTTGTCGATTCCATTTCGTAACGGACGAGGTAGAAGGGCAAGTGTACCAGTGCACGCGTTTCTCTTCTTCTCGCCATGCCTATTCTGTCGAAATCGTTTAAGGCTGCTTTTTTTGACTTTGCCATCTCATTGATTTGGTTTAGGATCAAGGAAGATGTTTCCTCCATCAATGTTATTTCCTGTTGCTTCATTCTGATTCTGCCTTCTCGTGAAGCCTCAAGCTCCCTAAGAATCTTCATGGATTCTTCGATGCGGGTGTCGCACCCTATCCTCTTTTTAGTTATTTCATTGTTCTTAGCAGTTTCAAGCTTCTCTATTCTTCTCTCAATTTCTTTGATTTTTCTCTCAAAAGTTGGCAGTGTTTTCCTGATTTTTTCAAGTTTTCGGGACCATCGGGTTTCGCTTCGTTTATTTTTGCGACGCTTGCAAGAACTTATTTTAGCTTCGCAACGTTTAATTTCACCTTTCAGACGTTTCTGCGTTTTTTCAAGTCTAACCTGTTCTTTGTGTAAACGTTGAAGTTGTCTTTCAAACCGTTTAGACATCCTGTTGATTTCCTTGTCATGTTTCTCTTGAATATTCCGTATCTTTCTTGTTACCCTAGGCTTAACCTTCTCAATTCTCTTACCAAACTTTTTTCGAATTTTTTGGATTTCTTCTCGAATTACTTTTACTTTTTCTCTAGTCATTATGCTTAGCAGTTTCATACTTGCGTCGAGGTTTTTTACATCCTCGTCAATTCTTTCCCTCAGATCTGAAAGATCTTTGACCGAAGTTGAGATTTCGGATTTGTTAAAGATAGGAGATAAAACCACCTTGGCGGCTAACGGTTTTTCAGTTTTCTCCACCTTTGAGCGATAGAGCGAAAAATCTTGTATGAAGTCTGGAGATGTAATGAGGCCTTCTATGGTTTTTTCCTCTTTGCCAGCAAAGTTTTTGAAGTAATTGGAATTTCGGGAAAGAGCCACAGAATAGGCCTTACATGTTTTTGCGCTTCTTCGCATGTCATTATTGAAGACTTTAACATCGGGTAGTCTATCATAAGAAAACATGTGAGATGTGACACCAAGTCCGTCAAACAATAAGGTTTCTCCACACCACGGAACTAACCATATGGGGTAGCAAGCTTCAGCTATGAAAACCAGCTTCTCATCTGTCTTCTTCAAAATATAACCTTCACCCTTTTCCCTTTTCGACTCCGCTAGGTAGAAAATGGTTGCTACCTCCATATTCTTTGTAAAGGCTTTGATACGATCCTCCGCAGAAACAGCAAAAGGAAGAATGAGCTTAGTTTTTAATCCTCTATCTATGTAATCAATCATGGATGCTTCTCCTAGCAAGTATTCCAAGTGTTAGACTGTTAATGATTATGAAACTAAAATCAAAATTCTGGTTCTACTTTAATGCGCGCGCCCAACTTGTTTAGGAGTAGTCCGGCGTCTGTTGGGGAGTGTCCCGAATAATATTTGCTAAAGTACCCGAAGACCTCTATGGGGTTGTCTAATAGGCCTTTGATCTTCTCTGCCCATTTTGCTATCTCCATACTTCTGTCTTGTTCGACACTGCCAGTGGTTCCTTTGATTTTTCTTCTGTTTCCTTCCCATCTTATATACGTGAAGTCGGTGGTAACCTTTTCCAGTTCGGGCATCCAAGGAGTGTCTGCCAGAGCCAAAGCAACATTGTTTTCTTTGAGCATCATGTAGAATCGTTCCTCCAACCAACTTTTGTGTTTGACTTGGACCACGTACCTGTATCCTCTGGGTAGAATGGAGAGGAAATCTTTCAAGAAATCAAACTCATCTGCCTTGAAGCTGTAGGGAAACTGAAACAACATGGGTCCAAGCTTTTCACCTAGGAAAGAAATGTTTTTCAGGAAGAATTCTAAATCGTTTAGATTGTCTCTCAGCATCTTCTTGTCTGTTATCCTTTTGGGAATTTTTGCTGAGAACAAGAAGTCCTTTGGTGTCTGGTTCTTCCAATTCTTTACGGTATCCTCAGATGGTATGCGGTAAAAGGTGCTGTCTACCTCCACCGTGCTGAAATTCCTAGAATATTCGAAGAGGAAATCTTGCGGTTTGGCGTTAGGTGGATAGAAGTTGCCTAACCAAAAATGGTGGCTCCATCCCATGGTGCCTATGTGAAATCGTTCTTCAGTCATCTTGGTCCCTCGCTTTCAAGATGAGCCAATTCTTCTTCTCACCCCTCTTTAATCTGACGAGAACATACCTTCCGTTGAGCCTTTCTCCCTTGAGGGAAAACTCGATTTTATCCTCTTCCCAAATCTTGACCTCATAACTTCCCCTTTCCCAAATCTTGACCGTTCCTGCCCCATACTGCCCCTTAGGTATTATTCCCTCAAAATTGCCATACTCCAAAGGATGGTCCTCAGTTTGTACAGCTAGCCTCTTGATTCCTGGTTTTTCCGGGATTCCTTTTGGGACAGCCCAGCTTTTGAGAACCCCCTCTCTTTCCAATCGCAAATCATAGTGGAGCCTCCTCGCATCATGCTCCTGAACCGCAAAAGTCTTCCCTGTTCCCTCCTTTTCGCCTCCTGAAGGCTCAGGGGTCTTGCTGAAATCTCTTCTCTTTGAATATTCCTCGAGGGTCTTAGGTCGTATCTGTTCGATGGTGCATTCGCTGGGTTTCTTGTCGGACCTTATTCCCCGAAACTTGGGCATTCGGAGCTTCTCGTCCACAGTTACTGACTGGTACCCTACTTGACAGACGAGAACTGGTTTAAGCCAAGTGATTTCTTCGGGAACATCAACGCCCTCTAGAGTCTCCGCATCCACGGTCAATTCTTTGAAGAACTGACTCAGCGTCTCCAAATCATGTTGGCTGAAGCCAGTTCCAACTTTACCTACGAAGACTGGAAAATTTTCATCATATAGTCCCAAGATGAGAGCCCCGAAGGTTTCTATTCTTTTTCCCTTTCCCTTTGTGTACCCGAAAACTACACAATCGCAATCCTTTGTCTTCTTTATTTTAAGCCAGCTGCTGGTTCGCCTGCCCGGCTCATATTTGCTTCCCTTCTTCTTGGCTATGATGCCCTCCAAGCCCTTTTCAAGGGTAGCCCGGTAGTATGTTTCCCCATCTTCTTCCACAAACATTGAAAGCACAATGTTACTTCCATCCTTAACATTTCTTTCAAGCATCTTCTTTCTTTCCAGCAAGGGCCTGTTGATGAGAGATTCTCCCTCCTTCTCGAGGATATCAAAAACAACGTAGGTTGCTGGGAATTTTCGTTTCAAAAATTCAATCTCCTTCGAACTGGAGGCTTGAATTCTCTTGATGACGGCTTGGAAGTCAACCTTTCCATCTCTTAGGACGATTATTTCGCCGTCGATAACAAGGTTTTGGGCAAGCCCCTTGATTTCTTCCAGCTCGGGAAAATTGTTTTTCAATTCTTTCTGGTTTCGGCTCCTTATGCTCAACTCGTCATTTACGTAGGTGATTGCTCTAACCCCATCCCATTTGACCTCGAAGATCCAATTCTTTGATGAGAAAGGCGCTGGGGCAGTACGGGCAAGCATAGGTCGGTAGTTCTTCATTTTTCTTTAAGCTTCTTCAATGTTTCTTGGAGCGCCACCATCAACTCTTTGACCTCTTCTTTCGGAGGCCTCTCCAATATTATGGTCTCTCCCTTCATCTTCTTCTCAATAAGCGCCATAACTTTCTCCCTGAAACCGTCACTGTATTCAGTTATGTCGAATTCTCCTGAGAGATTCTCAATTATCTTTGTCGC
>CAYFWY010000148.1:0-4295 GCA_964346895.1 uncultured Candidatus Bathyarchaeia archaeon | reverse complement strand
TTGAAACAAAGGGGCAGGGATACCACGCTGACTTGCAAGAAGCCGTTTTGAAGCTTAACCTCTCCAGTCCCGTTTTAACAATTTCCTCCGATCTCCCCTTACTGAATGGAGAGCTTTTGGATGAAATAATTGATGTATACGAAAAATCGGGGAAGCCAGCGTTGACAGTGCTTGTTCCGATTGAAAATTGTCGCAAGTATGGTGTACACCCCTCCTCACTTTACAAGCATAGAGGCAGAAATTATTCAGTTTCAGGGATAAACATAATTGATGGTCGGCTAATCTCAGAAGAACAAGAAGAAGAGGTCATTATTTGCAGGAAGCCAGAAGTCGTATTCAACATTAACACTTCAAAAGATTTGGAGTCGGCTAAGAATTATTTGTTGCGAAGTGAGAAAAGCTGAGCGAAAAGAAATGTTTTGAAGATGAATTACAAAAAAATATTTACGGTCATTGGCATAGTTAGCCTATTGAAACGTCATGAAGCTAATATGGTTGTTCTTGCTCATCGCTTTGTTGGTCTCTGCTCTTTGTTTACCAATATTCTATGTTCACTACAAGATTAGGAATGAAGCTTCAAAGGAAGATTTCTTTTTTGGCGTTTCATTTGGCTTGAACACATCCAGTGAAGCGAGACTTCTGATAGACAAAGTGAAAGAATACACCAATCTCTTCGTCATAAATTCTTGGGATGTAAGCACCAATGAAACTGTCCTCAACGAAATTTGTGAATATGCTGTAAACGCCAACATGTACTTCATGGTGTTCTTTGATCTTATCTCTCACATTACTTACCCGTGGCACCTTACATGGCTCGACACGGCTAAGGAAAGATGGGGAAGCAAATTCTTAGGCATTTACCTTTACGACGAGCCTGGGGGAAAACAGATTGACTTGGGGCAATGGGATGAAGGGGAACATCTTAGGAGGATCTTTGAAAATGTGTCAGACCACAGCGATGCAGCAAACCTATTTGCCACGAGCATCTCCTCCACCCGGAGCATGCAGGATCTAAAGAACAGAAGCATCCCCGCGTTCACTTCCGATTATGCCCTCTATTGGTTCGACTATCTAGCAGGATATGACACCATATTCGTTGAATTGGGATGGAACAACAGCCGGATTCGCCAAATAGCCCTCTGCAGAGGAGCAGCCAAAATGCAAGAAAAACAGTGGGGCGCCATTATCACGTGGACTTATGAAAGCCCGCCCTACTTAGAGAGCGGAACAAAGATGCTGCAGGACATGTTTAAAGCCTATCGTTCAGGAGCTAAATATCTAATTGTTTTTAATTGGCCCAAAATCAATCTCAATCCATACGGCATCCTAGAGGAGGAACATTTCACCGCTATGAAGAAATTCTGGAATTCAATCCACTCCTTTCCAAGAATTAGATTTGCAAAGGTGGAGGGGCAAGTGGCTTTTGTCCTTCCCAAGGATTACGGATGGGGCATGAGAAGACCAGACGATCTTATATGGGGCCTCTGGCCAGCAGATGAGGTATCTCCTCGGATCTGGGATAATATGAATAGACTGGTCGAAAGATACGATTTAAAATTAGATATAATTTACGATGACCCCCGATTTGGTTTTGAGGAGGAATACTCCAAAATTTATTTTTGGAACAGCACAATTGATTAACATCCGTTGGTTTCTACAGATCAGAAAGTTGACATGTAGGTCAGCGTGTTCATTTGGTTTGAGGGTTCCAGTAGTTCTTCACTGCCACCAATGAAAACAGAATTAGCACATGCCTCTTATTATGACCTACCAAATGATTTTAAATGTTCTATTAATTTTTTGTTTTCTTCTGTTCTTCTTACTGCCACCCTAAAGAATCTGTTATTCAGTCCATCGAAGTCACTGCAATCTCTAATTAGCAAACCTTTTCTAGCAAGCCCTTCTTTTAGCTCAGTTGAAGTCAAACCTCTTTTGGTGATTTCAATCAGGAAGAAGTTGGTTTCAGAGGGGTAGACTTTCAACCAAGAAATCTCTTGCAGCATCTCTTGCAATTGCCTTTTGCTTCTTGAAATGAGAAGCCTAGAATTCTTGATGAACTCCTCGTCTGTGACGGCTTCCATCGCAGCGAACATTGCCAAACTATTCACACTCCAAGGCATCTTTGCTTTCTTTAAAATCTTTACGACATCGGGGGAACCTACACCAAACCCTATTCTAAGACCCGCTAACCCAAAGAATTTTGTCAACGACCTGAGTACGAATAGATTGTCGTAACGAGTAACGTATTCAGCCATTGAATATCTTTTATCATCATCTACGAAGTCAATATAATCTTCATCGAGGAATACGAAGACACTTTTTTCTGCGGCCAGTCTAACTATATTAAGAACATCGTCTTTTTCATACAAACTTCCCGTTGGACTGTTCGGATTACAAAAGAAAATTAACCTAGTCTTTTTTGAGATTATGCTTTCAAGCTCTTCGAAGTCTAGCCGAAAATTCTTTGCTGAATCACATCTCAAAAACAACGGGCTACCGCCGACTCTCATCGTGGCCATTTTATACTCACCAAAAGTGGGAACCGGAATAATGGTGTTACATCCGGTCTCAACGAAGACTTCGGTGAACAAATATATCAGCTCGGTAGATCCATTGCCGACTATTATGTTGTTGGGCGCTACGCTAACGTAGTTGGAAAGAGTTTTAGTTAGCCATTCATGATCAGGGTCCGGGTAATTCCTTATTGTGCTAAGGTGCTGGGAAATGCTCTGTAAGGCTTTTTTAGGAACATCTAGAGGATTAGTAGAAACGCTGAAATCGATAACTTGCTCTAAAGGAATATTGAATTTTTCTGAAATTTCCCAGACGTTTCCACCGTGAACGCAAGGGCTCAAGTTTCTAATAGATGCCTTTACGAGTTTGGTAGCGTCAACCATGTGGGGCTCTCCTATATTGGCCTTTCAGAAATCCTATTGCCTTAGCGGATATAAAAGTAACAGTGAATTTGGGACATCAACTGGCTTCCGAGCTGTTGATCGCTTTCAAGAAATTGAGCAAATCGTCTTCAAGTTTCCATTGCCTTTTAAAATGTCTATTGTAGTCATTGAAAATCCGATAGAGCCAATACCCAGCTGCAAGACCGCATGTTATGACGGAAAGAGCTAGATATCTTTTCAATTCAAACTTCTTTGTCGTCGTAAAATGGTCAAGGTTTATACTTAATCCGAGGTTTTTCGCGAGTGGAATTACTTCTGTTAGAAAGTCGTACTCGTGTTCCTCGTGTTTTTGAAGATTGCTCTCTAGAGAATGGAAAACGTAGAAGGCAGGAAAAATTAGAAGCGTTGACAAAGCCCACGCTCGAGGAGTTGTGAATAATTTTTGGCTATTAGTTTTTCCAGAAGTGAATTCGACATTCTTAAATCGCGGCTTTTCTTTGCTGAATTTTCTCAGTTTGGCTAAAACCAGAGTTTCAAGTTTCTCTTGCCTCAAAAAGTGATCGTTTCTTCGTTTAATCAACAAGTAAATCATAAAAAACCATGCTATTCCAAAACTCGTCACCGAAAGCAGAAACCACATTGAAAACCACATAACTCTATCTGTTTCTTTTCGTGACTCAATGTTTTTCTCAAGTTCGATCAACATCTACTCCACTCTAAGTCTTTTCTTTTCATCAAGCCGAGTTCAGATATTACTAAGCAAACGCGCCAAACTACATCAACAACCCTTTCATATAAAAGTTAAACCATCCTCCCATCCAAAGCAAAAACTCACAAACTATTTAATTTGGAGAGTAGCCATCTCTAAAACACCGGTAAAAAGTAAGGTTAAAGCTGTGGATCGAAAAGAGAAAACAGTTTCAGTTGTCATTCCGGTGTTCAACGAAGAACGTACGATAGGGGACATTATTGCTCGAACAAAGAGTATAATGGAACAAGCGAAGCTCCCCCACGAGGTTCTGGTTGTTGATGATGGTTCACTGGACAAATCAGCAGAAATCTCTCAGGCAAGCGAAGCCCAAGTTTTAAGAAAAGCCCACCAAGGTAAAGGACATGCACTCAGATTGGGCTTCGAACAAGCTAAGGGAAACGTAATAGTTACTTTAGACTCGGACGGATCACACAATCCAGAAGAGATCCCGTTAGTTCTACGAGACATCATTGACAACAAGGTGGATTTTGTAATAGGATCAAGGTTCCTGAATACTGGTGTCAACAGCCCCAAGATTCCAAACGTAAACAGAATAGGTAACAGAATTTTCAACAACTTGATCCGACTCTTCACTGGCGTGAAGATTTCCGATTCTCAGTCTGGCTTCAGAGCAATTAGATCTTCCG
>CAYFWY010000147.1:0-4301 GCA_964346895.1 uncultured Candidatus Bathyarchaeia archaeon | reverse complement strand
CCAAAGAAAGCTCAGGTCTATCGCTCATTATCTTTCAACTCGCCCTCTCTATGTCTAAGAAATGAAATCAGCTGCAAGACAACCCCAATCACGAGAGAGAAATAAGCAACAACTGCGACACCCTCTGCCCAAAAAGAATTATCAGAAATCAGTAACCCCGCGCAAGCAAGAAGAAGAATCTGAAATCCCATAATGAATAAAGCGGTAGGATTACGCCTAAAATATTTCATGATTCTAGGTAGATACTGTCTTATAGAAAACATGAAGTCACCTTAACCTTCCGCACGAATCGCTTAAAGATGAAAGAGTTCTTGGTCATCCAGAATCAAAACGAGGCAACCTGTGGTTCGTATCGAAAAAGCGAAACGCCATTTTGGGAGTAGAGCGGCTTGAAGTCTTTCAATTTTAAATCGGTGTACCATATTAGGTAAATCCAACTAAAATTCTTGCTTAGGGCTTTTTCCAAAGCTGGCTCTGGAGGATAATTGGCACCATAGGGAATTACCTCGACATCGCTGTTTGCTCGGTCCAAGTAGATCAGAGTCCATCCGTAAAACCTCTCTTCACTAAGTATTGAGGAATTCGTTGCAGCGTTTTCATCAAACCAGATCAAAACGTCCTTAACATCATCAATTTGGTTCCAACCTATAGAAGATTGAACCAAATTAGTCGGCACCCAGCTGTTTGGCAAGAGTACATATGAAAATGCACCAGAGGAATATCCAACTCCAAACACTGTGAAAACAAAGAGAAATGCCATCAACTTCCTGAAGCTACTCCTTTCAAATAGATGAAGGCTGTCTAACCCTCTGATGGCGTAGATGGTGAACGGAAAAACCAGCAAAATCAGCCACCTTTGATAGCCTGGAACAGAAAACCAAGGACTTACAACAATACTGAAAGAGCCTATTAGAAGCAGACTAATCATCGGTTCAAGCAACTTATCCCTTCTGAAACCTTTAACCACAAAAGGTAGAAGTGGAAGAAAGCAAACCGTAAAAATGATGAAAACATCCTGCACACTCCATAGATAACTACTCCAAGCATACTGACTATTCGGGATGTAACTCCACCAAAGCTGGTTTGGAAGAGTCATGATGCAAAATGTCGCAAGAGCAGGAGCCAAAGCAACCAAAGACACCAACCTGTCTTTTCTCTGTAAGAGTGTAAAACCCAGAACCGAAACGAACAAGATAAGGGCGATGTACTCTCGAGAAAGCGCCGTCAACATTCCAAAAACACCCACGAACCACCATTTATGCTTGTGATCACTCTTTAGCGCGGTCAACGTAGCGAAAACAAAAGTTAGTGCCAAAATGTTTCTAAACCTGTCCCAAGATTCTCTTAAGGCAGCTATCTGAAAAACCAACAATAACGTAGCAACCAAAGTCATCTTCTCGTCCCACTTCCATCCTTTCCGTATAAAGGACAGGAAAGAAACAGCTAAACCACCATAAAGTAAAGGTCCAGCCACCTTTAAAATCAGGTAGGGATGCGCCCTGCTCATAACGGATGCAAACCACATCAAAACATAGAACAAAGGACCTGCTTGGAAAAACTCTACGAAAACATCAACTAAACCATGTTGGCTAAACGTGAACATAGGTGGAGCATAATACGTAATTGTTTCATATCCAACAGGATAATGAGGTACCAACAACTCTGGTATCCCTCTAAGCACTACCGCTAAAAGAAAAATAGATGAATACAAGAATTTAGGTGACCTAACCAAATTAACGATCGCGCCCAAAATGTTTCCTCACAATCTTTCCAGTCTTGTAGGTTCTGCGAAAGTATCCGTTTCTTGTGAATAGTCCTTTAAGTGAGGCGAAAGCGAACACAGGTGTAACAATGAAGTTTAAAAGCCAAGCATAACCAATCTTCCTAAAATCTTTTTGAGCACCCTCCAAAGAGAGCGCTACCAAGGATGTCGTGAAGGCAGCAGGCACGCTTGCCAACAACAGCAAGAATCCCGTCTGCACGAGGGGAAGAGCAAAATAGGCCCTCGGGAACAGCATAGTGATCAAACCAGCAATGGTTAACGCTACAATCAGAACGGAATTCAAGAAGGAACAGCCGACAAAAACGAAATCAATCTTCTTCCTTAACTCAAGAAAACGGCATCTCCAAATCTTCAGGAAGTGGCTCCTGAACGTGCGTGTGTGACCTTCGGCCCATCTCGCCTGCTGCTTGAAGAAACGCTTTAGAGTGCTTGGGCACTCGCCAGACGCAGCTAATCTCTGATCGTACAAGATCTTATATCCGTTCTCGTAGAGGCGCATGGTCAAGTTCCAATCCTCATCTGTAACCTCTTCGAACCTAAGCTTTCGCAACATGTCAGTCCTAAGCATGGAAACGCATCCAGTCAAGGTGGAGAAGAGGCCCAGCCTCTGGCGTCCATTCAACTCAACCATATTGTACATGCTCGTCCAAACCCTGACGCCTTTTGTTATCCAATTCTCATCTGCGTTAAGGTCGTGTTTCTGATACCCCTGAACCGCAACAACCTCATCATTTACGAATCTGTCAAGGAACCGGCTGATTAGGTCTCTAGGTGGAACGAAATCTGCGTCAAAGACCAAAATGTGAGTGCTCTTCGGGTTCGCATGGTCTAGACCTGCATTTAAGGCTCCACCCTTCCATCCGTCACGAGAGTTTCGATGAACCAACTTGACTTTAGGGTGATCGCGCCAAACCTTCAGCTGGTCTCTTGTTATTCCGTCATCGGAATCATCAACAACTATGACCTCATACTCAGGTGAGTTGAAAGAAGTACAAGCCTCCAATAACCTATCCACCACATTCGGTTCATTGTAGATAGGAAGCAGAATACTGACAAAGGGAGAATGCGGATTCCATTTATGTTTACTCGGATAGTCCGCTGGTTTAGACCTTAATGAAACAAAAGCGAGTAAATAGAACCGGACAGCATACAAAAAGAGAATCACAGTTTCAACGAAGCCAAGAAGAAAGACCAGCTCTACAAAATTCAGAAGTTAACTCTCCTTTTCTATTATCAGACGCGCATGCCTCAACTCTTCAACAGTCTTGCCTGAGCTTTGTTCACGAGACACACGTAAAGAACAGAAGTCGTTAGGCATGGACGTTGTCTGCATTAGGTTTCGCTTATGCTATGAGCGGTTTATTCAGATGCATAATTGTTAGGTACTGAATGAAGCCTAAGTCTTTAGACCAGCTTTTGGCGAATCTATTGCCCCATTTCTGGGCGGCTACACTCAAATTGTGGGCGAGAGGCTCTCCGACTTCTCTCATCAAACGTGAAACCTTGCTCTCCATAGCCTCCAAAAGCTTCTCTACAATAGAGGTCACGATTCTCGCTAGGAAATTACTGCGGATTCTCTTCACGATCTTCATGGTCAGCTCCACCTGAGCTCTCTCAGCCCTCGTTAACACTTTGAACCATACGCCCCGCCTCATAGCTTTAGCCTTTATCTTAGCCAAAGCGTTCTTCCCCGCCGGGGCGCTGATTCGAGTAAACAGACTCTCCATCATCACATTTCCACCTTCTTGATCTTGCATTCGCCCAGATTCCCCTTCTTTATGCAAAGCATTCTTTACTTTCGTATAGTGCGCATGTGGTTCCCGGAAGAGAAACCTGCGACGTATATAGCTTCTATATTAGAGTATATTTCAATTTTGAGGCGCTCAAGTAACACCTCTAGCTTTGAGAAAAAACAGCTTTGGATTTCATTATTTCATTTTTTCTGCGCGCGCGCGCGCGCGCACGCATTCCTCACCAAAACGACTCCATTTTCTAAACCGCGGAGTTGCGCTCCACCTTATTCTTTGAAGTCTTTATCTCGCGCGCGCATCTTGAGTCTGAAGGGATGACAACGACTCTCTTCAATAAGCGTTATCAAATTAATCAGCATGTCTTGGGCTTCAGCAAGTAAATCTTCATTTTTCTCATCTGTTGCTCGCAAGTTCTTGATGAACGAATCGATTTCCAGTTTCAGTTACAGAAGGCCGACGTTGCTCTCTTTACACCCAGCAACTGTATATTTCTTAAGTATTTCCTCAAAACGTGCTCTATTCAGTCAATTACCTCTGTTTTCCCAGTTTCTCTTTTTCTGACTCAACCTTTCTTTTCAATACTTCAAAGTACTTTTGGGCATCCAGAAGGATTTCTCGGTCGCTTTCAAAATCTTTGAGTTCTAAGACAGCGAACCATCCTTCTCCATATGGATCTTGATTTACAAGCTCAGGCCTTTCTGACAATTTCTCGTTAACCTCGACTATGACGCCACTCACAGGCGATATCAAGTCAAGAATAGTTTTTA
>CAYFWY010000146.1:0-4339 GCA_964346895.1 uncultured Candidatus Bathyarchaeia archaeon | reverse complement strand
GGACCCGTAAGAATCGCACGTCTTGTTTCAAGTCCTTATCTGCCTGAAGGAGAAACGATTTTCAAAATTACCGAAAACGGAATAGAAGGCACAATAGAAGAAGACAATCCGAGACGAAAATAAAATGCCTATATCAAGGATTTTTGTAACACGATTCTTTCAACTCGTAACAAGAAGGCGATTCGCCGAAGCAGAACGAGTGCTAGAGCGAATAAAACTAAAAGTGCAGGAAACTGAATGGAACAGAGGATATTTTGAAGCCCTAAACGGTATCCTTTTGGCTTATCGATCAAACGACACATACGCGTTTCTCCAAAACTTAGACCTCAACAACGAAAGTGAGTTAAAAAAATATCGACGAGAATTCTTAAAACAATCCAGAAACAAGATTCACGCAGATTACGACCGCGGTTTCTTCGCAGCCTGGGCGGACTACATGCGAGTATCAATAAGAATGAAAGAAACACCAGAAACGCCCAAGTAATCCGCAAAAAATTTAGAGAAACACATTCAAGCCGTGCAAAAGAGGATGTTCAGTGTAAAAAGGACATTTGATGAAATGAAGATTACTTCCGCTGTTTCTCAAATTTGATTAGTGAAATACCAGCGTATTGAACAACACCCATACAACGATCCACGTGAGGAAGTAGGCGCCTATTCCCATTGTAAACATTTTGGACGGTTTTTCCACCTTAGCTAAGAATCGCCATTTAAATATGTAATGGCTAAGAAGGTAAACGAGTATTCCAGCGGACATGCCGCTTATTAGAGGGGTAGAAACATTTTCAACATTAATTAGAAGAACACATACTAACCCTGCAATAACGCCGAAACCAACTCTACCCCAATAAATAATCTTTAAAGGCTTCAAAATCTCACCTCCTTGAGGGAAAAACGTTGAAGGAGAGAATGACAAGTTTCGACATTGCAGCATTAGCTCCTGAACTTAACCAACTAATTAAAGGCGCCCGAATTGATAACATTTACCAAACTAATTCGCTCACATTGCTTTTAAAGCTTCGTTTACCAAACCGCCCTCGACTTCATCTTCTCATTGAGGCTGGGAAAAGACTTCACCTAACATCATACTCCCTAAAAAAACCCCAAAAACCTCCCGCCTTTTGCATGGCCCTTCGAAAACACCTTAGAAACGGTGAAATCAAGAGAATTTACCAACACGAGTTCGAACGAATAGTGATAATGGAGGTCGGCAAGAGAGAAGGCGACTTTCAGCTCATATCAGAAATTTTCGGCGAGGGAAACATCATATTGGTTGATCCAGAAAATAAGATTCTGCAGGCTTTGACCTACCGAAGAATGCGGGACCGTAACATTTTACGCGGTGAAGTCTTCCAACATCCCCCTCCAAGTGGAAGAAACCCGAATAAACAGACCCGCCGAGACTTTGATGAAATTAAAAAGCTTGGACAACTGGAAATAGTAAAAGCCCTCACAAAATTTCTGAGTATCGGTGGACCCTACGCCGAGGAAATTCTCCTTCGCGGACAGGTTAATAAAAAGTCTCTATGCGATTCCCTCGCGGAAAATGAACTTGATAGAATCTTTGATCAACTCCAGCAGATTCTCCATACAATTAACGTGGGAAAAGTTGAACCCCGCATTGTAATTAACGAAGAGGGCGAAGGAATCGATGTGACTCCCGTGCCTCTAAAAAAACATTCTCAATTCAATCAAAAAAAATATGGGACATTCAATGAAGCCCTCGACGATTACTACATGGAGATGACTATTGAAGAAGAAGTGATTGAAACAACAAAGGGAGTTGAGCAGAAAATAGCTAGACAACAAAGGATTCTTCAAAGACAACAAAAAGCCTTGGAGGATTTAAAGGAGCAGATTGAAAGAAACAAGCACATCGGAAACCTAATTTATCTGAACCTAGGCAATCTACAATCTCTTCTTCAAAAGATCATGGACGAAAAAAGAAGCGGGAAAGGTTGGGAAGAAATAATTTCAGGCATTGAAAATGAAAAAGAAGTTGGCCATATTCCAGACAGCTATTTTCACTCCTTGAAACCTCCAAACCTCATCCTCAATGTTTCGGTAGGAAACGCAATTTTTCCCCTTAACCTACGGCGTTCAATCCAAGACAACGCAACTAAATATTACACAAGGGCTAAGAAGGCAGAAAAGAAACTGGAAGGCGCCGAAAAAGCCCTTCGAGAAAACCAAGCCAAGATTGAAGAACTCAAACAATGGATTGGCCGAGTGAAAGAAACGCGAAAACCCCTTGCCAAAAGAAGAAGAAAGGCTTGGTATGAAAAATTCAGGTGGTTCCACTCCTCTGACGGATTTCTTGTGCTTGGAGGTAGAGACGCAATAACAAACGAAATTCTCGTCAAGAAACACATGGAACCCCACGACATCGTTTTTCACGCCGACATTTTGGGCGCACCCTTCGTTTTGATCAAGACTGGCGGAAAAACCCCACCGGAACGAACAATAAAAGAATCGGCACAACTTGCGGCCTCCTACTCCAGGGCATGGAGGGAAATGCTAAGTGCAGTTGATGTCTACTGGGTCACCCCAGAACAGGTGGACAAAAACCTTCCTTCAGGGCAGTACCTCAGAAAGGGAGCTTTCATGATTCACGGATCGAAAAACTTTATTCGTGGGGTTCCCTTGCGAGTTGCAATTGGAGTAAAGATGAAGAAAGAAGAAACGATGGTTGTTGGGGGACCTGTGGAAGCCACCGCCAATCAAACAGAGATCTCCGTTGAGATTACTCCGGGAGAGCGAAAGAGCAGTGAACTTGCTAAGCAGATACGACAAGTATGGACTGGAAGAGTTTCTGAGATCTTGAAGAAAAGAATTCTTCAGATTCCTCTAGAAGAAATACAGAGATTCATACCTTTGGGCAGAGGAAAGATAGAAGTCTCTAGGACTTGAAAAACTTTCATAGTATCCTTATTGTGGTCAAAATACTTTTCTGTGATTTTTGGCGCACATTTCTACAGACTTATTAAGGGGAGATTATTTTAAGGTATCAAAAAGAGTTTAATACACCTTCCAAATCATGGTCGTATTGGGGTTTGATTGACTATGGCTGAAATAGGCTTAAGGACACGGATGCTAGTTAAAGACGTTATGTCAAGCCCAGTCATAACAGTTGATGAAGATGCTACCATTGACAAGGCAGCTCAACTTATGGCGAAAGGCCATATTGGTTGTATCATCGTAACCAGCAAAGAAGAAAAGCCATTGGGCATCATAACCGAAACTGACTTCGTTACACGAGTTTTAGCTAAAAACATCCAGCCAAACAAACTAACCGCCAAGGAAGTGATGACGTCACCTCTCATAACCATCGACCCTGATGAGACTCTTAGCGAAACCGCTAGACGCATGAGCCAACTCAATATTCGAAGGTTGGGTGTCATGTACAAAGGAAACATCGTCGGGATAATTTCCAGTAAGGATATTTTAGATGTAACCCCAGAACTTATCGCAATCATCCAAGAGAAGGCGCGTATAGAGAGAGAAAATGCAGTGGAAGCGAGTTCAGAGTCGGTTCCTCTGGCAGGATACTGTGAACGTTGCGGGAGCTGGTCTGACGACCTGACTGAGGTTGAGGGAACCTTTCTCTGTGAAGAATGCCAAATAGAGCCATAGAGCGAATGCGCGCGCGCTAAACAACCTCTTTCTCTGAAGACCCTAGACTCTTCAGCCGTATTTCCTCTATCTCTCCTATGTAGGCATGAGCGCAGTGTATGCAGCAGAAGGTTGTTTCTTTTCCGTCAATTAATTCCATGTGGCCGCCGTCGTAGATGCGTGCGCCACAGTGGTCGCAAACTTCAAGGTTTGCTTGAATAGCTGTTGAGGTTAGGTTATCGAACCTCTTGAACAATTTAATGCAAAATTCTCTTCCGGCTTTAGTTAGTTCAAATATCTCACGCTTTTTTTCGCCAACGGGCTTAGAGGTATGTTCAACAAGTCCTTTCTGCTCAAGTTGTTTCAAGAAAGGGTATACTAAGCTTGGGCTGATTTCTTTTCCGACGCGTTTTCTGAATCTACTTATTATGCCGTATCCGTGAGTGGGGCGCTCATAGAGGAGGGTGAGTATGTAGAATCGTGAAAAATCCGATACTAGGTTGTCGAATTCGGATACCACGTTTATCACATGTAGATATATCATCAAAAGAAATATTTATGTATTTCTCTTCTGTAGATATATTTTGAAAAGATATACGCGCGCGCGCATTAACCACTATAGTTCTGGTTTTTGCTTTTGCGACAGAGATTATGGTTAGCCTTCAAGTCGGCTTTCTCGAATTTTTTGTAAAGCTTGTCGCGTATTATTTTCATGAGCGCCTTTGGA
>CAYFWY010000145.1:0-4386 GCA_964346895.1 uncultured Candidatus Bathyarchaeia archaeon | reverse complement strand
TCTACCGAAAAATGGGATTTGAAATAACACGAACGGTAAGAGGATACTACGCAGATGGAGAGGCTGCCCACGTGATGGCCAGAAAACTACCCTTTATCGAGTAATCAGTTGGTAAATTTTTTGTCAGGAGCCTTCGATGCAACCAACGCCATTGAACGATTTCTGCTGCGCGCTCATCTACCCTTTAATTTACCGTTCCTCCACAGCCTAGTCTTTTTTTTCGGCTCTTTCAATATGCCTATAACGCACGCTCTACTTGATTTTTTTGCTTCATGCCAAGAGTTCCTCTTCTCTTCATCGGTTATAAGTCTACGGGTTCCCACATGATCACTCATTTCGACTTTGTGGTTAACAATTCCCATGGCTACCTAATTATTGTCCAAACTTTACTTCTCGAATTGGGCAAGTCCTTCTGGTTAGAGATTTCTGAAGGTGCTGATTTTGTCCATCTCTCTTGAGTAAAGATTTTCTTCTCAGCCTTATCCGTCGGCTTTCTTTATTTGGACTAGGGATTGACAATGCATTAAGGCATAAACTTGAGCTTTTCTTTATAAGTCACCACAAATCCTTCGCAAAATACAATTGTCGTCATGATATGCATAGTTGGGGACTCTTTGCTTTTGCTTTCTTATTTCGTTGGGTAAACAATCAACTTAGGCTGCCCTTTCAAAAAACTGCCGTGGAATGGCAACAACTAAAAATGTGTTTACGTAACATTCCTCGGTGAATGTCGTTGGGGCAGTGCCGGATCTGTGGTGATCAATCCGCCTTGATTTCAAGCCTGCTAGGCTTCTGTTTACGGTGCATCAGGAGCAAACCAGAGGAAGCGCTTGAGATAACAGAAGAAGTTCATGCGGAAAGTCGAGAAGTTTTCGGTTTTCCACCAAAACCACCAAATGACCCAGACGGAATCTCCTGTGGAGGATGCTCCAACGACTGCAAAATTGGCGAAGGGAAGAAGGGTTTCTGCGGTTTGGTATTCAACAAAGGCGATCGATTTGTTCGAATGGGCGGAACAAGTAAGAATGGTGTACTCCAATGGTATTATGATCCACTTCCAACCAATTGCGTCGCTTGGTGGTTCTGTCCCGGATGTACTGGAGCAGGCTATCCAAAATACGCCTACAAGCGGGAACCAGAAAAGGGTTACGCAAACCTTGCAGTTTTTTACGGAGCTTGTAGCCTAAACTGCCTCTATTGTCAGAATTGGCATTACCGAAACCTAGCCGCCAAGCATAGTCCGGTTATGAGCGCAGAAAACCTAGCTGCCAAAGCAGACAACCACATTTCATGCATCTGTTTCTTCGGTGGCGATCCGTCCGTTCAGATGCCTCATGCTTTAAAAACCAGTCAGTTGGCGTTGGAGATGGCTCGAAAGCAAGAGCGCATATTGCGGATTTGCTGGGAGACAAATGGTTATTGGAAAAAAGAATTTGCGTTGAAGGCAGCAGAATTCAGTTTCGTTAGCGGAGGCAACATCAAATTTGATTTGAAAACCTGGGATGCCAACCTCAACATAGCCTTGTGCGGAGTCTCTAATACGCCTACACTTGAAAGCTTCAAAATGATTGGTGAACTCTTCTTTCGGAAACGCTCTGAGTTGCCAGTTTTAACAGCAAGTACTCTTTTGGTTCCAGGATACATTGATGCGGAGGAGGTTGAAAATCTTGCCAAATTCATTTCAGATATAGATTCCGCGATTCCGTTCACACTTCTAGCCTTTTACCCAAAATACCTGATGAATGACTTGCCGGCGACTAGTCGAAAACAAGCAAGACAATGTTATGACGTTGCAAACAAGTATTTGGATCGCGTAAGAATAGGTAACGTAAATCTGTTGAGCTGAAGTTTGATGTTTACTTTTGTCTCTTAGGCATGCATGATTAGCCACCATGAGACACTGGAACTAAAACAATTTCGTCGTCGTCCTCAACCTCGGTTTCAAGACCACGTAGAATGCTGATTTCCTTTCCATTAACAAGGATGAGTGCGTTTGTGCGGGGGTCTTGAAGCTCTGGATCAATCAAGGATCGTTTGAACTCTGGTGAAAAAGCTTCTGTTAGTTTCTCGATTGCTTTTCCTACAGTTGCGGGTTTTTCCATTTTCACAAGAACCCGTTCACTTCCAGAAAACTTTCGGAGTACTCCGAGAAACGTAACTTCCACATTTATAACCATATCAACTCTATCCGATGAACTAAGCGCTTTCGCCCGTAAAAAGTTCTACTATTTCAATCGCTAGTTGAACGAGGTCGTCCACTTGTTCCATCACCGTTGCGTTATCCGATCTCGGATTTTGCGCAATTTGTTGAACTGTCCTTTCAATCTCAACAAGAAACTTTAGGATTGGGTCTTCAACAACCTGTTTTGTGTAGAGAGTCTCGTGGACTATTGACGCAATAAAAGTAGGTTCTCCCAAGCTGTAGTAGATTGCTGCTTGTGCCTTTCTCAAGGCTTCAAAGATCAAACTTGGTGCCATGTATGACGTTTTTTGAGCTGCAGTTAATTCTGCCTTTGCCTCTCTGAGATACCGTAGTGCCCAACCTTTTTGATAGTCGTTAACCATCGACAACCTAAGTGGTCTCCCTTTCCGCAATTTTTCCAATTTGTAATAAATAGATTTTGTACACTGATTAATTAACTATCAGTTTCTCAGGGTTTTCTATTCCCTCTTTCTTCATTAGAGACAAATACAATATTCTAATTCATTTAAAGGATTTTTGGAGTAATAATCAACTCTACCCGTATTTAACTGGTTTTGCGTGCACATAATGGTTCAAAAATGGCACAACTATCCTATCTTAGGTTTGTAATGTCACGTGAAGATGAGAAGAAGAAACAGGAGGGTTCCTGTTTTAGAAAATCAAGAAAAAATTAGTTCTCATTATATTTTCAATTACTTTTCTCACGCTTGGGAGATGACTTAAAATATAACTATAGTCTTTTTCATTCAATTGTTTCCTCTGATTCGGAAGCTCCAGACCTGTACGTTATGGCTAGTAATCTAGTCGTGTAACCAGCTATTCTATTTCGCAGTTTTGTTGAAGAAATATTGGTAAGAGCATCCACGAGTTTCTTGTTTTTTTCAAAGTCTGTTGTGAACTTCTCTGGAAACCGCTCCACCAATTCTCGAGCCATTCGCTTCACATGTTCAGTTCGCACTTTACCCATATCTTCATTTGCCCTCCTTGGTCAAACTTTTTCCCTTCAACTTAGACACCAACTGTCCTTTCTTCATTCCTTTTATTCCTTACGCCTCTTAATCCAAAAAAGATGGATAAGTTCTAAATTTTCTTGGTTAGCAACCTCTGTTTCTTGCCTTTATAACGAGCTATGGCTTCAACTAATAAATGACGGCGCATCAATCTTGCCTTTAACCTGGTTCTCCAAAACGAAGAGGTTAATCTTTCTCTACAAGTCTGTCAAAGGCATGTGCCTAACTCTCTAATACCCCTAGGCACCTTACTTGTATGGTCGTATTGATCACATGAAAGGTAAATGCTTACGTTGGTGAGCTGCATAGAAAATCCTTGACTCTTCACTTTTAATACGTGAAAGTTTGACCTGAGGCTGAAAGCATTTCTGTTAATTGGTTTCGGCTACGAGTCTTTTCAAAGATTCTTCTACGCGTTGGATATACCTTAGGGTTTCCTCTGAACCTTCAAACCCTTTCATTGTCTTCTGACACTGTCTCAGGACATCCTCAAACGCCCTTCGGTAACGAATTCTCTCCAACCACTCACCAATTTTTGCTTCCCTAAAGCGTTTATAAGAGCAGCGACGCAACGAACAAAAATGTCTTGAACAGTCCTTGGTGAAAGTAAAAGTGTCAAATTGGTCTAAAACTGTTCTCTTATTTTAATCGAAAGCAATTTCGATCGGTCTTGCGGGTGAAAAATGTAAGAGTTTTTAAGTTAATCTATACAAAACTTAGTTTGTGAATACCATGGAAGAGACAGTTAAGGATAAGGTGGCAAAAGCTCTTGAAGAAATGAGACCTCAGTTGCAAGCTGATGGTGGCGACATAGAGCTTGTGGAAGTGGAGAATGGCATTGTGAAAGTGAAATTGAAGGGAACATGCGCTGGTTGTCCAATGTCAACTATGACCCTTCAATGGGGCATCGAAAACTCTCTCAAGAAAAAGATACCAGGAATAGTTAAGGTTGAGGCAGTTCAGTAGCCAATCTAATCGGTGAAACCATTGACGTGCTATTTTAGACGTCTCCAAGATTTTTTCGACAAAGCTGGGATCAAAGTAACTGATGAAAACAAGAGGCAGATCGATCGTTTTATTCATGACATGATGGGAGTGGAATATAAGAACTGTTCAGCTACATGGAGAGAAGTGAAAAAGCGTATAGCTGAAGAGGAAGAAATTTTCATTTCT
>CAYFWY010000144.1:0-4424 GCA_964346895.1 uncultured Candidatus Bathyarchaeia archaeon | reverse complement strand
GAAGCCTTCCAGAGATTCGATTACGACCCTGACGCGGTCTTTTCCGAGAAGACGGGCGATTGCGGCTTCAGAGAGGGGGGCGCACGAAAATTCCCGGCATCAACCTACTGGATTTGCGCGCGCGCTAACCTAGTAAAACATCAACGAGCAAAGCGAATATTATGCCGAGTAAGAGACCGACAGAGACTGTGTGCTTGAAACCATACTCATGTGCAACCGGTATGAGTTCATCGGCTGTTATGTAAGTCATTACACCCGCTGCAAAGACCAGAGAATACCCTATTACAGTCCTTGTACCGATTATAGAAAACGCTATAGCTCCAACTAGTGCTGCAATGGGCTCCGCCAGACCTGAGAGAAACGTTATTATTTCTATCTTCGAGGGCTTTTCTCCAGCTTTCATAAATGGAATTGCGGTGGCGACCCCTTCAGGTATGTTGTGAAGTAAAATTGCAATGGCGATTATTAACCCAAGACTTGGTGCGTAGGCATACCCTGCTGCAACCACGAATCCTTCGGGGACGTTGTGCAATGTTACGCCCACAGCGATGAGTACGCCAGTTCTGACCATTCTAGCACTTTGGCTGTCTAAATTTCTGGCTGTCAGTTCAATATGAGGAATAGCCAAGTCGAGAATGATCATAATGACAGCACCAAGTGAGAATAAAGTTATCAATTCAATATGTGTGATGAACTGTTCAGCTTCAAGAAAAAGGTTGTTAAAGGCGACCATGAGCATTACGCCTGATGCAAACCCCATGGAGAAACTCACAATTCTGTCACTGACTCTCTTGAGCAAAAGGACAATTAAACCGCCTATTCCGGTGGCTAATCCTGCAACAAGGCTTAGAAGGAATGGCTGGAGCACAGAGGTCATAATACTGAACTTCCATTAACTGCATACACTTTAGTTTCTTAATGCCCACTTGCTAGATTAATACTATGGTGATCTCTCTAGTATTTTCCCTTAGTGACTGCCGAATATCCCACCGCCTCGGCTTTTCCTTTAGAGGGAAATAAATAGCGCACGCGCCCTCAGAGGAACTCCTTCCTCAACTTCCCTGCTGTCAGATATGTACTTCCTATTTCTTAGCTATCGTCGAAAGGTAATTCTCTATACTGAAAAGATGTTGCGTAATATCGAAAAGATTGGCATTCATCTTGTAGAATAGTTGCAACATCAAACGCCATCTAATGTCTTCTAATCCTCTTATTTTCCCCCAAAGGTCTTGTAATTTTTCCAGCTCTTCATCTTCCAAACTGCATCACCTCTTCATAACCTCTCTAACGAATTATCTACCTAGTTCTATTTTGATTTTCTCAATAAGAAATTCCATTCAGAATAAACAAACAAGAAATAATTTCAAAAATCTGTTTGCGCGGACGCAACTGTGTGTGGTGGTTAAATTTTAACCCCCAAACCCAAACTATGTGATCAAAGTCAAACTCTTTATTCCTCTGTATGAACCATTAGAAGTTGCTAAATATGAGAAATGTGGGAGAGTTGTGGTCGAATCAAATCTATATAGTGATAGGGACAAAACTTGACTCATCATTGGGGTTATGTAGGTGCTATTGCTTCTGCAGTCTTGTTTGGAGTAAGTTCAACTCTGAACAAGATTGCATTAGAAAATGTTAATCCTTTAACCATTGCTGGTATGATTTATTTTATTGGTGGAATTCTCCTTTTTGGGATTCATCTTTCTCCACTTCACAAAAGATTTCTGTCCTTGTTTGAGACGCCTACGGAAACTGAAACTACAATATCAAGAAAGGACTACGGAATTCTAGCCTTTGTCATCCTCTCTGGCTCAGTTATTGCACCATTTATGCTTTTACATGGTCTCAACGAAACTACTGCAATCAACGTATCTTTGCTACTTAATACAGAATCTCTGTTCACTGTTCTGATTGCTTTTACTTTTCTAAAGGAACGTGGGTTAAGAAAAGACTATTTTGCCATTCTTCTCTTGTTTCTTGGTGTAGTGTTAATTACAACAAATGGAGAGTTTCAGAATCTAACTCTATCCTCAAAGTTTCTTGGTAATTTGCTGATAGTAGGTGCTTGTCTATTTTGGGGGGTTGATAACAACCTCAGTAAGTTTCTGAGTAAGAAGAGAGATATTGTAATGGTAACTGGACTGAAATGTTTCATTGGAGGTAGTGTTCTTCTGGTAATGTCTTTGCTTCTTGGGATAAGTCTTTATGTACCTCTAGCTGCGTTACCTTACATATTATCTGTAGGAGCCTTAAGCGTAGCTCTCTCAATACTTTTGTTTCTTTTTTCTCTGAGGGAAATCGGATCAATGAAGACTGGTGTAATTTTTGCTACATCCTCCCTTTTTGGAACAGTTTTTGCTTTCATCATCCTGAGAGAAGCCTTGACTCTTTTACAGGTAACAGCGGGATCAATCATGCTCGTTTGCGTATATATTCTCTACAAGAAATAAGAAGCAGTGTTTATGGTAAAAAAAAGATTGGCTTTTAAACAAACAATCAAAAACTAATAGAATTCCTTTGGATGTGTGTTTGTTTGGGGGTTAAATTTTAACGTGCACAAATAAAAAAGGGGAAAATTGAGGGGTGGCTTGTCCCACTACTCGCCTCTCTCAAACAGTAAGTAGTGAACGGTTCCCATTGCCATGTTGGCGTTTCCAGCACAAACATAGGTGTGGAGACACCAGCCATTCTTATGCCATTCCTCAACTGTTTTTCCAACATCCTTATGGTGACCAACTTGCACGCATTCCCACTCTTTCAACTCACCTTCACCTTCGTGGCACTTTAGAATAAGCCAGCCGATAACAATTTGTATGGCGTTTCTCTATTTGATTAATGCGCGCGCATTATGTTCAATGAAAATCTTCTTTACCAAAAACTATTAGTCTCGGAGTAGAGAATGTATCATTAGTGTCTAATGTGAAGAAATTCGCATTGAGATGCGTTCAATCATTGGTTGTTGTGCTTGTGGTTTCCTTTTCTCTGTTACCTCTCTTGGTTTCTCACGCTGAGGCAGCTGATAACTCTTGGACAACTAAGGCTTCAAGAACTAGTTCATTGCTCTCGTGCCGCGAAAAGAGGGAAGCGGAGGGGAGTTAACTTTGCCTTTGCCACACAAAAAAGGAGATTTAGTTCCTCTGAAAGGAAGGTTAGAATTTCAACAGAGACTCGCTGGGAATTGTTGTGCTAGTTGTTCACACTTTAGAAGTGAGTTTCCTGCGTCTAATTGGTGTGCAGAATCGAAGCGCCCATTGTTTGATTACCACTTTGATTGTTTTGAATATGTTCCTGACGAAGACAAAATCAAAAAAATACGGAGAACAATTCTGTCGTTGAAAGAAGAAATTAACAGAAGAAAGGAACGCAATAAACTTTCTTAAACTGCACATCGCGCGCGCATTTATATATTTTTGCATGTGCCAGAGAGCTTATCTTACCCTTGTTATCATTGAATGAAATGCGTGCGCTCGATACTAGCTAATTTTCTCCAAAGGATTTGACGCTGAAGTATATTCCAACAAGCGAATCAATGACAAAAGAAAGTTCTTTGACTATGCTAATTGGATTAGTGAAAGTGTACCATGGTGGGTCGCCTGGGCTCGCAAATAGCCCTCCCAAACCAAAGACAAGAAGAACTACTCCCAAAACGTAGGCTCTCTTTATTCTCTTAATATACAGCGGTACCAAAATCCAAGCGATAAGAGTCATCACTCCAAATATTGCCAAGGCAATAGGTGACTGCAATCCCATGTCAACAGCTATTATCATGGATACAAGAGCCCAAATCGCAGCAAAGGACACGGTAACTACTGCGCCCTTTTGATTGAGAGTGTAACTGGAAGGCATCCGTCCACTTCCTCTTTGCCTTATAACTGAAGATAAATTTGATTTTTTGGGTGTGCATGCATCGTATCTGCTCTATTGCACGCACGCACGCGATTTTTATTCAACGGTGGACGGGGTACGCCACAAGTTGACAGAAAGTTCTAATGTCTTAGTGAGCGCGCATTCACCGAAGGCTATACCACATTTCCCCTCTTCTCATCCTTCTGAGAACTTCGTACATTTCCTTCTCCACAATCCGCATGATGGCAAGTGAGGCTGCCAACAGAGATAGACAAACCGAGATAGCTATCACTGTGTCTGCGAAAATCCCAGTTCGAAGAGCAATCGTCAACGGTGCAAACGCAAAAGTAATGCTCGCCATCTCTAACGAAAACTTGAGAAAATCTCGCCAACTCATAGGAATCATATCCCAAGCCAACTTCCTAATCTCTCAACTGATATGAGGAAACTCGTTGAAATTAACTTTTCTCCATGCCCCGAAAATTCTGTCGCGCGCGCAACAATGAAAAAGGATTTTCGTTGCGGACATTTAAGATGATTCAGTTTTTAGTTGTCTCAATATATAATCTCGATTTGAT
>CAYFWY010000143.1:0-4432 GCA_964346895.1 uncultured Candidatus Bathyarchaeia archaeon | reverse complement strand
TTGGAACACAACAACCCAACGATCACGCCTCCTCCGGTTGTTGGTTTCACCTGCGAAGCTGCATCTCCCACCACAAGAAGACCGTTTGAATAGGTCGTAGGGATTGGCCCTCCAAGCAGGATGGGCTTAAGAGAAAGACTCGTAATGCGACTCTTTCTTAATTTTTTAGATGCCACAGGATGGTTCTTCATGAACCGACGAAGATATTCTCGAGGATCACCGGCCCACGTAGCCAAACCAACCTTCGCTGAATTGTCTCTTTTAGGAATTATCCAAGCAAAGAAGCCTGGAGCATATTCTCTTCCAAGATACACCTCAACCATGTCCCAGGTTATTCCATCCACTCTGTCTACTTCTGTTTGGATTGCCTTAACGGTCGTTGAACCTTGAAGCGGCTTCAGCCCAGTTTTCTTCAAAAGAGTGGACGAACAGCCCTCAGCGTCTATCACAACATTCGCTGCCAAATTCTTTTCATCTCCACCTTTTTTGACAGCGACCCCGGCGATGTATCCTGAATCAAATATAGGGGACTTTACCCTAGATTCCAAAAAGTATCGCACCCCAGATTTCACGGCGAGGTCTGAGAGATACCTGTCGAATAACTCCCTGTCAACAACATAAGTTACAGGGGACCCACATCTAACTACAAACTCTTTACCTGAAGGTGAATTGAAAACGGCTCCCTTAATCTCATTTTCGATAACTTCACGCGGTAGATCTAACCCTAATCGTCTCAAACCAGCAACGCTCAAAAGACCAGCGCAGTGTTTGGGAACCCCGATCTCCCTGTGTTCTTCGCAGACCAAAACCTTAGCACCCAACCTTGCAGCTGCTAAAGCCGCATATGAACCGCAGGGACCTCCCCCAACCACAATGACGTCAATTTTCCGGTTCACTTCTCTTCCTCTTACTCGGGGCCTTAGATTTTAATATACTCTCAAAAAGGCATTAAAAGATAGTACATATAAGAGAGTGTTTCTATATCGAATTTTCCTTGAGGTTGTTGCCGTGAATGAGAGAATAAGCATCGCTATGCCTACGTGCACATCATGCAATCGAACTATTCCTCCAGGAGAAGAAGCGACAAAATTTCCTTGCCCCAATTGCGGAGAAATAGTTATTTGGCGTTGCTCCAAATGTCGCAAGTTTGGAAGGCCATATCGTTGTCCAAAGTGTGGATTTACAGGACCTTAGGAGAAGGAAAAGACTTGGGAAACATCGTTATTTCCTTCAAAATTTTTCCATCCGAAGCAACAGTTGACCTCAACTTGCTTAAAGAAAGCATACAGAAACAGTTGCCAAAGTTTGCTTCGGTTCATGGATTCTCAGAGGAACCCATAGCCTTTGGGCTCTCAGCATTAATTGCACATATCGTCCTCCCAGAAGACAGGTCGGGAGTCTTAGACGAAGTGGAGAGTTACCTCCTTAAAATCAAAGAAATTAGCCAGATAGATACAATAATGATCCACAGAGCCTAATGCCTCCCTTTAAAGTTTATATAGGAAGGTCAGCCTTTCGAGATGTGAAAAGTCTTTACGATAAAACATAAGGAAGGGAAATGATTGAGTGAAGTTCAACTCAGAGTTGAAGATGCCAGACAACGTGATGTATACAGGGGAATCGCCAGAATCGACCAAAAATCCATGCAAAAGCTAGGCATCTCAGCAGGGGACGTAATGCACATCGTGGGAAAAAGAAACACGGCCGCCATAGCTTGGCCAGCCTACTCTGAAGATCAAGGCAGAGGAATCATACGAATCGACGGATTTACACGTAAAAACGCGGGAGTAGCGATAAACGAATACGTAACAATTCGTCCAGCAAAAGTAAGTGATGCAACAAGCATTGTTCTGGCTCCAATCGATATGAAATTGAATGTAGACGAAGACTTCACCAATTTCGTTAAGAACAGACTTATGGAAAGAACCTTTGTGGAAGGAGACACCACCCTCGTCATGATGTTAGGCCACGCTATACCATTCACAGTTATCAAAGCCCGCCCTAATGGAATCGTAAGAATCACCCATGGGACAAACGTCCAGATTTTAACCGAGCCAACCCCTGAAGCAAAAGGCATGCCCCGCACCACCTACGAAGACATAGGGGGACTCCACGAAGAGATTCAGCGGATAAGGGAGATGGTTGAACTACCCCTTCGACACCCAGAACTCTTTCAAAGACTTGGTATAGAGCCTCCAAAAGGAGTGTTGCTACATGGCCCGCCAGGTTGCGGAAAAACACTCCTCGCCCGAGCCGTAGCAAACGAATCAGAAGCTAACTTTTACTCAATAAACGGCCCAGAAATAATGAGTAAGTTCTACGGCGAGTCAGAGGCTAGACTCCGTGAGATGTTCCAGAAAGCTCAGAAAAATTCTCCAAGCATTATTTTCATTGATGAGTTAGATGCTATTGCACCTAAAAGAGAAGAAGTGACTGGTGAGGTTGAGAGGAGAGTTGTTGCTCAACTCCTCGCCCTGATGGATGGACTTGCAGGAAGAGGAAACCTCATAGTCATAGGCGCAACAAACAGACCTGAAGCCCTCGATCCCGCTTTAAGAAGACCGGGACGGTTTGATCGGGAGATAGAGATAGGAGTGCCTGACAAACAGTCGCGATATGAAATACTGCAAATACACACAAGGGGGATGCCATTAGCTGAGGATGTTGATTTAAAGAAACTTACCGAAATGACCCACGGTTACACGGGAGCAGACTTGGCTGCATTGTCCCGCGAAACCGCCATGAAAGCCCTGCGTAGATATCTGCCTGAAATAAACCTAGAAGAAGAGCGGATTCCACCCAGCGTTCTAGAAAAAATGGACGTTAGAATGGAAGACTTCTCAAACGCCTATAGAGAGGTCACACCGACAGCCATGCGAGAAGTATACATAGAAGTGCCAGCGGTTCACTGGACAGAAATAGGTGGTTTAGAAGAAGTGAAAGAGGAACTCAGAGAGGCTGTGGAATGGCCCCTTAAAAACCCCGATGTCTTCAAGCGAATGGGCATACGACCACCTAAAGGGATTCTCCTTTTTGGACCTCCAGGATGTGGAAAAACCTTGCTGGCAAGGGCTGTGGCCACCGAAAGCGAGGCAAACTTCATAACCATAAAGGGTCCAGAAGTCTTTTCCAAGTGGGTTGGCGAATCCGAGAAGGCTATTCGAGAGGTTTTTAGGAAGGGAAGGATGGCGGCCCCCGCCGTTATTTTCTTCGACGAATTTGACTCTCTCGTGCCCAGAAGAGGAATGGGCTACGCCGACAGCGGAGTCACGGAGCGCGTAATCAGTCAACTCCTAACAGAGATGGATGGAATAATTACTTTAGAAGACGTGGTCGTCATCGCTGCAACAAACAGACCTGACATAGTGGATCCCGCAATTCTTCGACCAGGAAGATTTGACCGTTTAATTTACGTTCCAGAACCCGATCAGAAAGCTAGACTGGAAATCTTTAAAATTTACACGAAAGAAATGCCGCTGACAAAAGATGTAGACTTGTCCCAATTAGCCACCATGACGAAGAGCTACTCTGGAGCTGACATCGAAGCGCTTTCGAGAGAAGCCGCGATGAATGCTTTGAGGAAGGATGTGAAAGCCACAGAAGTCGGTCTCGATGATTTCAAAAAAGCCACAGAAAAAATTGGACCAACAATAACTTCGGGCATGGAGGCATGGTATAAAGGCTTCATTAAGCAGGTTCGGCAACTAAAGAAACCCACAACGCCGGTGGCTTAGGATTATCCTCTTAGGAGCCAAAAAATGAATATAAAGACTTGGAGATCCCATCCCCTCTATACAACGATAGTAGAAACCTTGGAAAGAAAGGGTCCCCTGACTGATGTCGAAATATTTGACCTTATAAAAGAGAGTTATGAAGGCATAGGATTTGGAGATTTGAACAAGACTTTGATGAGAATGGAAATTGAAGGTAAAATCTATGTATCAGCCCTCACCAAAGGAAAAAGAAGGGTCGAACTAATCGAAAAGAAAGAAGAAGGTTAAGAATGCCTTCTTAAGTCATATGGATTTGTCTCTGATCTTGCGTTGATATAATGGTGCAAAACTTTGGGCGTAAATTTGAGAAAACTGGTGCCCAAAACAAAGGTTGAACTCAGAAGTCTGAGCGGAAAATCCATAGCCATCGACGCCTACAACGCCCTCTACCAATTTCTTGCCATCATCCGCCAACCAGACGGAACGCCCCTAAAAGACAACACTGGCAGAATAACCAGCCACCTAAGCGGCCTATTCTATCGAACAGCCAACCTCGTTGAACTCAATATCAAAGGTGTCTACGTCTTTGACGGAGTTCCACCAGCCCTCAAAGAAGTAGAAATCAAACGCCGAGCCAAAGTGAAAGCCGAAGCACTAATCAGGTATGAAAGAGCATTGCAAGAAGGAAGAATAGAAGAGGCCCGAACCTACGCCCAAAT
>CAYFWY010000142.1:0-4440 GCA_964346895.1 uncultured Candidatus Bathyarchaeia archaeon | reverse complement strand
GGTGCCCAAACTGTTTCGTGGAATGGCGGTAAACATGCTAGAAGAAAACAAAGAGGTAATCATAAACTGGTTAAAAGAAAACAAGCATCTAGTGAAAGAAGTGATTGAAAGTTAACGTAGAATGCATGCATGGATAGTTGTGTGCGGAGCCCTTTCCCGGTAGGGCCGAAAAAACTTGCGCAAAATTTTTCATTTAACAATGCGCGCGCGCGCAACTCATGAAGGAAACCGGAATGAGGATTGGAGAAGTCTGGGATCTTGAATGGACGGACATAGATGAGGAAAGAAGCACGATAAGATGTCGATCTGAAAAATACGGAAATCCAAGAATGTTCAAAATCAGCGGAAAAATGATGGCTATGCTCAACGCTGTTCCAAAGAAATCTGGAAAAGTGTTCGGCGCAAATCTCAAAGCACACAGATCCAGTTTCAACACTCAGAGAAAGCGTGTTGCGAACAAGCTTCACAACCCAAGATTGCTGAAGATAAGTTTTCACACTCTGCGCCACTGGAAAGCTACGATGGAGTATCACCGCACCAAGGATATCCTTCACGTTCAGAAGCTTCTAGGTCATAGAAGCATTCAAAGCACGATGATATACACACACCTCCTCAACTTTGAAGGTGACGAATTCATTTGCAGAACAGCTAAGACGGTTGAAGACGCTAAGCGACTGATAGAAGCTGGATTCGACTATGTGACTGACATGGATGACTGCAAAGTGTTCAGGAAGCGGAAGTAGAAAAACATGGTAGAATCTGTAAAATTAGGGGTAGTATCTTCTGATTGTGCGTGGGAATGGAAGGGTGTCCATCACATTTTCTAAATCAAGCATCCATGCCAGTAGGCGTTCAACCCCTAATCCAAAGCCGATATGAGGCGTGGTTCCATATCTTCTCATATCAATATACCAGCCATAATCTTCTTCTTTCAAACCGAACTCTCTAATGCGTTTAATCAGCTCCTCTTTGTCGTCAATTCTTGAGCCGCCTGTAGCTAGTTCTCCTATCTTTGGCGCGATTAAATCTACAGACATGACGAGTTTCGGGTTATCCTTGTACGTTTTGCAGTAAAATGCCTTTATCTCCTTCGGGTAAGCGTACACGAAAACTGGTTTTCCAAACTCTTCTGCCAAGGCTCTCTCGTCGTCGAATCCGAAATCTTCTCCCCATTTGATCTTAGAGTCTTTCTTATGAAGTCTCTCTATGGCTTCGTCATAGGTGATTCTACTGAACGGCGGTTTCACTTCAGATAATTTCTTCGCATTCACTTTCAATTTGTTCAGTTCTTTCTTGCATTGTTCTGCAACTTTCTGGCAAACATAACTCACGAGCTCCTCTTCTAAACACATGAGATCATCCATCGTTGCAAAAGCTTGTTCCGCTTCTACATGCCAATACTCTGCAAGATGCCTTATCGTCCTACTCTTCTCTGCTCTGAAGGAAGGAGCGACGCAATAAACTTTCTCTAAGGAACTTATTAACACCTCAAGGTGCAGTTGGGCGCTTTGGGTTAGATAAAGATCTTTGTCAAAGTATTTCACTCCGAAAAGTGTAGCTCCACCTTCCACAGCACTGGATATGAACATGGGTGGCGAAACTTCAGTGAAGTCTTCTTTTCTGAAAAATTGGTGTATAAACTTCAGTGTTTCACTTCTTATCTTCATAATTTCAATCATTTTTTGACTTCGAAGCCACAGATGTCGAACGTCACGTCGAAACTCTTCGCTTTGGTCCTTCGTTATTGGAAAGGGTTCAGCTAATCCCACTATTTTCAATCGATTCGTGGATACTTCAAATCCTCCGGGGGCGCGTTCATCTTTCCTTACAATTCCATTCAGTGTAACTGAGGATTCGATTGTCACTTTTTCAGCGTCAGCCCAGCTTGGGCTGTCTCTCTTAATTGTGCATTGTATGATCCCTGTAGCGTCGCGTACTAGGACGAAAATAACGTCTTTACTTTCTCTTTTCCTGTAAACCCAGCCTTTAATTTCCACTTGCTTAAAATCAAAACAACCATCCAAGATATTCTGAATCGATGTAAAAGACATTGTTATCATCTTTCACCCTTACTTTTACAAAACAAGCCTAAATATTTACTTACACCGTTCTACTCATTCCTCTGGCATTTGCAAAGGCAATTAAGCCCAGCATCAATGCATTATTTTGACTCTGGCTTTCCTCATAGCCGTAACAATACTGGCGATCATAGTGGAAACGACATTAATTTTAGGTCTATTACTGAAGGAAATTTGGAAAAAACCTTCCAAGAACCGTTGAGGAGCCTGCAAGCAAAAGTGATTCCTTAACGGCTCGGCGGTCTTTTCTGGGCGTAACGATAACGCCGAGGTCGCCCTTCTCTAGTTAATAAGCCATCCTTAACCAAGTCTACGAGGGCGTGCGCCACTGCAGTGCGATCGTAATGGAAACCGCTGCGTGCCATTTCACTGTGAACGTCTCCTAGTCCTCTGGGAGACGCAAACCATCTTTCTGACCAAAGTTTCTGTATGAGCCCTTTACATGTTTCAGCTCTGGCAGGAGGCAAATGGCGTTCTGACGCAACTATCGGTTCCTTCGCATACTCTGCGACTGTTGACAGAATTCTTTTTACAGCCTCCTCCAGCTGATCCTCCATACATTCGATCTCGAACTCTAGGTTTCCAACTTTCATTTTTAGGCGGATTGGAGGCTTTGCTTCTCCCGTCATCGGCACCCCATATTGTTTATTGAATTGAACATAATGTGCATGCGCAACATTTAAATACACCAACCTCTCATTTCATGATTTATTGGTGAATATTGTTGATTGAGCAATTAAATTATACAACAACACTAAGATATAATTTTCCACAATCCTTGGAAGATTTGCAACTTCCACAAAAGTTCATCGAGTTAAGCCTCAGATCAATGAGAACAATGGAAAGTAAATATTTTCAACCCAACGAAATGACCTTCAACAAACCTGCAACAGAAAACTTTGAAGACACCCCACAAGTTTTAGTTACTCATGGATCATTCACAATAGAATCAATTCCCATTGAACCCCTTTTAGGAGAAACCCCAGTTGCCGCCGTCGATATTTCAAGTATAAAGGTTGGCGAAACCGAAACCGGTATACTTTGCGCAATAAGAGGAGCAATCGTTTGGAAAGAAAAAAGCCGCTACAGACACCTCCGCCTTGGGCCCTTCCCCTTCCATGTAACAGAAGAAAACAAGAGGGAAATCTACAATCTGTTCAGACGCCATTACTTTGAGTTCCAAGAAGGCGCTAGCGCTCCAAGCCTAGTCAACATGCAGACTATAATCGGCAACCTGCTCGAACGCTGGCTTCAACTTGGCATTTCCTGTTCCGCACATGATAGCATCATTCTGTGGGATGGCTCCCTAACCGCTGGAGCTGCTGACAGTCCAGTTAACTTAATATCCCACCTTTTAGAAATCGCTAGAAATCGTTTCAACACCATCCTGGCTTTCTCCAAAACAACCAACTTAAGATTTTTGGGTCACCGACTCACGGATTTAGCAGAAAAGTCTAAGCCGCCATGTCTGCTTCAAATAAATGGCTTTCCCCTCCCATCAGGTCCCGTGTTTACCCTCGGAAATGTTTATGTCGCAAAACTAACCCACGGAATCTGCTCCTTTAGGTTGGACATTGACAAGAAGGTCCCGCGAGAACGAGGAATAGAAGCGGTGCGAAAGCTTCTCGGAAGCGATCTTCTCTTTCAAAGCTATCCAGAAACCCTGCGTTTAGCCCACATATTTTCAACTTTTACCGCTACTGAAGTAATAGGTATTCAACGTTTCATAGCTCAGCAGTATGGACTCAGAATAGTTGCAAGACCAAATGTACGTCGGCTACTCTTCGGGCCTTTTGGAAAAGATTATGAGGGTTAGTAATGCGGCTTTATAAAAAAGAAGGGAACACTATTCAAATTCTCAGCTTTCCAAACGATAACGTTGAAAAAGGCGATTACCTTCTCATAGAAGACCCTAGAGTTAACAAGAAATTGATCACTCAGGTAATTGACGTCCAATTCGCCAGCGTTCCGGGTCTTCTTGAAGAGCTTCTTCGCGATTCTACATCCGAAAATTTTGTTTATGGAGAAATTTTTGATCCTTTGGAAGTATCGTCACATATAAATCACATTCAAGACGCGTGGATGCTTTTGTGTAAAATTCGAGGAACCATCGAGAATAAACAGTTGGGTGTGAATGTTTCATGGCTTCCTTCTCGCTCTAAATCCGGAATCAAAAAATTTCCCATCAGTTCTCTGCTATCTAATATAAGGGAAAACGGGAATCTTCCAATCAACATTGGAGAAACTAAAGAGACATCTAGTTTCACAATTAATGCTCACGATCTCGATGGAAAATTAAACATAGTTACCGGAAAGAAAGGAACCGGAAAATCTCACCTTTCCAAACTCCTCGTCTTAGGTC
>CAYFWY010000141.1:0-4483 GCA_964346895.1 uncultured Candidatus Bathyarchaeia archaeon | reverse complement strand
TAGGCTGCTCACCCCGAAAAAGTCGGTCTAGAACTAGTCGTCAAGGACTGTGAGACAACTTCTTTTACACCAGCCTCAAATGAATCAATAAGCATTAGGAAAGTATGCCCAGCCGCCTGCTTTGAGGTACTTTGCGAAGTGGTAGTCTTCATAGGCTTTTAAGGCTTCGAAATAGGCTGGAATGTCGTTTTCACTTTCACTTAGGAGTCTCTGGACTCATAGAATCTGTTTCTCCTCAATCTTTATGAGTTCTGGACTCATGTTTTCATACCCCTTTAGGTGTCGTGGTCATGTTGTCTAGAGAATTCGAGAGCGGTTTAGCCCTCGGTATCCCGCAACTAGACTCGGTTTTTCCGGGTTTTCATAGGGGTAACTTTGCGGTTTTGGTTGGGCGTTCTCTTGGGGCGATGGTGTCGTTTCTTTTGAGTGTTCGGTGTCAGTTGCCTTTCAGAGAAGGTGGGTTAAACTCGCGTGTTGTTTACATTGATGGGGGGAACACCTTTGATTTGTATGCTGTTTCAGCTATGGCTCGGCAGTTTGGTTTGGAGCCGAGGTCTGTACTTGAGAAGATTTCGGTTTCGAGGGCTTTCACGGCGTATCAGCTGACGGCTTTGGTTTTTGAGAAGTTGGAAGAGACTTTGAAAAGATACAGGTCTAAGCTTGTCGTCGTTTCGGACATAACCGGACTCTTCCTTGATCGTGACGTACCCAAAAACGAGGGCAGAGACATCTTCCTCAAAATGATTCGTTTTCTTTCAGACTTGGCTTCTAGGAGACGAATTGTTGTTGTCGCTTCGTATTTTCCTCGACTTCATTCTGGCAGAAACCTCTTTTTGGAAGCGGTTTTGCTTGCAAAAGCTAGACCCGTGATAAGGTTCAAAAAATCTAGGGGTGGTTTCAAATTCGTTTGGGAGGATCACCCGAACATTAAGTCGTCTAACTTAATTTTTCCTTCTAATTTGGTCACGATGGACATGTTTACGGGGGCCTAGCGAATGGGGAGAACTGTTCCTTCGTATCGCCAGGCTTTAGAAAAAGAGATCGAGAGGTGGAAGGGCTTCAGAAAAGGGTTGAGAAAGAGGGATGCTGAGGCTTTCGATCGAATGATGAATGCTTGCAGATTGGTTGCGTCTGCTGGGAGCATGGCTACGAGGCCTGTTTTGCTGGAGGCGATGTTCATGTCGATTCTGCTCCATCAAGAGAATGCCATAAGGGAGATCAGAGAGGAACTTGACAGGCTGGAAAAACAACTTAGCCAGCCTTAAGCCGATCAGAGGCTGGTTGTTCGATGTGTATCCTTCTGGTCCCGGCGAGATGACCGTTTGGATCATAACAGAGAATGGAGAGCGGGTGAGGCTCACAGACGCGTTTCAGCCTAGAATTTATGTTTCTGGAAGGATGGCTGACCTGTCTAAGCTGACGAATAAGCTTGCGACCTGCAAGTCTGTAATTAGGTGGCGATATGTTGAAAAGCATGCTGATTTTATGGAAAACAAAAGGTCAAAGGTTTTGGAGATTGCTACGACAGATTGTCGGGGGATACCTTTCTTTGCTCGTGAATTGTTGAGGCTTGGTGGATACAGGAGGTTTAGGCTGCATAACGTGGATGTTCCTGACGCTCAGAATTATTTTTATGATCGGGACATTTTTCCGCTTGCTTTTTTAAGCGTCACTAATCAGGGTAGCAGGCTTGCTTATTGGTTGTTGGATTCTATAGAGAGCGTCGATTATGTGGTTCCTCCTCTTCGTTCGATACGGATAAGTGTTGAAGTAGCTACGGAGAAGCGGGTTCCCAGCTTTGACGACCCCATCGGCGCGATTGTTCTTGAGGTTGACGGAGAAACCGTAGTGATTGAGGAGGGAGATGAGGGTGAGATGCTTTGTAAGATAGTTGAAGTGGTTAGAATGAAGGATCCTGACGTTGTCTTTACTCGGGGTGGAGACTCGTTTCTTTTTCCCTATCTCGTTCGTAGGGCGCTGGTGAATGGAGTTTCCAACAAGCTTGTCTTGGGAAGAGAGGATATTCCTCTTAGGGCTAAGAGGAGGCAGGGGACAACTTTCTTCTCTTATGGAAGGGTCTACTTTAAGGCACCTGTGCGCAGGCTTTACGGCAGGGTTCACATCGATGAGGGAAACACCTTCATTTATTCTGCTTGCGGGTTAGATGGGGTGATTGAGGTTTCCAGGACTTGTAGGGTTCCTTTGCATAGAGCTTCGAGGGCTAGCATTGGAACGATTATGTCTTCTCTGCAGCTTTATCAGGCTGTTAAGGATGATGTTCTTGTTCCTTGGAAGAAGCGGGAGCCTGAGGCGTTTAAGTCGGCTTGGGAACTGCTTGTAGCTGACAGGGGAGGCTTCATTTTTGAGCCTAAGCTGGGTCTGCACGACTGGGTTGCCGAAGTTGATTTCTCCTCTATGTATCCAACCTTGATGGCGAAACAGAACATTTCAGCTGAGACCGTGCTTTGCAAATGTTGCCCCGATTCGTCGTTGAGGGTACCTGAGCTTGGGTACAACGTGTGCCAGCAGCGGGAGGGCATAGTGCCGAGAACCTTGAAGACGGTATTGAAGAAGCGGGGTGCTTACAAACGTTTAAGAAGCGACGCTGAAGACCCGAAGCTGAAGCAGATGTACAATCGTAGGCAGAAGGCTCTCAAGTGGATCTTAGTAACATGTTTCGGTTATCTGGGTTACAAGAATGCTCGTTTCGGCAAGGTTGATGCCCACATTGCGGTCTGCGCTTTCGCTCGAGAGGCTCTACTCAAGACTGTGCGTATGGCTGAGAATCAGGGTTTCGAGGTGGTTCACGGAATCGTCGACTCTCTGTGGCTAAAGAAAGAAGAAGCCTCTCCAAGAGAGTACGTTGACTTATGTAAAGACGTTTCTAAAGAGATCGGGGTGCAGTTGAATGTGGAGGGCAGATATCGATGGATTGTCTTTATGCCCTCCAGAATGCATTTGGAGGTCCCTGTTCTCAACCGGTACTATGGCGTATTCGAATCTGGCAAAATCAAGGTAAAGGGCATCGAAGCGGTTAGAAGGGATACGGCGCCCTTCATCAAAAAAGCCCAGATGGATATGATAGGAGTTCTTGCGAAGGCAAGAAACGCTGAAGCATTCATCAAGAGAATTCCTGAAGCAGTGGAAGTTTTACGCAGCTATGTGGAGAAACTGAGGAAGAGAGAGGTTGATGTGCAAGATTTGATTGTTGCGAAGCGGCTTTCTATGAATCCGGACAAGTATACACATGATGTTTTTCAGGCTGTAGCTGCCAAACAGTTAGTGAAGGAGGGAATAGAGGTTTCAGGGGGACAGACTGTTCGCTACTTGATAACTGATGCTGAAAACAGAAGGGCAAGTAAACGTGTGAAAGTTGCGGAACTAGTCAACGCTGAAACCCGTTTTGACGCCGAAAAATATTTGGACATGTTGATTCTAGCAGGAGCCAATATTCTTAGCCAATTTGGACACACCGAGGAAACGCTGAAAGACCAAATAGTTTATGGCGAGAAGCAGACGATTCTAAAACCTATTCTGACAACAAAATAATATTCTTGGAGTTTTTGGATCTCACCGCCGTAGTGATGTCTCCAAATGCACGGGTTCGTTAATCTACTTCTTTATTACCAACTTTGCACTACAAACAGAACACTTACCTTCAGCCGTGATTTTTAGTTGTTCGATCACCTCTCCTTCACAAAGTCCACACTTTGCCAAATTTTCTAAAATTCAAAGAATGAAGTGTATATTAGTTAGAGATATATATAATGAAACGTTTGTGGAAGGAGAAGCGCAAGCGGTTTTTCGTTTAGAAAGGCGCAAATACTCCTACAAAAGTAAGCCAAGCCAAAACTGTCTTCGCTACGAAACTAAGTATAATGTAGAATCGTTCTCCATAGAGATAGTCTTTCCAACGTCCAACGCCTTTGTATTGTAGAACCATATTGATAGCAAAGATATTGAACAATATGAAATAGATGAATAATATGAAGTACACGAATGCGGGTGGATTTGTATCTATTGAACCTATAGCAGCAATGAAGTAAGCATAAAGAACTACCCAAGGAGTTCCTCCTGAAATGCATCCAAGAATATAAGGGAACCATCTGGTTTTCTCAGTATATTGGTTAACAAATTCCATCAAATACCCGAACATTATCATCATTGCATTTAGGATGAAGATCATAGTTAGCGACCAAAAATCCCAAACGCCTACAAATGTCGCAATCAACACTATCATTATTGAGCTTGAAAAGGCATATTCATACCATCGATATGGATTCATTCCCTTCTTCAAATTTTCATTGTAGCTTTTGTTTTTTGGATATGCAATTGCGAAATGTGCAATGGCGGAAATCAGAGGGAAAGAAGCGAGAATTGCTCCTAAATAGCTAGCTGTGAACACGATTTGCGGTTTCGGTATAACTTCAAAAACTGGCGGGCTGATGCTTATTATGTCAATGTCAAGATAGAACGTGTATAT
>CAYFWY010000140.1:0-4518 GCA_964346895.1 uncultured Candidatus Bathyarchaeia archaeon | reverse complement strand
GCCGTAGTACGTGAACCAACGAAAAATAGTTATCCTAGAGATGGCGCGCGCGCACACATTGGGAAAGACCTAAAACTTGAATAACCAAACTCAATGACAAGGGGAGGGATTGTATGACCGAGGGTAGATACACAGAAGAGCAAGTGCTTAACTTGGCTAGAAGAGCTTACAACGAGGGGAATGCCAACTTTGATGTTGTACCAGAAAAATGTGCTCTCCTGGTCATTGACATGCAGGATGAGTTTGTTAAACCGCACTGGACACCTGATTGGGTTCCGGAAGCAACTAGGCAAGTTCCACGTATCAAAAGATTAGTAGAACATTGTAGAAAAAAAGGGGTTCCCGTTATCTTCACTGTTTACTCTAAGACCCACAACTATCTTGACCGCCCAAAAACCGGCTCTTCAATGCCTGGTCGCTATTCAGAATTGGAAATAGTCCGATCTTCATTTTTCGTAGACGGACGCGTTTGGCATGAGCTTACACCGAGGAAAGATGAAATAGTCATCCACAAGCCTTCTTACGGAGCTTTCTATGATACTCCGTTGGAGACCATTCTCAAAAACCTGGGAAAAGACACTGTAATAATTTGTGGAACTTTGACTAACGTTTGTTGTGGAATGACAGCCCGACAAGCCTATGAAAGAAGCTTCAAAGTTGTGGTTGGGAGCGACATAACATCAACAGATGATCCAGACATGCAAGAACCTGAATTGAAGATGTTGAGGAAAAATTTTGCGAAGGTTCTGACCGCTAATGAGATCATTGAAATGCTGAAGTAGACTAACATGCACGCGCAAAAAGAGTTGTTCACCGAAGGCTATACCACGTTTCTCCTCTTTTCATTCTTCTGAGAACTTCGTACATTTCCTTCTCCACAATCCGCATGATGACAAGTGAGGCTCCCAACAGAGGTAGACAAACCAACATAGCCATCACTATGTCAGCGAAATCGCCAATTCGGAGAGCAATCGTCAACGGTCCAAGCGCAAAAGCAATGCTCGCCATCTCTAACGCAAACTTGAGAAAATCTCTCCTCCTCATTGGAATCATGTCCCAAGCCAACTTCCTAATCTCTCAACGAAAATGAGCCAACTCGTCGAGATTAACTTTTGCGCGCGCGCGCACCCATTTGTGTGTGTGCGTTAAAATTTAACCCCCACACACACAAGGTATCCCTAACTCCCTCAGGAATGATCATCCTTTCTATATGTCCCAGAACCCTTGTCTATATGCAACATAGACTTTTTATATACAATTTTTGGTGCTCACTCAAGTAGACCACAAGGAAACACCCAGGTGTCCAATGTTCATAGCCTCTTCTACTTGTATACCCCGCCTTTTGCGTGTCCAAACACTATTTCAGCAAAGAAACCTATCACATCGAGGTTGCTGACGTTTTTTTCCACCCAAGTTAACTCAAGATTTTGAACGTGAACAGAAGTTATTCCATGCTCTGCCAAGACGTCGTTTATGTGTTCTTCCCACCAAGAGAGGAAACCCGGTTCATCATAATTATACCGAAGCTCATCAGGAACCTCTGTGTGGTCGATGGTTATTGTGCCTTCCACGGTCCAGACTCCTCCGTGTCTATGGATGCTGGTGACGTTTGCATCTTTTATGTACGGGGCTTGTGCTGCAACGAAAACTATCATCACAGCGACCAGCAATCCCTTGGGTACCGCATGCATCACAATTGGTCTATTCACCTCTCTCCACCACCTTTCCCTCTCAGAGAGACTACACATATGACATAATTGTGTATATAAAATTTCGGAAACACCTTCATATTCAACTAAATTAAGGATAACTGAATTTATTATTCAAAAAAAACTAAGCACGCACCATAGTCATACGCGCCACAATCCACGGAACGTGGCTCAGCTTGACAAAAAGAATCAAAGTAAACACTCGACAAAAGCAAATGCCACCGCGCCACATGCAGATGCGCATGCATGCCATTCCTTTAAATTGGTACTAACTGTGCGTGCGTGTGTTTTCTACACGTGTATGTGTATGTATGTGAGAGTGTGGACAAGTCTGGATGAGTCTGGATGGGTGGACGGACTTGGGTTTGGGGGGTTAAAATTTAACCCTAGTGGAATACGTTGGTGATTTTGAGAGAGAGGTTAAAATTTAATCCCCTACACACCCCAAAGCATGCGTATTCACCTCTTCCTACAAAGTCTTAGGTTTGTTGGGAGTGTAAGTTCTGGGCTTTTTCATGTGCCTTTCTATATCTTTCATGTAGCTCTTTCAAGGATATTAATGGCTGTTTTATGGTTTCTAATGTTTCCAGTTTGATTTGTCCCTCTTGAATTAATTGGTGTCCCGCTTGCTTTGCTGCTTCCAGAATGTCTTTTGTGGTCTGTTCATCTTGTTTTTCTTTCATGATGAACCCATGTGGTCGGAGCAACGCTGCGGCAAATTCAACGTTCAATGTCTTTGTGAGTCTTTTCATGAAATGAAGTAACACTGAGAAATTGTCTGTCCCCCAGAATCCGCATGACGATACGAGAACTACTTTTTTTAGAGCAACGTCTTTTCTGAGGGTAGGGAACATTCGGCCGTCACGTATGACCACCTTTTCGCCTGCTATGGGCATGAGTCGGTTCAAGAAGATCTGCATTTTACCTGGCATGTCAAGATAAACGGGGATAGCAAAAACCCATATGTCTGCTTCTCTGAGCTTTGGATAGAGCATCTGCATGTCGTCGTTAATGTAGCACTTTCCTGGTGTCTTATACCAACATTGGAATATGCCTGTGCAGGGTTTTATGCTGAGCTTTTGTGTGTAGTGGAGCGTAACTTCAGCTCCTGCTTCTTTCATGCCTTCCAGGAAGGGATTTAAGATCTGGGCTGTGTCCCCCTTTCCCATTTGGGCGCTACTGTTGATCGCCAAAACTTTCATCATGTCCCCTTAACCCATATTCGAATTTTCTTCTATAAGTCATTATTTGTAAAAAAAAACAAAACAACGAAAAAAGAGGAAAGGTTAAGCCCCACATTTGCGCGCGCCAAATCATCTTGTTACATTTTTATGTTTCTGATTTAAATGGGAGTAATTATTCATAATTGAGGTGGGAGCTCGTTACCTTTGAAGTTGATTTACGTTGTTATAGACGGCATGAGCGACCTGCCAATCGAAGAAATGGGAGATAAAACTCCCCTCGAATCTGCTGATACACCTAATATGGATTTTCTCGCAAAAACTGGAAAAACAGGACTCATGTACACAGTTGGTAAAGGCATAGCTCCTGAAAGCGACGTAGCCGTCGTTTCAATTTTAGGCTACGACCCCTTCGAATATCATTCACGTAGGGGAGTCTTCGAAGCCCTCGGTGCAGGCTTAACGATGACAGACGGCGACTTGGCTCTAAGATGCAACTTCGCCACCCTAGGTCCAAACAACACCATAATAGATCGAAGAGTGGGAAGAAGCCTAACCACAGTAGAAGCCACAGAACTAGCCAAAGCCATAAACAAGCCGATGAAAATGGAATCCTATCCCGCTAGTTTCCAATTCAAAAACACCCTAGATCACAGAGGAGCCCTAATCATAAGAACCAAGAACAAAAAACTCTCAAGCAACATCACCAACACAGATCCAGCATACACCAGAATCCAAGGCATCGGCGTGGCAGAACCTGAAGCCAAACTAATCCTAAAAAAATGTGAACCCTTAGACAAAAGCGAAGAAGCAGAGACTTCAGCAAAACTCGTCAACGAATTCACCCAAAAGACCATAGCGATTCTCGACCAACACGAGGTAAACAAAAAACGCGAAAAAAAAGGAAAGCTAAAAGCAAATGTAATCCTCACCAGAGATGCCGGTCACCACTTACCCAATTTTCCCTCTCTAAAGAAACAATATGGCTTCAGCTTCGTTTGCCTGGCAGACATGCCTGTTGAAAGAGGAATATCCAAACTAGCTGACATGCACATGGTAGACCTTCCCCCACCATCCAAAAACCTTGAGACAGACTGCAAAGTAAGAGTGAAAAAACTTCTGGAAATTCTGTCAATTTACGACTGCTTTTATATACACATTAAAGGTCCAGACGAACCGGGACACGACGGAAACTGCGATCTCAAAACCCAGCTCATAGCCACTATTGATAGACACTTCGTTGGAAACATGTTGGAACAAATAAACCTCGAAGATCATGTCATATGCGTTACAGCAGATCATTCAACACCGTGCAAACTAAAAGCCCACAGCGACAACCCCGTACCTCTTCTCATATCAGGCAACAAAATCCAAGCTGATAAGGTTCAAAGATTTTCCGAAAAAGAATGCAAAAATGGAGAGCTGGGCATTTTGTTGCATGGAACTGAACTCATGCCGAAACTGATCCGGCACCTAAAAGAATAGAGTTGGTTAACCTCTTCTAAATCCAAGAATCATGCCAACGACAAAACTGCCTACAAAAGGCGTGCTAGAAACCAAAGTTGCAAACCCTAGGGGGCCAAGAACGTCAGTGAAACTTGTCACAGTTGCAATCAGCTCATCCAGAT
>CAYFWY010000139.1:0-4590 GCA_964346895.1 uncultured Candidatus Bathyarchaeia archaeon | reverse complement strand
ATTACACTTTGGACAGGAAATACTTTCTGGCAATGTTTATCAGATAAAATTGATTATGATTGTTATTAAAACTATTTGCGCGCGCGCATGCGCTAGGAAAACTGCGCTTAGAAGAATCGAACCTTGGAGACGAGATATCTCTTTTTGCCTGATCTTTCAAATGGAATTGAGTTTACAGTTTCGACAGCAATCTTGGCTTTCCCTGCCCATTTTAGATTGTTTTCAATGAATGCAGTGTGTCTCTGAGTGTAACCTATGTCCTTCACAACCTTAACATGGATTTCGTCAGGAGTTTTTTGAATTATCTGAAATTCCTTGACAGGTAAGTCTTCAAAGAAGGTGCCCAAATCTCGAAGAGTTGTGAAGGAGCCGTCACTGGTCACGAAGATCTCGTAGGTTCGTCCTTCTATGCTCTCTATAAGAGGTAGACCTCTTCCGCATTGGCAAGATTTGTTTGAAGGCTTTCCTACGTCTCCAATGTCATACCTGATAAAAGGCATGGAATAGTTGTGGAGGTTTGTCACAAGAACCTTTCCTTCCTCACCTGGCGCGGTGTGCTCTCCGTTTTTGACAAACTCCAAGACGACATGGTCCGAAGCTACATGGAGGCCGGAATGGTGGGGGCATTCTGATGCTATGGTCAGCATTTCTCGGGATGCATACCAATCATAGACTTCACAACAGAATGCTTCTTCAACGATCTTTCTCTGACCGGCAAGTAGCTTGCTTGAGGTGCTGAAGATTGCCTTCGGCTTCGCGGTATCCAAGCCTTCATCTAGGCAGTGCTTGGCTAGAAGATAAAGGGCGGAGGCATATCCTATTATAAATTTAGGGTTATATCTCCGTAACCTAGGGGATATGAGCCCCATAGTAGGCTGAGAAAACTGGAACACACTAATCGCTAGTGTTCTGGCAAGCAGATTTTGAATCTTGAAGGTCATACTATTAAGCTCATGCTGACGAAAGTTCCATATCATTGCTTTTTTATCCTGAACTTTGAAGCCAGCCCATCGAAAGGCACGTAGCATGGCAGCTGTCCCCCAACTATAATCATTGTGGTCTCGGTAGAACTGTACAGGAGTTGAAGTAGTGCCACTTGTTTCACATGGAATTATCTTGCGTTGAAAGTTCTTTGCTCTCAGTTCTTTCGACAGCATTGCAACTTGGGTTCTTTTGAGAACGGGAAATTTTCTTAAGTCTTCAATGTTTTTTATGTCGTCAGGTTTCGCTTTCAGGTTTTTGAAAGCTTTGTGGTAGTATGGAACTTTCTTATATGCGTGACTGAGCAGCGCTCTCAGGCTGGCTTGCTGAATCCTTTCAATTCTTTCTCTCTTCAGCCATTGAATCTTCTCCAGAATAGCTCTACACCTTGCTACTCTGACAAGAAGAGGAAGATTCGTCGGAGTTGTGTTCGTAAGACCCTCTCCCATTGTGCGTCATCTAGGCTTCAAGCAGTAAATGGTAGAACAATGCATGGACTTTGACTCGCCATTTTTTACGTAAATTGTTTTGAAATGTTGGTTTAGAAGCTCTTGGATCTCTGATCTCTTGAGGATGGTAGGAGAATATTCTCCTTTTGCCAGAACGTCTTCGAAGGCTTCAAATTGTAGCCTAGATATCTCGTTGTGATGGTGGAGTCTTCTCCATTCTTTTCGAGCTTTCGCAATGGAGCTCTTCTGCGAAATGGGGTCATAGGCTTCAATGGAGCACAAGATTTCCGGATACAAGTCTTCCAAAATCTTTTTGATATTCTTTCGGTGTCTTGTCCTGTGTTTCACAAAGATGTCTAGGATGCTTCGTTCCGTCCATTCGTCAGGATAGATCATGACTCTCATACAAATATAACCATCTTCCTTAAGCAGCCGCTTCAGTTCCATAAGTAGACTTCGGGTTTCCGCCTTGGTCAAACTATTCAAAGAGCAGTCGCTCAGGATAAGATCATACTCTCCTCTCCTGAAGGGCATAGCAAGCCAGTAACCTTTGACAATAACCTCATTACATGTAACAAATTCAAAGGTGTCCATCAGACGGTTCATGGCCTTAATCATGACTGTGTGAAGATCCACCGCGACAACCCTGCAACAATACTTGATTGCAAGCATTCTCAATTCAGGAGTTACGCCTAGAATCAACACGCTAGAGCCTTGCCTGTCCTTGATTTTCTTGATGCAACCTTCATACACTTGTTGGTCCATTATAGACGGACGAATAGGCGGCAGAAAGTTCTTCCAAATATCTAATACTTCTTGCCATGAGAATTGGGCCTCGATGCATTCAGGTCCATGGACCATGTTAATCTTCCACGTTTTTTATGCGAGTTTGTTTGCAAAGAACTTTACGCATTCTAAATATGGAAAATATTACGTAATGTCCTGCTTATGGTTCTTATTGTGTGTGTGGGGATTAAAATTTAACCCCCCACACACAAAAACGCAAACGATTCTCTACTAAATGTTACATCAGCTCATTCCTCTTTTTTGTACGCACCTTTGCCATATACCATGCTACAAAACAACCAACTGCTCCAACCGTTACATCTATTGTCCCGTCGATGTTGGTTAGGGTTATCGGCAAACTGAAGAACGCATCTGGTGCGTACCCAAACAGCGGGAAGACAAGTCGCTCACTTAATTCCCACAACACTCCTCCAATCAGAAGGAACCCCAATAATCTAATCAGCAAATCTACTCGCCGAAAATCCTTCTGCCCGATTTTCCTGCTTAGTCGCTCATCTAGCCCCATCGAGTTAGCGGTTTTACCCACGAGTTCGGACAAAACAAAACCAAACAGAAAATGTTCAAGTATATCAAGCTCCGACACAATCGGGTGTAATCCGCAAGGTAACTGGGAATCCAGAAAAACAACGGCCAAAAGCAAAAAACCTACTGAAATCAATCTCTTATCTGACAAAATCGCTCTGATTATTTTCCACATTTTCTTGTACACGTCTTATGGAATGCAACTAGAGAATATTCAACATGAAAAACTTTGTGCACTCTATCAAGTCGTTTTTGAGTCACATATTTTTTATAATTACTTTTATCAACACGCGCGCGCTGGGGCCCCGGGACCTTAAGATTTGAGGAAGGCAAAAGAAAGATAGCTGCAAGAAACCCCGTACCACGCGCACGCGCAATTTTTGTTGAGAACATTAATCACAATGCTTGCATTTAGCATATGCGTGCATGCGTGCGTTGAGTTAGTATGTTGTACGTTGCTGAAAGAAACCCAAAGAAGTGTATACACTGTGGGATTTGTGATGAAATAGTGGCCTGTTCAAGTAGCTACGTTGGTTACCTTGAGGGGTGTGTTGGTTGTGGAGTTTGCCACCTTGCTTGTCCCAACCAGGCTATTAGAATGATTGAAAGCCGAAGAGAGAAAAATATTCAAATCAGAATTGATGGAGAGACTTTCTCACTTCCAGAAAGAATTACAGTCAAATCGGCTCTTGAGTTTGCAGGTTACGAGATCAGCAGATATCCTGGTGAAGGCGATCTGTTTACCCCTTGTGAAGTAGGCGGGTGTTGGAGTTGTGCCGTGGAAATTGATGGAGAGATCAAGCCAAGCTGTGTTATATCGGTTAAAGATGGCATGGAAATTAAGACAGAACTGTCGGAAGACCATACTCCAAGGAGACTTGTCCATGGTTGGATGGGTCATTCAGTCGGCGGGGTGGGAACACCCTGGCAGCTTAAAGAAAGACACTACGTTGAGGCAGCTGTTTTTGCTTGTGGCTGCAACTTTCGCTGCCCTCAATGTCAAAACTGGACAACAACCTATTGTGGAAAGGAGGTAATCTACACACCTAAAGAAGCAGCGTTGCTGATGACCGACACGAGAAAGCGTTACAGAGTAGACAGGATGGCTATATCTGGAGGAGAGAGCACCCTGAACAGGCGATGGCTGGTTGAATACATTAAAGAGCTGAAGAATTTCAACCAAGACCGAAAGGCAAGGTTCCATGTGGATACAAATGCCTCGATCCTAACAAAGGATTACATAAACGAATTGGTGCAGGCTGGGATGACTGACATAGGACCTGACCTGAAGGGCTTACGCCTTGAAACCTTTATGCGAATAACCGGGTTGAAAGATGAGGAGCTCGCTGAAAAATACAAGAAAACTGCTTGGGAAGCGGTCAAGTATCTCATTGATAATTATGAAACCGAGGTTTTCGTTGGCGTAGGAATTCCGTATAATCGTGACTTAATTTCCCTTGAAGAGATCGTGGAGATAGGATACGAGATTTGTAAAATCAATCCTGAGGTTCAAGTCTGCGTTTTGGATTACAGGCCAGAGTTTCGGTCAAGAATCCTAAGGCCAAGCTATCAGGAAATGGTCAAGGTTCACGAAGTATTAAGAGGAACAGGTCTCAAAGCAGTGGTGTGCCAAACCACACTTGGGCACATAGGGCCAGGTTCAATCGTGATCTCATAACATCTGTCATGCATGCATGCTTACATACAATGTTCCAGCTCTCATGTTGAAGACTCACTATTTGGGTAAGGTTTGGCTGGGTTGGATTAGACGAAAAGAGCGTGTCTCCAACGTTGATACACATCAAATAATTCTCAATAAGGCTAAAAAAGG
>CAYFWY010000138.1:0-4608 GCA_964346895.1 uncultured Candidatus Bathyarchaeia archaeon | reverse complement strand
AAGAAAGAGGCGAAGTTGAATCCATAAGCAGGATTTCCACCTTGAAGGAAGACACGCAGGATTTGAAGATTATCCTTGAGAAGACCAATCAATTATGCGACGAAGTTCACGAAAAGCTTGTGCAAAGAGAACTCAGTTTCAAGTCCGTTGGAGTAGTTGCGGTTATGATAGACATGAGTGTTCGCAGCCGATCCAAAACCTTAGAAAACCCTACGAACGACCTAGAAGTCTTTAAGAAAACTGTGCAAGAACTTTTTGAAAGGTTCTTCACCGAAACAGAACTTGAGGCGAGAAGGGTAGGAGTGAAAGTCTCAAATTTTGTTAAGCAGAAAGAGAAGCAGAAAGAGATAATTGATTTTATAGGATTTGCTAAGAATTGAAGCTTTTGATGGTTTGCTTTCTAGCCCTTTATTTTTGGTGCTACAATACCTAAGACGCCGCTTATTAGGATCATTATACCTTCAGCTTCTTTCCCATAGAAGACGGTGATTACCCCCAGAATTATGTTTATGACTCCTCCAGCCAAGTAACGGCCTGTCCAAAGCATCGCGCTAGAAACTATCGCTACGATGCCTACTATAATAAGCACTGGTGATTCAATGTTGATGTGCCTATTTCCCTCGAAGATCTTTGATGCGACATCAATGATGCCTCTACACAAGAGCACCCCACCAATGATTCCCAAAATCATAGCTATTAAAGCAAAAGCATGTTCACTCTTCATTTTTGTCCATAAATATTTCAAAACCTAGGAATACTTATGGGTTCTTAACTGAAAATTAGGGCTACAAATGTTGATTTAAACTACAAGCAGAACTTTCAGATCTTAAACTCCAAGAGATACATACGCAAAACTTTCAAATGCATACATTCACTAACAGGATAAATGTCTCTGTAGGTGAAAATTATTGGAGTCGGTTCAAACTACTGCTGAGAAAATTAGGCGGCTTGAAGTTCAAGGTGCCAGAAATGTTGCCATCGCCGCTATAAAAGCGGTAGAAGCTTTGGCGAAGGAAACAAAAGCGAAGAACAAGAAAAAGTTTTTGAAGGAACTTTCAGAGGCAAAGGAACTTCTTTTTGTTTCAAGAGAGACGGAGCCCCTCATGAGAAACGCTCTTCGATGGATAATAAGTCAGGTAGAAATAAGTGGCAAAGAAGAAGTTAAGGAGCTAGCTGAAGAAGTCTCCTCGGCTTCGCAGCAGTTTCTAAAAAGTCTTGAAGATTCAAAGGAAAAAATCGGTGAGATAGGAGCTAGGAGAATTAAGAGCGGTTCAGTAATCTTTACTCACTGCCATTCCTCCACAGTTACATACTTGCTGAAGAAGGCTAAAGAAGAAGGAAAAGATTTTGAAGTTATATGCACAGAAACGAGGCCCGTCTTTCAAGGCAGAGTAACCGCGAAGGAGATGTTAGAGTTAGGTGTAAAAACAACCTTTATTGTAGATTCAGCTACACGCTTTTTCATGAATCAAGTTGATTTTGCGATTGTTGGGGCAGACGCAATAACCTCGCAGGGAAATGTGATAAATAAGATTGGAACAAGCATGATTGCCCTCGTAGCGCATGAAGCTAGAACCCCTTTCTATGTGGTTTCTGAACTTTTGAAGTTCGATCCATTAACAATGTATGGAGACTATGAAAAAATTGAGGAAAGAGACCCCAACGAAATTTGGGAAAAACCCCCGAGAGACCTGAATATAAGAAATCCGGCCTTTGATGTTACAAGAAGAGATTTCATTCATGGAATAATATGCGAAGAGGGAATAATTTCCCCCCACTCAATAATCGAAGTGACGCATAGAAAGTATCCTTGGGTTTTCAAGTAGCTAAACCGTTAAGCGTGTTATCCCCACATTTGCAACGCTATTTCAAGTTCCCGATGCGTCGTAGCATATTCACTTAATGGAGTGCCGCCTAAAGTGGCGTCCACAGCCTGTCGCATGGCTTTTGCTCCTGCAACTGTTCCGTCTCTGTGGCCGTGAATTCCTCCTCCAGCTTGAATTACGAAGTCTTTTCCGAAAAACTCAATTAATGCTGGGACTAATCCTGGATGTAAACCGCCTGAAGCAACGGGCAAAACTTGTTTTAAACCATTCATTTCTTCTCTTAATGCTCCACAGTTCTCTGCCACTTCCTCTCTGGTTTCAAACATTTTTCCAACAACGGTGCCCACGTGAAGTTGATCTACACCTATTATTCTAGATATTTTAGCTATTACTCGCATTGAAATTCCATGTTTAGGGTTTTTGGTAAAGGCTGAATGCCCAGCTCTATGGGCATGAATTATGAGATCGTAGTCTTGTTCACGTATCGTTTGAAGAGCAGCGAAACCGCACGTTAAAATGTCTACCATAATGTATTCTCCACCGTGGTTGAGGACGAATTCCACTCTTTTCAGCATCTCCTCAGTTTCTCCGGTGACGTTGACCATGTAGACTTTTCTTTCACCAGTTTCTTCTTCGGCTCTGTCTCTGCTCTCCAAAGTCTTTGTAACCCGGTCCTCGAAGGGATTAAACCTTTGGCTGCTTAAGTTTTCATCATCCTTTACTACGTCGCATCCTCCAACCCAAGCTTCATAGGCGACCTTTGCATGATCCAACGTTTTCAATCCAAGTTTAGGTTTAATTATTGTTCCCACCAAAGGACGGTCTTGAACCTTTAGAAGCTTGCGGATTCCTTTAACACCGTATTTTGGACCCTTGAAGCTTCTGATGAGCTTCAGAGGAAAGTGAATGTCGTTGAGCCTCAGGTTCTTGAGGGTTCTTAACCCGAAAACGTTTCCTGAAACGCTGCTTAATATGTTGGGCATGTTTCCTGACTCGAAGAGTTCTATTGGATAAGCTATTTTCACGTTGTTTTCTTCTATGCTGAAGGCGTGGGCTGCAAGTTTCTCAATGTAGGGCTTTACGGTTGTGAGTTCAGTCCATGTCCCTACTGAACTTTCGGCTGCGACTCCGCCTGCGGCTTCCTTCATGTTGACGCCTTCCGGTTCAACATAAAAAGAGCAAACAACATCTGTTTCTTTAGGTTCATAGGTTAAATCGACATAATCGACGTACCTCAAAGTAACTCAAACCTCTTCATTTTGGTAATTGAATAGACTCATTTAAAGGCTTTAAGCGTTAATTTATTTGTTAAGTGAGTTTGAATGAAACTCAAGGCTAAGCTTTTAGAAATTCAAGCTGGTGGAAGAAGAATAGCCATTTTGGATAATGAAACAGCAAGTTTTTTAGGAGTACACTCCTCTGACAGGGTGAAGATAACCTATAAACAGGAACGATTGAATGCTATCGTCAACATAGCCAGCAACTTTCCACGCAACTATATTGGACTTTACGAAGAAATCTCAAGAAAGCTAGGAATAGAGAGTGGAGAAAATGTTGAAGTACAACCTGCGGAGACACCTGACTCCCTTAGTTATGTGCAAGCAAAGATTGACGGGAAGAGATTGCGGGAAAATGAAGTGAAGACGATAGTTCAAGATGTGGTTGAACGGAACCTGAGCGATGTTGAACTCTCATCCTTTGTAACAGCGCTTTATATCCATGGAATAAGCATGGAAGAAGTTGAAGCTTTGTCTAAGGCGATGGTGGAGACTGGTTGCACCTTAACTCTTGATGAAAAACAGATTCTTGATAAACATAGTGTAGGTGGGATACCTGGAGACAAGACAACGATCCTGATAGTTCCAATTGTCGCAGCTGCTGGTCTAGTTATACCTAAAACTTCGTCGAGGGCAATCACTTCTCCAGCTGGGACTGCAGACCGCGTTGAAACATTGTGTCCTGTCGATCTTAGTGTTGAAGAGATAAAGGAAGTAGTGAATAAAACGAATGGTTGCATGGTTTGGGGCGGAGCCCTAGAGTTGGCTCCAGCCGACGACCTTTTCATCCAAGTTGAATATCCACTGGCAATAGATCCTTTGCTTCTTCCATCAATAATGAGTAAGAAGAAGGCTATGGGCACCACCCATCTAGTTTTGGATATCCCAACCGGGAGGGGAGCAAAAATAAAGACGATGGGTGAAGCTCGGGCGCTTGGACAAGATTTCATAGATCTTGGAAAACGTTTAGGAATTGAAGTTCAATCTGCAGTCACTTTTGGAGAACAGCCTCTCGGATACGCCATAGGGCCAGCGTTAGAAGCAAGGGAAGCATTGTCCGCCATCATGGGAGACGGTCCAGCTGATCTTAAAGATAAAGCGACAAGCATCGCAGGCATACTTTTAGAGATGGTTGGAATCAAAAACGGAAAACAAATAGCACAGAGCCTTTTGAAGGCAGGAAAGGCGGAGAGAAAGCTTAGAGAAATAATTGAGGCCCAGGGTGGAAACGCGAAGATAAAGCCTGAAGACATAGGGTTTGGAGACAAAAAAGCTGAGATAGCGACGAGAATAGAAGGCAGAGTTTTGTGGATTAACAATAAAAGTATAGCTCAGGTTGCTAGAGAAGCAGGCGCTCCGAAGGAGAAGGGAGCTGGAGTTATACTGAAGACGAAAATTGGAGAGTATGTTGAGAAGGGGGGAGTTCTCTTCGAGATATATGGTGAAAGAGAGACAAAGTTGGAGGCAGCCATAGAGTTAGCGAATAGTCTTGAACCCATAGGATT
>CAYFWY010000137.1:0-4611 GCA_964346895.1 uncultured Candidatus Bathyarchaeia archaeon | reverse complement strand
TACGTCGACATGAATTATTTTCCAATGAAAAGTGCCATGGTCACTATTTGGGCGGGTCTAAACGCAAAAGAACTCCATAAAAAATATCCTCAAACCTTCAAAAAGAAGGTTAGCAAGAAACCCATTCCGGTTCTACTGTTCGGTGGAGGTGCCGTCAAAATCTGCTGCGAAAATTCGAACGGTCAGGGTGTGTTGTCGAGAAAATTGAAGGATACAGATTACATAGTCCCCAAAAAACAGGGGCTGGATTTCTACAAGCTTCTCCTAAACATGGATGAAGCTTTTGGAACCATGTATAAATCATTCAAAACCAAGAGTGACGGACTTTTCAATGCAATGAGGCATGGAGACAGATACAGGATTAGGACGATTGAGGGAATAGCAGAGGGAGGAATCCCAATGGTTGGAGTGATGGATATCCTCTGCGATCGCATAGATTTGAGGCACGAAATAAAAGTCAAAGACGCCTTCGAAAAGCATGAAGAGAATCTGTACACAATTGGTTTGGAATATTTGATATTATCTAAAACCCAATTCATCATGGACTACCCGAGAGAGAACCTTGACAAACTCACAGAATACAGGCAAGAGTATAGGATACTACCATACTCCTACTACGCAGACGACAAGGTTGTCCTTGGAATGGAGGACAAAGACGCGAAAGATGTTTGCGCAATCTTTTTGGATCACCCGATTGGAAATGGAATAGGAGAGATTAGCTCAGATAAGATCAGAAGGATTTTGGAGAAGGACCAAAAACTTGCTCTGACAGCCACACTGAATCTTGCAAATCTGGCGGAAAGACCTGATGTGCTTAGAGAATGGGTGAAAAAAAGCGAGGCTGAGACTATTAAGGACAGGATACAAACTCTTCTAGAAGGTCTGCCCAAAGTTGATAAGAAATGGGATAAACCTTGGTGGAATACGGCTGTTGAAACTCCGATCATAGAATGAACTTTATCTTTTCTTCAGTATTTGCTTGATTGCCTTGTATGTTTCTTTTCTGGAAAGCCCTACCTTCGATATCGGTATGTCAAACGGTTCTTTCTGGGAATGTAACCTGATGTATGTCTCACTTTGAGGGGTGATATGAATTGAGACGTCTGTGTAATCGAACCATCTGCCCTCAAAGAGGCTTCGGCCCTTCCAGAGTTTGAACCCCTTGCTATTCAACGAGAAAACAGTGTGATACCTACGTTTGTATATAGGATATGCCGCTATGATTGAGAAGGCGAGCAGAATCAAAAGAGCCAGAGGCATATTGATCCCTGTTATTCCGAGAAATAAGATGGCAACCAAAGAAAAGGTACCTAAAGAGAACACAATGGCGGCACTTTTCAGAAAGTCTGGTACGTTCATTGCCTCATACTTCGCTTCAGTTAATCTCAGCCGTTTCTTGAGAGCTCTCCCAAGCACGTTGTCGGATGAGATTCCGCTCTTCGAAGCCAAGCTGTAAGCCGCAACGCCTACTTTTTCGTCTGCAAGGTTCAAAACTGCATTTTTTACATTTTTCCCTAAAGGTCTGGCGTGAACTAATGTGATGAATATCCAATCTTCGGCACCGAATTTACGTTTACATGATAGGATAAGTTTTCTTAGAGATTTGACGCTGAGTTCAGCTGATGTGTAGAGCAGAAACTGGATTTTGTACTTTGGTGTTACGAAAGAGGAGAATATTCGGGAGAGAAAGAATCCTTTCTCTGTTAGGCTTCCTTCGGCATATACAGGAATAAAAAAGTCGCCCAAACGGTAGTCTCTGTAGACCTCTTTGAAATTGGCTAGCCATCTTAGATTTCCTTTGGCTAGTCGTTCTTCCATCATGTCAGCGATGAAATCTAGTTCTTGAGACATGTATTACACCAGGTTAATTGGAGGTTGAAAGAAGAAAAAGGGGGGGAAGTTGTTCAGAGCTACTCTGGTGGGATGCTTAAGTAAAGGGTTCTCATGTCGACGCCTTTGGTTGTGTTTCTATACATGTGGTAGACGTATAGCAAGATTCCAACAGCGATGAAGCCCCAGAAGCCGAAACTACTTACTAGGTCTTCGGTGCCTGAGGGCGAAAACATGAAGCCAACAGACTCCCTTGCGAAAGTGAACAAGCAAAAGCCAGCTAGCAAAGATGCTATGCCACCTAATCCTACCACAGTTCCTACCGAATATTTGACAGCGGCCCGGTCATAGATCTCTTTTCGCTCCAACGGAAGCAACATCATTGAGACGCAGAAGAGGGTTAGGAAGACCGCATCAAATATGTCGGTTCCAACTACCCCAGCAAAAGCGACGTAGCCACCTAGGTCGCCGACGTTTGATTCAGCTATGCATCCTATGACCCCGAACATTCCGGTGATTATAAGTGCCCAAGTCGGCGAGTGCCATCTTTCGCTGACTTCCGCTATCTTTTCAGGCATCATTCTATCAAAGGACATAGCGAACATGGTTCTAGATGCCACTAGAAGGAATGGTGGTATGTCGTTTGCCAGCCAAATTACTCCGGCCAGCGCGATTAGCCATGAAAGCCATCCTAAGTCCATGCCTCTAGCGATGAGGGAGGCAACTCCGGTGCTCCATGCTGGCTGGAAATTCTGAATCCCCGCGGCCGCAATAGCGTCAGAGGATACTCCACCGTAGCTAAGGTAAGAGTATGCTTGGAAGAATCCCCACTCATGGTTGGTCACTGGATCGGTCCATTTAGCCACGCTCAGAGTTGAGATCGCCGAGAAAGACGAAGATCCTAGGTAAATTAGCATTATTATGAAACCAGAGAACAGAACTACCATGGGAAGCTTTTTGTTTGCCTCTTTCACTTCTCCGGCGATGAAGGTGACCGAATACCATCCCATGTAAGCCCAGAAGGCTCCCGCAAGCGCAAATGAAAAGGCGTCGTAGAAAGTTGATATATCCGCTGTCATTCCCTCAGCTACTGCGGTTTGAACAAATACCTCCGGTGAGGCTGTCATAACATCTGCCACACCCTTCGCGACCGGCCCTGTCGCGCTCGGATCCATGGCGCCGGCGATCCACATGGCAAAAAAGGCGATTGTAATTATTAGCGTAGGCCAAAACATCCCGTGCATTATCCAGCCATAGAGTTTCACCCCGAACAAGCCAAGAATCGTGAAGATTACGATGATTATTACACCTCCCGCGAAGAGAGTTGTTGCATCAAAGGCGACCACTGTTGGCGCAAGAGCAATATTGTAGAAAATCATAATCGCTTCAAAGACTGCTACCCCGATTAGGCCGTAGGAAAAGGCTTCTGCAAGGAACATCAGCCAACCTGCGTTGTATCCTACCACCGGATGGATGACTCTTGAAATGGTTACGTATCCACCGCCAGACCTTGGCATCGCAGCTGTAACGTATCCAGCGGCGTAGCCAGTAATCATCACTATTATACCACAGACTAGGAAAGCCCAGAATATTGCTGGCAGACCAAGCGGAAGCTGATTGGTTGGTACTGGTCTTGGACCGGTGAATTGGAATGCTCTTTTTTGCCATCCTAAGCCGACAACGTGGGACATAATTATGATTACTCCCAGCATGAACCCTACTTCTCTGACCAGTCCAGTAGCCTCTCTAGCGAAGACTCCAGGTTTACTTTCACCCATCTTTTTATTCACCTTGGTTTTTCAAACGGTCTTCCCATTTGACATTCATAGAATTTAAGATTTTCCTTCAACAATGTGTAGACTTAAATATTTCCATCACTCTCAGAAATATAGAATTTAGTTGGGAATGGTTTGATTGACACCTCTATTCAGAAAAAAGGGAAAAAAGACGACGATCCTCTTCGCCACTGACATGCATGGGTCTGAAGGAGTTTGGAGAAAGTTTCTGAACGCCTCATCCATGCTCAACGTGAACGTAGCCATCTGCGGAGGAGATCTAACCGGAAAGATGATCGTTCCCATCATTGAAAAGAAAGATGGGAAATACTCATATTACCTTATGGGAAAAGATCATCTAATCGACTCAAGCAGACTAGAAAAAGCGGTCAAGGACGTTCGAGGGATTGGATACTACCCCTACTTAACAGATGAAAGTGGATTCGAGGAGTGCTGTAAAGACCGTAAAAAGGTAGATCAAGCGTTTTCAGAAGTAATGACTTCAACACTGAAAAACTGGCTTGATCTAATTCGGGAGAAGGTTCCACGTGAGACCCGAGTGGTCGTGTGCCCTGGCAATGACGACAGATTCTTGGTGGACAACTTGATTGAAGGCCACCCAGACGTAGTTAATGCTGAGGGAAGGGTGATAGATATCGACGAATCCCATGAGATGATAAGCACGGGTTGGGTTAACCCCAGTCCTTGGCACACTGCCAGAGAAGAGGACGATGAAAAACTTGATGCGAGACTTGAAAAATACATTTCTCAACTAAAAGACGCCGGATCAGCCATATTCAACTTTCACGCTCCACCCTATCAAACCAAGTTGGACGAAGCACCATTGCTCGACGACGATTTGAACCCTGTGATTCAGGGAGGAAGAGTCATAATGGTTCCAGTTGGCTCCAATGCCGTTAAGAAGATGATCGAAAAGTACCAACCTTTCCTAGGGTTGCATGGGCACATACACGAAGCGTCTGGCTCGATCAAAATCGGTAGGACA
>CAYFWY010000136.1:0-4708 GCA_964346895.1 uncultured Candidatus Bathyarchaeia archaeon | reverse complement strand
ATGCCTCGCCTGAAACGCGATTCCAGCGTCTGTTTAAAAGAAAAAGGAGCGACGACCCCAAGGGTTGGAAAACCTTTGTGGAACGGGATTTGAGAGAACTCAGCATTGGCATAGGTGCCGCTATTGCAACTGCTGACTACATGATTGTGAACGAAGGGTCGAAGGCACAATTGAAAAGGAAAACACGGGAAATCTTGAAGGAGGTGCTCGGGAAATAGACGAAATAGACGTATACGTGGAGGTCGAGGTAAACCCCACTGAGGATCTAGAGAAGGTTAAGAGGGCTATTGAAAACGTCTTTGGAAGCGTGGATTTCGAGGTTAAAACCAAAGTCTGGGGGAACCTCCTTACGACAAGAACTAAAGGCATCGATGGGCTCACAAAACTCTATAATCTGCTTCGGAGAGAGAGAATTCGTGATGCTGCCCGAGGCGTTTTGTTTGATGGTTTAGGCGATAAATCGTTAGTCTTCTATTTGAACAAGCAGGTCGCCTACGCAGGACACATTTCATTTTCAAAACCTGTGGCAGAATCTCCTTTGGGGCCCATCAAAATTCAAATTCGATGCGACAACCCCAGAGAACTCATTGAATGGCTTGCGCCGAAAACAACCTAAAAGTTGCAGTTCGCCAAAGCGTTTATTAGCATTGTTAGCTAAGAGAAACCTTCTCCAAAAAACAAAGGTACGCCTGTTTGTTGTGGTCAACATGCCCAAACCAGAGATTGGTTTATCCATGCTCTTCTGTCTCGGGGAACCTTTTCCCTCCCTCTTGGAGCGTATTAGTGAAGTTGATGTACGACACTTGGAGATTGTTGACGAGGGTTCCCACGCCCTCAACAAGAGGCGAATTGAGAGCTTGAAAAGAATGGCTAAGGCACATGATCTAGATTTTGTAGTCCACGCGCCTTTTGCAGGAATTAACATAGCAGTTCCCAGCCCAGTTTTACGCCGGACTATTTTGAAGCGCCTAAAAAAATCCATTTCTTTAGCGAGTCAACTTGATTGTCGATTGTGGTTGTTTCATCCTGGCCTACAAACTGGTGTCAGCCACTTCTATCCAGGACTGGATTGGCAACTGAACTTGGATTCTGTACGCACACTGTTGAAGATTGCCAGAAATGAAGATGTTAAAATAGCAATTGAGAATGTTCCGGAGCCATTTCCCTTTGTCATGAAAAACACCAGAGACTTTTCCCGTTTCTGCAATGAAATTGATGACGATTTAGGGATTGTGCTTGATGTAGCGCACGCTAACTTAAATCACCAAATTCAGGATTTCATTAGGGAGTTCCCTGAAAAAATCGTCCACATTCATGTGAGCGACAATGATGGAGTCCGTGACTTGCATCTTGGGATAGGACACGGAACAATCGATTGGGAAACTTTTGCGAAGGAGATCAAGAAAGCCGAATACGGTAACCTTATCATGTTGGAATCAATAGAACACGTGGAAGAAAGCCTTCTAACTTTACGTAGACTTTTTACTTAAGCTTCTAAGAGAGGAAGTTTAATCTTCATGAAATCTTCAGCCAAATTCACACTAGCGAAAATCTTCCTTGCCTGTTCTAGTAATGGACTTGGATCTTTGTACCGTGCGCTTATATGAGTCAACACTAACAATTTCACTCCCGCTTTTTTTGCAATTTTCGCGGCTTGACTAGGCGTGGAGTGGCCGTCTTCATCAGCCCTTTCCCATAATTCATCACCAAAGGTGGCTTCGTGAATCAACAAATCTGCGTTCTCAGCGAATTTTACAAGATCCTCTGACGGTCTAGTGTCCCCAGTGTATACGATTGTCCTTCCGGGACGAGGTGATCCTAAAACATCTTCCGGTCGTACTATTCGTCCATCTGAAAGCCTAACCCCTGAACCGTGCTGAAGCTTTGACCATAATGGTCCCTCAGGTACTCCGAAAGACTTGGCCTTATCTGGATGAAACCTTCCAGGTCGAGGCTTCTCTATTAAAGCGTAAGCTAAGCTAGGAGTCACATGGTCGGCCCAGATAGCATGCACTTCGTACTCTTTTTCAGTGCACACGATGCCGGTTTTCTTTATTTCAGAGACTTCGATCGGAAAGGCGAGGGTAAAATTAACCGTTTGCTTTATTGCCTCCACAAACGCCATAATTCCCACTGGCCCGTACACCTCCAGTTTTTTCTCTCTATCCAGCAAAGACATGGTTTGGAAAAGACCAGGCAAGCCAAGCAGATGGTCTCCATGCATATGGGTAACGAAAACACTTGTTTTTCGATGAAAACCTAAGCCAGCTTGAATGATTTGTCTCTGGACGCCTTCGCCGCAATCGAAGAGGATGAGTTCATTTTTTCGTTGAATCGCAATTGCTGGCAACCCCCTTTGAGGAGTTGGAATGCTTCCCGCAGTTCCGAGAAAGACTACACGCAAGTCTGTCAATCTTTTGCACGCTCACATAAAAGTACACTGTTTTCAGTTTTATTGGTACCCATATCATATTCTTTAATTTAATTAGAAATGGGATTCCTTGATTTGCCTCAACCAGCTGTAAGGGTACACGCGGACAAAAAAAGGGGGCTCTTTCTTCACTCAAAACCGAGTAAATGCAAGGCTCCTTTCAGCTTTATCTCGACTTTATGTTTTCGTTGAAAACTCTAAGAAATAATCAATTTGATAAGAAAGTGTACAGGCGATTCAAGTTCCCTCAAATACAGCTATTTCTCTCGTTAGGCTCCCGTGCACGTACACAAAATGAGATTCTACGTGTTTGAGACCTAACTCCTCACCAATCTTGCCTATTCTTATGGATTTTGGAGAGGCCATGCAGACTCGTCTCCCCTTATGAAGTACACCCCTAATTTTTGACAAGAACTCTTCAATTATTTGTTTGGTATCCCAGCCAAGGGTAGTTGATGATCTGCCATAAGGAGGGTCTGTAACAACACAGTCAAACCTAACGACGGGAAGGTGACGGGCATCTGCCACAATTACCCCTTCTGGTTTCGCACCATAATTCCGAAGGTTTTGTAGACTTCCTCTCGCCATATGGGGTTGCACCTCGACTCCTATTACGCGGCATCCGATGAGCCAAGCCTCCACAAGTATACTGGCTGTTCCACAGAAGGGATCCAATAATAAGGCATCTTTCTTGGGTTGAGCCAGATTCACCATGCACCTCCCTAGTTTCGCAGGCATAGCTGTTGGATGGAAAAAGGGGCGTCTTCGGGGTCTCCTTTCAACAAAGGGTTTTGGTGATATTTCAGCTATCTTTAATCCGAAGATGAACCTGTTGTCCGTTAGGATTCCGAAAAAAATCTTTTGAGGAGTCGTCAAGTTCACTTTCGTATCTTTCACCTCGTTCAAAACCAGTTCCCCGAGTTTGCGTTCCAGTTCGACGCGGACAAGGTGCGGAGTGGCACCTCTTACCCTTCTCACTCGAATAGCAAAACTTTCGCCACGTTCAATAAAGCTCTCCAGAGATTCATTCATGCAACGAGCGTTACCTAGAATCTCAGCCAGGACAGCGTCGCAGTTGAATAACTCCAAACAACAAACTCGGGTTAAGGCAGATCTAGACTTGACGAATTTTGCGCTGTCAACATTACCCTCAATACGCAGAACTTGGGTTAACTTCTCCAATACTTTATAGGTGTGACCCTCAGTCTCCAGAATTGATTTCAACTCGGAAAAAGGTAGAGTTGGGTGTTCACCTGAAAGCAGAAAGAAAAGCTTGGCCACACTTTAGGCTCCCATTTCAACCAGGGCTTCTACTATTAACGGAGCAACCGAAACCACATTAACGGCGCTGGAAACGCAGTCGGTACCAACGATTTCTTCGGCTCCACCTTGCATAATCTTTCTTTGTGCTTCACCGACTAATAGTGGGTGGACACAAGCAGCGTAAACTCTCTTTGCTCCTTGCGTCTTCAACATCTTTACGGCAGCGGCTATGGTTCCCCCTGTGCTAACAATATCGTCAAAGACGATCACATCCTTTCCTTCAATGTCAAACCTTCTTTCTTCCACCCTAATCTCTCCTGTCAAACGATGTCTTACCTTTTGAAGCCAACCGCATCTCCCGTCAAGAACTCTATCAGCCTCCTTCGCTAGCTCCAATGCACCCTTGTCCGGAGCTAATGAAAACGCTCCGGCTAATCCCTTATTCTTGAAATATTCAGCAAGCAAAGTTATGGCTGAGAGATTTTTCGTTGGAATACTAAATTTCTCTAGGACTGTCTTTTCATGAATGTTTACGGTTAAGAAGCGGTCAGTTCCTGACGCCTCAATGAGTTTAATCAAGGTTTCGATGCTAATCGCTTCCCCTGGCAAAAACCGCTTATCTTGTCTGGCATAAGCCAAATAGGGAACCACAGCTGTCACCCTCTCGGCTCCTAAATCCTTTGCAGCATCAACCATCAAAAAGAGTTGCATAATGTGCGCGTCTTGTGGTGGCCCAGTAGTTTGAACGATAACCACCTCTTCGCCCTTCAAGTCACCGTCAAATCGAAGATAATACTCTCCGTCAGGAAAGGCCTTGAAAACGACGGAAACAATCTTTGACTTCAGCATTTCAGCGACTTTTCGCCCTAGATCTTGAGAGGCTGGACCTGGAACCACTATCACGGTTTTTCCCCTTTCTTATACTCTTCTATTAGTTCTTTTGCCCTGTCCAATCTTATTTTACGTTCTTCAACCATCTTTTCAACAATTGAATCAATCAGATCTTCGGGGGCT
>CAYFWY010000135.1:0-4711 GCA_964346895.1 uncultured Candidatus Bathyarchaeia archaeon | reverse complement strand
ATAGCCAATTGAAAAGAGCGGGAAAGATACAGAGGGGAAAAAGGTTGGCCTTCCTAAAAAGCGTGGAAAAAGAAAGAAATAGTCTTTTCATTTTCATCACACGTAACTTCCAGAAAACCTTTTGAGAAAAAACATGGAGAAAACCTTGATGTTGTGCCCCAGATGTGGAACAGAAATGAATAGCCAAAAATGCAGAGGCAAACGCGCAACCATCTACAAGTGTCCTGAGTGCCATTACAACAAAACCACAAAAACCTAAGGCTTTCATGAGCATCTAATTCATGTTTGCAGTAGTATTGAGCCTGAAGGAGGTGCAACAGTTTGGAAGATCAGTACTTGAAGAGAAAAGTTAGATGTATCGATGTTGAAGAGAAATCTATCTCGCAGCTTCTCTCAGAAATGGCTGGTACAGCTTTTCAAGGTAGAAAACTTGGAGAGACTGTGGAAGTATGGGAAGAAATGCTGAGAGAAAAAGATTTAGTCATTGTTATGGGGTTAACTGGTTCACTGAGCACTGCTGGCCAGTGGAAGATTGTAAATTGGCTCATCGAAAAACGTTTCATCGATGTTCTTGTCTCAACAGGAGCGAACGTTTCGGAAGACATTGTTGACGCCATGGGGCTCGGCTACTGGCAAGCCACTTCACACTTTGAAGATGAGGCACTTTTGAAAGCAGACTTAAACAGGTATTATGATGTTTATGGGAGAGAATCTGACTATCGAAAGATGGAAGAATTGGTAACCGACTTTATGTTAACGTTAAACGCTGACTTCACCTATTCTTCCATGGAGCTTCTCCACCTATTTGGAAAATGGTTGGGTCTAAAGAAAATCAAGAGCATAGCTGCAGTAGCCGCAGAGAATGGGGTCCCAATTTTTTGTCCAGCAATATCCGACAGCGCTTACGGTGAAGCATTCCTAATGGTTGGGAACAAAGGGCTCAAAATAGTGGTTGATCAAGTGAAAGAATTTCACCAGTTTGTAAGCATAGGTGAGAAGACAAAGGATGTTGGCGTAGTCTATATCGGCGGCGGTGTACCGAAGGACTTCACACAACTCTTAGCTATATCAATTTCACCAAAATCAATGGATCGGAAGATCTCGGGAAGAAAGGGATTCCTCCGCAAGACCTTAAAAGAGTATTATTACCCCCACCGATATGCCATCCAAATCACAACAGATTCGCCTCAATGGGGAGGCCTATCAGGTTGCACCCTAGAAGAAGCAATAAGTTGGGGGAAAATCTCTGGAGAGGGAAGAAGAATCACATGTTACTGCGACGCAACCATAGCACTACCCTTAATGGCACACGCACTAAATGAAAGAGTGAAGTTCCGAAGAAAAGCCCCAGATCTTTCATGGCTTTTTGACGAAGTCTCTTGAAAAGACGATATTTTCAACTAAAGAAACAAAAAACCTAATAACCTTGTTCTTCTATCTGCTTCTGCCATGATTCCGCGATTCTTCTTCTTGACGAAGGGTGTTGGTAACCATAAAGATCCTTTGCAAGCCTTTGAACTAGCCTTAAGAAGTGCAGAAATACATCAATATAACATAGTCAAAGTTTCCAGCATAATCCCGCCAGGATGCAAAAATATTTCAAGAGAGAAAGGTGGAGAGATGCTGAAACCAGGGCAAATGATCTTTTCTGTTCTAGCCAAAAACTCAACCAACGAGCCTCATAGACTTATTGCAGCATCAATAGGTGTAGCAGTTCCATCAGACAAAAAGAAGTATGGTTATCTTTCTGAGCACCATTCCTTCGGCCAAACAGCTGAAGTGGCAGGAGATTATGCCGAGGATTTAGCTGCAACAATGTTAGCGACCAGCATGGGCCTTGAGTTCGACCCAGAGACTGCATGGGATGAAAGAAAACAGTTGTTCAAAACTAGCGGACTCATAATAAAAACAACGAACACAACGCAATCTGCAACTGGGCATAAAAACGGTCTCTGGACAACAGTTATCGCAGCAACAGTTTTTGTGCCATAAATGAAAAGCGCGCGCGCGCATTTTAAGAATCAAAAGATTGTGTTTATGAAGGATTAGATTTGAATAGGAAAATCATTTTTGTTATTGTTTTCCTTGTTCTCATTATTGTCATCGCAAGCGTAATTGCGCGCGTAAAATAGAGTTGGGTGGTTTCGATGATAGAGTGGCTTGAAAAATATTTGGGTTCTCCCGAATTCTGGATTTTCGTTGTGGTTTGCGCCTATTTTGGGTATGCTATGTACTTTGCTATTTATGGACTATGGTTTAGCATCGAATTGATTTCAGATTATTATGTTTATAATTTGGTTTCGAAGAACCCTTGGTGGTGGGCAATTCTCTACTATGGCAGCGAGGGTGTTTTGGGTTCAGTTGCGGGTTTCCTTCGGGTGATGGCAAGTTGTTTTGCCTTGTACTCGGCTTTTCTCTTTTGGAGGAAAAAAGATATTGCACTACCGCTGATTAGGGGGAAAGTAGGTAAAGCCCTGCTTTTTGAGGCGACTCATTACCTTGCCTTAATTCTATCGGTGATAGCGGCTTTCGCCTACTTTTTCTCAAATGAAAATCTCTACTACTTTGACCATACTCCTCGTTTACTCTTCTTGTACGTTGGAGGGATACCATTGCTTGCGATGATAATTGTTATTCCACCACTCTTGTTGAAATTGAGGGCAACGATCATAAGAGGATCTACGAGCCAAGAAATCATAAAATGGAGCTGCCTCACGAGCATCGCATATCTTTTTGTTGTGTTTTGGTTCAACTATTCTATGTCTTGGGCAGGTGTTATGGTTCCATATGCGAGTTTGCGGCCACAATATGGAATGAGTTTTCTTCTTGAGCCTTCAAATCTCACGAGTTTCATAGTAACGGTTTTTGGTCTTTTCTCGATAGCCACGTTTGGATTGGTGTTTACTCTTCCCGCCATAAGAAAACAGTCCAGTAGGTTAAACTTGAGGCGCATAGGAACAGTAATCATGGCTTTTGGAGGATACTTCGTGTTTAACATATTTTATTACTATCTTACTGGTGGCTATGAAGCACATCCAAGCGTATGGTACGAAGTAATCGGTCCGCTTCATAATCCATATTTATGGTGTGTATCTTTCATTTTCCTAGGTTTAGCAGTATTAGTTCGTGGCAATACTCCAAAAACTTAGTGGAAACGAAGCTTCAATTTATCACGTGCGATAGGGTGTTTAGATGCGGGCGATGGAGTTTGAGAGAAAGAAAGGTGTTTAGCCCTTCCTTCTCAAGGCTTGGTTCCTCAGTCTTCTTCCTATTGGCTTAATGGTATTTTCAGAGTAACCATCCTTTCTCATTTGCAATAGGACTTGAAAAACATGTTGTGCAGTGGGTTCATCCGTGGTGCGGGGGGTGGGATTTGAACCCACGAACCCCTACGAGACAGCCGCCTCAGGGCTGCGCCTTTGACCTGGCTTGGCAACCCCCGCCCCTTCAAACCAGCAAGAATAAAGTAACCAGTAAGCACCAAATTAAATTTTATCTAACTACGCACTCACCTAGATTACTCTAAAGTCTTCCTTCATTGTTGTCATAACAACATGCGTGTTGGTTCTCTCCACGTATGGTAATGAAAGTAAATATTTTGTGAAGCTGCTCAACTCTTCTCTCTTCTTGAACTTGGCTATAACCATAGCGTCAGTTAATCCTGTTACATTGTAGACGCAACAAACATTAGGTACTCTAACGATCTCCTTAGCTATTTCTGAAAGTCTACCTTTAGAAACCGTCATTTCAATTATCACAGTTAATTCGTAGCCAATCTTTTCGTGATTCACAATGGCAGAATATTCCTTTATTATTCCGGTTTGCTCCATCTTTTTTATTCTTGAAATTACTGTTCCTATGGAAACGCTGGTCTTTTTCGCTATTTGTCTACTTGAAAGTCTAGCATTCGAAAGTAATACTGTGAGGATCCTAGCGTCTGTTCCATCCAGCTCCATACTTTATCCATCCTATCTATACATTTATTCTATTTTGTCAACATTGTCTTTACATTCGTATAACACAAACTGGATAATATTTATGTTTTTGCATAAAAACAACGGTTTCACGTAAACTAGAGCAAATGCATCTGTGTTTAACATGGGTTCCAAGGAAAATAAACTTAAGAGATCCGCGAAAACCTAGTCAAAAAAGCCAAACTCCCTATTTTTCATCGTGTGACCTGTGGGTTTTCGAAAACTACGCAAAGAACCATCCAAGATCGCTGCTCATCATATGCCGAAGACAATATGTTCATTTTGTCAAAAAATAAGATTCTTCCAGACCAATTATTCTTGTCCCGCTATTTGAAAAAACTTAGCATGTCCTAGTTAGGTCACATCTGAATTTGATCTCTTTGTCTCCCCAGAGTTGATTAAGGAAATAGAAAACGCACAATGCGTGCGCAGCATGCTTGGTGCAAAGGATTTAGATTCAAAAAATGGCCGAGCATTTTGAACAGTTTCTTGTAAAATTATAATGTAGCTATTCGTCTTCGTAGATTATTCGCTTACAACAAAGTTGTACGACATGTATAATAACCGAAGCAAACAATGAAACGGAGGGAAACGAGATGGCCGTGACCATGGAGCTCACAAGAGAAGACATTGGTACCCCTGAAAAACGCGAAAAATATACAATTAGCGTTGTAGGATGCGGACGAGTCGGCTTGCCCACCGCCTGTCTCTTTGTTGAAGCGGGCTTCCAGGTCATT
>CAYFWY010000134.1:0-4744 GCA_964346895.1 uncultured Candidatus Bathyarchaeia archaeon | reverse complement strand
CAGTCTCAACAACAGAATACCCATAATCAAAGCTTGTTCCGCCATAGGTTTGAGCCCACATTGCAGCAGCCTGAACTGTTCCAAAAAATACAGTGCCGGCCAACGCTGAAAATAAAAGTGCCATCATGAAAGATGCAGCTAACACTCTCACGTAAAGCACCCAAAAAACAATACGGTAAACCTATCATTAACTTTTTTGGAAAAAAGGGAGTTTTGAGGAAAATATCTCCACTTGCAGGGGATGCAATTCCCATCCCCAGCTCGCGCGTGCGCGCCAATTTGTTCTTAGTTATAAGCACTTTCTTTATTTGCATAGATTTCCAATAGCCCTCGGTATCTTAAGAAAAACCACCAACCAATTAAAATCATCAAGACTATTGCAACTATGAATTACATTGGCATGAACCAAGATTCTTTTCCATGAAGAATTATTTGGGATAATAAAATAAAAAATGCTGTTGCTTGAATACTATCTAAAAGTGCACATACTATTAATTTCGCCATTTTTCATTCCTCGTCTCGGGTATTTCCTAAATTTGATTCCATTTTAGATTTTTGCGCGCGCTGAGGCAGTTTGTGGAGTGTGATGCAAGCACCTTCTACGACTATTCGATGTACTTTTGTGGATTTGCTTCGAACGCTTTTTGGCATCCTGGTGCACAAAAGTAGTATGTCTTTCCCTTATGTGTCGTCTTGTACTTTGCTGTTTTCTCATTTACATACATGCCACAGACTAGATCCTTTGCCATGGATTTTCACCTCCCAGTGTATTAAATTAATTTTTTCATGTGCACCTTCACATTTTTGGCTTAAATCTCTTTAGGAGCGATGCGCAGCGCGCGCGCAGGATGGCAGAGGGACGCAAAGTCATGTAAAGGCTTGGTTGTGGCATCATGCATGCACGCATGAAAGGGGATGGTGAAAAAACCCCTGCATCTCCTCGCCATGTGCGCTGCGCGCAAAAACTACTCAAGCGTCGAACGTATTTAAGTTTATGTTGCTGTTGTGCCACAGTCACAACATTTTAAATAAGCACCAAATAAACGTATGATTAGGAAAAAATTGGAGTATGCGCTGCACATAAGACTGAAAGGGCTGCGGGATCTTCCACGTTGAGGCGCGTGGTACGGGGTTTCTTGCAGCTGCGTTTCTTGAATCTTCTCAAATCTTAAGATCCCGGAGCCCCAGTAGACAACTCAATGCGTGCGCGCGCACACGTAATCAAAAGGAGAAAATGGCAACGGTAACAACAACCATTAAATCTCTTTCTTTTTTTGGCATTGCGAAAACACTAATATCCTATTAAATGCACAATCACTTTGAGGTGAGAAAATTGATTTTTGTAAGTCTGGCTAAATTCCGAAAACCGCCTGACAAGAAAGAGATTGGCGATACGGCAAAGATAGTTGCGGATTGGAAGGCGCAGGGCATAAACATGCTGAATTGGTACTGGACACTTGGACGTTATGATGCAGTCGTTATTTTTGAGGCTGACAGCGAAAAGGAAGCGATGAAAATGGCTATTGGGATTTCAGAGTGGGTGACCTCTGAAACACTTGTAGCTGTCCCTAGAGAAGAAGCAGTAAAACTCGTATAAAACGAAGAAACCATTTTTCTTTTTTGTACTAAATTTCAGTCCCCAAAACCAAACCCAGTGCGCACGCGCGCGCGATTTAATTTGACGGTGGAGCCTTATCGATTTTGGCTTGAGCCTAATGAAACCATCAAAGGACAGGCAATCTTAGAGGCGGAGGATGGAGTCATGCTTGAGGATGCTATGCATGGTGAGGGTATTGCACCACCGATAGTTAGTCTAGAAGCTTGGGTGAAACGCGGTTGTACTTTTGTTCCCTTCGGTGGAGTGACGGGAATTGCCCATACTGTGCGCAAATCTACTTTGAAAATGTCTGCTGATCTCTCCGGTGGACGCGTCATCGTGAGTGGGCAGGCACTTACCGATGATGGTCCAGTTGTAGGAGGGAAAGTATGCGCTCGCTTGCTAACAACTGATAGCCGCAGTGAACTGGCGATAGGTCGGGCTGTCACCGACAATTATGGAAAGTATTCCGTCGAACTTATCTTGCCAGGGCGACAACCACTTGAAAGATGGTGTCTAATTGAAGCAATTCTCTCTCCGACTTTAGGAACTGGACCAGCTGATGCAGGGCCACTTAAGTTGCGATTGCTGTGAATTTAATTTTCTTAAAAAATTAATGGTGAGCCTGTAGATCAAGAGTTCGCACCTGAAAGACAAATCTATATATTCTTTAGTGAATTTGGAAAATGAAAAAGGAGTTTATCTGGGTCCCTGAACCGCTCCAAAACTCAACTCAGACCTAGAGGGTGGTTCTATGTGAAGCCAGCAAATCTTCAAAGAAAAAATGTGACTCATAGCGATATGCATGCATGCTTGCAGAGAGCCACTGAACAAGGATAAGCATACATACCCTGAAAAGTTACTTATGTAACAAAATAATGCTATTAACACACTTATGTATCGTTTCCGGAGGAGAGCGGAGTTGCCTGTTCTTCCAATCGACACAGGTCGTTATGGAACGCTTGAAATGAGGAAAGTTTTTGACGAGGAGAATAGACTTGAGAAGATGCTAGAAGTAGAGGCAGCCCTAGCTTGGGCGCAGAGTGAAATTGGAGGAATCCCGAGAAGGGATGCCGAAAAGATTGTGGAAATGGCATCGACAAAACATGTTAAGTTGAGTCGTGTGAAAGAAATTGAACGAGAAATTAAACATGATGTTATGGCGTTGGTTCAAGCATTGGCTGAAGCCTGTGGACCAAGCGGGGCCTACGTTCACCTCGGAGCCACTAGCTCTGATATTCTGGACACGGCAACTGCCCTTCAACTGAAAGAGGCTCTGAATCTAATTGAAAAAAAAGTAGATGATTTAGAGAGTATTCTGATCAAGAGAGCGGAACAATATAAGAAAACCATGATGATCGGTCGAACTCACGGCCAGCATGCCCTACCTATCACGTTGGGATTCAAGTTCGCTATCTGGACAAGGGAAGTAGCTAGACACCTTCAACGCCTCCACGAATGTAAAGGGCGATTAATAGTTGGAAAGATGAGTGGGGCTGTTGGGACTCAAGCTGGCTTAGGTCCACACGCATTCAAGGTACAAGAGCTTGTCATGAAAAGATTAGGCGCCAAACCAGCTGAGATTTCCACGCAAATCGTACAAAGGGATCGCTACGCTGAATTCGTTTGCGTCTTGGCCATAATCGCATCTTCACTGGATAAGATGGGCACTGAAATTCGAGAATTGCAGAGGCCGGAGATAGGAGAAGTTTTTGAGCCTTTTGAAAGGAAGAGGCAGGTTGGCAGTTCAACAATGCCTCACAAACGTAACCCCATGATTTGTGAAAGGGTTTGCGGATTGGCAAAGATTATGCGAAGCCTTGTTATACCTTCTTTAGAAAACGTTCCTACGTGGCATGAGCGAGACTTAACCCAATCCTCTGCTGAGCGATTCATAATTCCTGAAGCATGTATCCTCATCGATTATATGCTTGCTTTGATGACGAACGTTTTGATGGGATTGCAGGTTGATGAACAAAAGATGCTGAAAAATATGGAGTTAACGCAGGGACGGATGATGTCGGAGGCGGTTATGCTGGCGTTGGCGAGGAAGGGGATTAATCGTCAAAAGGCTCATCAACTCGTTAGAGGATTGGCGATTGAAAGCTATGTTGAAAAAAGACCCTTTAAAGAAGTTCTTCTTGAAAACGGTACCTTGCATAAAATGTTGAGCGAAAAGGAAGTTGATGAAGCGTTGGATCCGCATAACTATCTGGGTACAACTTTAAAGCAGGTTGAGTTAGTTGTCGAGACAACAAAGTGGGAGAGAAAAGCTAGAGGGTTGGCAGACTAGTATTCGGTTATGGCTCGTTGCTCCGCGGTTTCTTCTTTCTTCAGTTTTTTCCATTCTTCTGCTTTAACGAATCCGCCCACTTGTTCCTTTATTTTCTTGGCTAGTTTGGGTCCAATGAGGGGTAGGTTAGTTATTTTCTTGAGGTGCGCTTTTCTAAGTTCCGTGATAGTTTTTAAGCCCGAGTTGTAGAGGATGCGTGCTCGTACTCTTCCTACTCTCTCTAGTCTGACGAGCGGAAGCAGTTCGGCTTTCACTCCCTTTTCAGTTCTTTCCACGAGTCTGGCGAGGTGTGGAATAAGATCCTTGTGGTTGAAGAGTGAAGCTAGTTCGTGTGAGGAATGAAGGAGCCACTTTGATGTTGAGATGAGGCGGTAGAGGTCTCCAGGCTGAACTCGAAACTTCTCGATTGTTTCGTCTTCGGTTGTTTCTTCTATCCAGGCGTTCAGTACCCAAGCCAGTTTGGCTTCTCCCAGAAATTCTTCGTAGGCAATTCTGTCCATCCATTCGTCTGGCACCTCAAACATAAATTCTTCTCGATGTTCATCAACGAACAAAGCTAGGCTATCTATTTCTTGTGAGTAGGGCCGAAGCTTCGGAAACATGTCGGGTGTGTGGGCAATCATGTGGAGGAAGCTCAAGTCTGTGAGTTTGGGTGCTCGGCTTTGAAGGGAGTCTCGGACTATAACTGCTGAAACAGGGTCGATGTAGAGTTCAGAGACTCTTCTTCCAAATCTGGTGGCATAAACGTTTTCGCCGCTTACTTCGATCAGTTCTTCTTCGTATAGAAATTTAAGAATCTTTGTGGTTACTCCTCTTATGGCTCGTGGGTCATATTGGTACGCATAGAAAGTTTT
>CAYFWY010000133.1:0-4766 GCA_964346895.1 uncultured Candidatus Bathyarchaeia archaeon | reverse complement strand
AATACTTTTGGCGGATATTGGCTGCCCTATTTCTTTGGGTTTTGTTTGCATGTTGTGGCGTTAAGAGTGTTGATCGTTTGGGTTTACTCTAATACTGACAGCGTGTTCTTGGCTATCTTGATGCACGCCAGCTCAACAGGATTCTATGGAATTCTAATCTCAACGACAATGGCACCTGTGAATTGGGTGATCTTCTATAATGTGTACGGAGTCGCCTTGTGCTTGGTAGCGTCAGTTGTTGCCCTAAAATACGGTAGAACCCTTAAAATCAAATCAGCTTAGTTCGCCACAACAAAGTCTTGGGTGCTTAATTAGCACTTTTTTTCCGTCAAAGGTTGTAAGATCTTTCTTATCAAATGGTGCATGAATGTGCGAATAGCCTCCAGAAAAATAAACTGGAGTCCTCAATTTTAGAACAAAGACTTGATCCAACCATGGTTGCGCGCGCGCGAAAAAATAGAATAAAACGTTAGCATCAATATGAATGGTAAACGGTCAACTTTCCCTATAATAATTCTTTAGCTTGATAAACAACATCTTCGTTCATCCATTCAACAGGCTGACTGGAACTGCGATTTCGTCGTTTTGCGAGCAGGGCAATTATTACAAACACTGCTACAAAGATTGCGAGATATAAGAGGATGTTCATGATATGAAGCTTTGAGGTCGTCCAAGTTTCCCCCGGCGAGTCTGAGGCATCAGTCTGAATTCTCATCTGCTGGTAGGGGCTCCAAGAATCTATTTCGATCTCGTAGACGCCGGGTTCGATCTCCTCGCATAGTTCTCCATTTACTAATGTAGTTGCGCCCGTCACAGAAGCTTCATCATAAGCGTAGACGACTCTCACCCTCACCTTTGACACCCCAAACTTAGTCGAGTCGACTTCCACATTAACGACAACTTTATCCCAGATGATGTAGGGACTTTCAACGGTTATTATGTATCTACTCGCTTCAGGATGCTGAAGGTCTGTGACGGTCCATGAGCGTTTACCAACAGTATCATATGCCACATTGAAGGTTATCCATCCAGTTCTGTTCGTTACGTGCTCCGTTCCGTTCACATAGACTCTAGCATCGACCACGTCGGTGTTGTTGTGTTCCCATCTGACATGGAAACCGACTGACTGGACTTCGTTGACACTACTTTTCTCGGCACTTGTGAAGGTTTGATCTATAATAGCAACCTGTCTGTCCAGAGAATACCACTGGGTAATGACATCTTGGGCCGGCTTATTTTGCGGAGTGTGGAAGGAATCGTTAGGTCCCCCTTTTTCGGGGTCGAATATCCAAGTCCACCAATAGAAGCCGTAGAACCAGTTTCGGTTCCACAGTGTCTGGAAGGCTGCTTCGTAGCAGTCTCTCTGTTCTTGGAGATCAACGGGCATGTCAGACCAATAGTTTGATGGAGCCATGCTTGTTCCATCACCGCTTCGATAGCCGATCTCTGTGAAGATTACCGGCTTGTTTAGTGTTGAGAGCCACGTTTCAATCTCGTCTGCGTGGTTGGTCCAAGCAATCTTCAACTCCTCAAAGGTGGGATCATATTTAAAGAGCGATAACGGAAAGTAGGCGTCTATTCCCACATAGTCCACAGAATCCCACCAGTCAATGTTTTTGTAGTTGGTCCAGTCAGCAGCATATGTTATGGGGCCGGAGTAGCGTTCTCGCACTCCTGCAATAACCCTTTCCCATTGCTCTTTCTCTCGGGTTGTCTCTTTAAATTCGCATCCAACTGAGAAGAGTTCCACATCATTTTGTTCAGCAAACTCGGCGAAAAAGTTGATGAAGTTGGAATAGCTCTCAAACCACTCACCAGATGGCTGAATTTCACCTCTCCATACGGGATATGGTCGAAGCTCTTCCCTTTCGATTGCATCAACCATGGGTTTCAACATAACCTTCAGACCTAAACTGTGGGCTTGTGTTATTGCATGTTTAACTGAGGCGGTAGTTGGTGTGCGGTTAGGGTTGGGACGAATGTCATACGATGTGGTGTTGGTTTGTACCCATGAGAGACAAATTGCTATCCACTCCGTGTTCGTTTCAGTTAAGAGACGTAGAGACTCATCGGATTCAGGACTGCTGAAGGCATCACTGGACCAAGACTCGTAAGACAATCCCTTCTGAAAAACGGGGCTTCCATAAGAGATCCTGGCTTGTGGGAAGAGAAGTGATTCGGCAACTGTTTCGAGCTTCCCATTGAAGGAAAGGGGAAAAACAGGATAAACAAAAACCTCTAACGTCAGAAGAAGAATTGACGAAGAGAAGATTAGGGATTTCTTTAGTCTCCTCACAATTTACCACCGAGTCGTGACCAATGTTTTCTTCTGGCTTCTGTGAGGTCGATGTCAGTTGACTTTTTGGTAAGGAGGGCTATGGCTTGAAGAAGATTTTTCGCGATATCTAACAGATTCACCGAGACGATCATCAAGAGAAGAAACTTGATATCAACTGCCACGTTGATAGTAACTTCCGAAATTGGTAACGCTACGCTGAAAACGCCACCGTCTGAGATAGAGAAAAAGTAGGCAATAATAACAATGGCTCGTGCTATTCCAAAGCCGCATCCTACAATGGTTCCGGAGAAGAGTTGCCTTACCACGGCGAAGAAGACGGCTATTATCGCGAAGTCAAGCAGCTGAGGGGTGTAATCAAAAGGAATTATATCCTTGGGGTATAGCATCATCGGCAGGTGATAGACGAGTATATATGTGAACGCGCCCCACACTGCAGCCTTGAGAACTCTGGGAATTGCTTTTTTCATGATTAATTTCGCGTTTAGTTCAACCATATGGTTCCCACCAATCCACCACAAACGCTGGAGTCTCGAAAATCACGTGCACGTCTCCGCTGCTGCTTATTCTTGAGATGTCTTGTTCCCTCGGGTATGCGTTAATTATGTCATTATAGCTTTGCTGCGATGGGACATTGATGTCTGTCTGTCCAAATGCTATCTGTTCCTGTGGATCACTGTAAAATTCCAGTTTCAAGGTTCCTTTTAGATCAAGAATAGCGTGATTCTCGAAACTTACAGGTATTGATACTTCGCCATGAGTGCGGTTATGACTGGAAACGGAGATTCTTCCAACAGAGAAGTGGGCGAAGGGAGCTCCCCAAGATATCGTTGTGTTCGTCGAAAGCTGGACTGGGACGACTCTGGCGAAATTGAGGCTACCAAAGAATTCTACTTCGAAGGAGCTGTCGTTTAGCAGGAGGGGGATGTAATCTATTGACATGAGAGTATCTAGGTTTATGAGAACTTTGTGGGTTTCATTAACATTGGTGCCTGGTGGTATTGAAGGGATGAAGGTTTCGGACTGATCTAGTATTGTTCCATCGGGATCTGTGACGCAGGTTGTCAGGTTTAAATCCGCTAGTTCATAATAGCCATCGTTGTTTATGGAGAAGGGTACGGAAAAAGTGATGCCTTGGCTGGAGGGAAGCATTTCAACCTCTCCAAAACTTACAACTAACTTCGTAACTGAGTAGACAGCTGTGACAGAGAAAATGATGATCATTATCCAGAAAATCATTGTGGCTATGCTGAGTATCCCTATAGCGAGTTTCATCTGTCTTGTTTTCCTTCACTTTAGCCTCGGTTTAACGGACTAGGATTTGCCAGTTTTCCTACGTTCGCGCGCGCGCGCGGACTAACCTCAAAGTGTTAGCTTAAATCGTTCTTTTATTGTTATTGTAGTGGTCCATTGGCGTATAAGAAGAGAACAGTGCCTGCTTCCAATTCTTCAGGTCCATGTTCTACATTTGCTGGAAAAAAGCAGTACATACCCTTTTTGATCTCACCTACTTTCTCATCAACCAGCTTTCCCTCAAGAACTAAGGCATGACAATCTGAAGGGTGTTTATGCTTGGCTGCGCGCGCTATTTCTAGCCTCACATTGATCGATGTTATCTGCGAGATAAAACACTCGCAACTAGTCGGCTTCATCTTCAACTTCTGAAAACGTATGCAGTATGCATAAACCTGCATGCGGAAAGAAGACAGGCAACTTCCTTCAAACCATAAAGGAAACGGCTATGCGGTCAGGGGAGGCTAATAGGCTGGAATGGACTGACATAGATTTCATTAACAGAACCATAACATTGAACAAGCCAGAAAAGGGCGGCAATCCAAGAATATTCAAGGTTAGCTCCAGACTGATTCACATGCTTAAAGCGTTACCTAGAAGAAGCATGAAGGTGTTTGGAGACAGTGCCGCTTCCAGTAAGAGGTCAAGTTTCCTCAAAACGAGAAAAGTCATAGTCAGAAAACTTCAGAATCCTAGGTTGATTAGAATAACCTTCCACACGCTCCGGCACTGGAAAGCCACAATGCTTTACCATCAAACCAAAGACATACTTTACGTCAAAGAATTTCTAGGCCACAAGAAAATCGAAGACACCCTACTATACGTTCAATTGGCCGAAACGATCTTCAAAGAAACAACAGACGAATTCACGGTTAGAGTTGCCAAATCTTTGGATGAAGCTTGCAGCCTCCTAGAAGTCGGTTTCGAGTACGTCACCGACATAGACGACGTGAAACTTTTCCGCAAGCGAAAGTAGAAGGCATATAAAAAACGAAAAAATCCTTCAAAAACCCGCTTTTATTAGGTCTCGGGGTTTCATGAATTCCCTCAAGAGAACGGTTGCGTAGGAGCCTCGATTTAGCGTGAAGCTCAGCCTTGTCTCCCGTTTGGAGGGATTTGCTGAGTCTAAGGATGCCTTTTCAAAAGAAAGATTGGTTGCGGGCGCTAAAATTGTTCG
>CAYFWY010000132.1:0-4863 GCA_964346895.1 uncultured Candidatus Bathyarchaeia archaeon | reverse complement strand
TTCAGACCTCCGCTTTGATTGTGATTGGAGCTGGAACATGTATAAAGCTGTCTGGAATGGGGTAGTTTTCGTATTCTACAGTCCAGTACTCCCGGAATTTTTGTTTTATGTCATCATTTACTTCCTTGGGGAGCGAAGTTTTCACGTCGACCCAGAAAGTTTTTCCAAAAACAGGCCTTACAACTTGTCCATCCTTCACAACGATCTCCCCGCCTTTAATTGTATATTTGGCCCCTTCGAAAGCCTTTCTAACCGCCTTGAATTTTCTAGAAGGATCAACATAATCTGGGTTTATATTGTAAATTGCGATGTCGGCGTCTGCTCCTACTCCAAGGTGACCTTTCTGCGTTAGACCGAGAGCCTTTGCCTGACCAGCGCGAGTAACAATAGCTAATTCGTAAAAGCTTAGTTCTCTATCGATACTAGCAAGAAGACTTTTTCGTTTCGCCTTCTTACTTATCCGATCGAACGTTTTCTTTCGAGCAATCTGACTCGTAAGCCATGCAATAATTTTTGGGTAGGCAATGAAAGGGCCACCATTAGGATGATCGGTGGTCATGAAAATTTTCCACGGGTCCTTGATTAGAAGAGCGAGTTCAAGCCCAATGGACCATTGAGTCGCGTGAACCGCACTTTTACGTTTGTATCTGAATGGTACAATGCCGGCGGATGTTTCAGTTTCTACGTCGTGGTTAACCCATTTGTTTCCAGTCAGAGTGTAAAGACCGTATTGAAAAGGTCCATCGGCTGTCATGGTGGTCGTATCAGTAAAAATTACCTGCCCCATATCCAAGGTTACATGTTCATGGTGGTTAACGTATTTTGCAATTTCCTCTGCCCCAGAACTCATAGTTTGCCAGTCGGAACCTTTAAAGGCGCAGAACTGAACGTGAGTGACGTGTAAGATCGGTCGGTTTCCTTCAGCCAAGTCTTCCACGCACTTCATTGTCTCCAATGCTGTAACATAGTTCCCGGGTTTTCCAAGGTTATTTGTATGAACGTGAATTGTGTGTGGCATCTTCAGAAGCTTGTTTACCTTACATAAACCGCGAAGGATTTCTCTTGGTGTGATATTGAAGTACGGAACATTGTCGTCAAGGTTTTTGACGTTTCGCCCGAACCCCCAAGCTTCTAAACCGCCTGGATTGACGATTTTTATGGCGTATCCTTTCGTAGCGTTCATCATCCATGCTATGTGGGCGGCACACTCGTCTATCATATTATCTCGCAAATGTTCTAGAACAAACCACCAATCTCCTAACAGAGGGTAACTGGCTTTATCCACCATAGGTGTGTCGTCAAGTTCTTCATGGGTGTGGCGGGCTTCGAGAGGAGGCATTGAAGGGTTCATTACGGTTGTGTAACCCATTCTGGAGTAACGGTAGCCCGTCGTGAATGTTGAGGGAATTGAGTATCCAACACCGGATCTGGTTAGAGCCGTTTTCGCTTCCACATCCTTAACATGGTCTTCAGGTCTAAGAAGGCGCCCCGAATTCACTTCGGCGCCAGCGATGTGGCAATGGATGTCAACTCCACCAGGCATCACCATCATTCCCGAAGCATCAATAATTTCTGCCTTCTTCTCGTTGACTTTTTCCACAATTTTTCCATAATCTATGGCAATGTCCATTTTTTCGCCGTTTATGCGATTGAGGGGGTCGTAAACAATCCCGTTCTTGACGATAAGTTCTGTCAGTTTGAGTTCCTCCTTAATTTCAGAACATTGTGAAGAATTCTCTGCAGTATTTCTTCGTCTGGAAGACAGGTCTCTGGAGGTTCCACTACCTTCTTTAAGGGAAGGGGAACGTGATCCATACGGTAGGCTGTTCCCTCTGTCTCTATTCCTACGAAAGTTGAAGGAAATACGACGTCTGCCATCAGAGTTGTCGGAGTCACCTCTGGATCAACCGCAATGAGAGGGTTTTTAACCAGATTTTGTGCGGCACTCCGTGGAAAATGTGCAACCGGGTCTGACGCAACTATGAGACTGGCGTCAGTCTCGTCACGGCAGAGTATATCTATCACAGAGGTTTCACCTGGATTGTACTTGGGATAGCCGCGAGAAAAGTCGATGGCGTATGGATATCCGGTTTGCCAAGTAAACACAATATTTACTCCAGTGACGTTGAAGTGTCCTCGCATGGGCATGATGAGGAATTTTGTGCGTTGGTTTAGGTCCCGAGTTAGGCTGAGGGCTGCGTCAACATTCCGAAGTTTCCCTGTACTCATTGTTAAACCTAATCCGAAAAACAAGATACCGAACTCGCACCCCACCATAACGTCAGCTACTTCTTCAAGGATTTCCACGGGAACTCCTGCAACCTCTTCGACATCAAGTTCTTCATCTCTGATGAGCATACGAAATGCTTGTAACAGCTCATAATCCTTGTTGGGCGCAACTTGAAGGAAATAGTCAGCTGCTTCAGCGGTACGGGTTTTCCGAACGTCCACTACAACCATTTTCCTTTTCTTTTGAGACATGCTATAAGGTAGACGTTGTTCAATTTTCGGGGCAGCGAATACGTCACGTCTCAAGACCAAGTTTGCAGCTCGTTGAAATCTCTTTCTTGAAATAATACCTCTCAAGCGTGAAAGATAGCCTCTCCAGGTGCTCTTTTGAAATCTGCCATCCGAAAACATGGTGTACCTCTCTATATGACGTGGATGAGCCTCCCAAGGGTTACTTGCCCAATAGAAGATGAGATCTGCTCGATGCCGAAGTTGTCCTAAGGTGCAAGATGCAATGCCGACGTCTTGAACACTTAGAATTGATGGCCCGTGACAAACAGTGGAGGTGTTGTCAATGACTCCCCCGACTTCTTCAGCCAGTTTCAAACCCACACGGATTGCTTCACAACTCGTGTTACTCCAACCGTACAAAATTGGGTAATTGGCGTCTGCCAGAATCTTTGCAGCTCTTTCAACAGCTTCATCCATTGAAGTCTCAACTAATTCACCGTTTTTTCTAATGAGAGGTTTCAAATTTCGGTGAGTTGTGTATCCCGTGAACTTTGCAGCTCCCATGGCGCATGCTTTTCTGACATCCGTTATGACATTATCTTTCACGACAAGCTCAATGTCGTCACAAAAGGTGCCGCAAACTGGACAGGTTACTCCAGTAATAACTGTCATACTCACGCCCCCTTGCGAAACTGTTTGAGTAGCTCTTTTAAGCCTAACACGTATTCGTTGATTGCTGGTTCTATTTCAGCAGGTATACCTTTCAGGGAGGGCATGCCTGTTCCATGCGTGTGAGGGTTCATGATGAGACTTGCCCATGGACCGTATGGAATGAAAGCAACTTTAGGATGAGGAGCTCTAACAGATTTCACGGCTTTGAGGACAACTGAACCAAAATCTGTGGTGACTTTAACATTAGTATTTTCATTTACTCCCAAATATTTCATATCATCAGGGTCCATTTGACAAAGCACAACGCTTTCCAGGTATTCTTTGGATAGTTTGCCCATTTCCTTTCCTCTGCCTTGATCTATCGTTCTACCGGTTAAGAGTGAAACCTTTAATCTAGGCATGATGTACCCCGCTTTGAAAAACTTACTTACTTATTGCACCCTATTAATTTTATTGATTGTCTACATACTACCTTGCATAACTCTTAAAACGAACCTTAAGAGTAATTGGATACTTTGACTAAATGTTTGAGGTGAACCATTTGTCCAAATCAGCTAAAAAAACAGTTTTCATATTTTTAGATACAGATAAACACACAAGTCCTTTCGACATACTGACAGCAATTGACTTGTATCCAGATGCACAAATTCTTTCGTATAGCAATGTTGAAGCTGATGAGGCAAGAAAAATCATTCAAGATGCAATGTTTCCACGTGGTCCAAAAGGAGCAAAACACACCAAGATTTTCATCGGAGGTCAAGATATGGAAAAAGCCCTTAAAATCTTGAAAATTGCAAAAAAGACCATGTTTCCACCTTTCGAACTCACGGTTATTGTGGACCCTAGAGGAGCATACACAACCGCATCAGCAGCTGTGGCGCAGACTCTGGCCCTCTTCAAAAAGAGGTTCGGCGACTTCAACGGAAAAAACGCTACGGTTTTGGCGGGAACAGGCCCTGTTGGACAAGTTGCTGCTCGTCTTTACGCTATGGAAGGTGTTAACGTTATTGTTACATCACGAAAACTGCAGAGAGCAACCGCAGTTGCTAACAAAATCAATGAGGAGATTGAAAAAAAGAGGGCTTGCGGGGCTCAGGCAAGTATTCCTGATGAAATTGGTGAAGCAATTAAGCAAGCTGACATCATTTTGTCGGCTGGTGCTGCGGGGATTCAATTGCTGCCTATTGGTGTTTTGAAGGATTATGGCGAGCGATGCAAGGTTGTTGGAGACATTAATGCTGTTCCTCCTCTAGGGGTTGAAGGATTGAAACCCACCGATGACGGTGTAGATTTTCTCTCAGGTATCTTGGGAATTGGTGCTCTTGCGATAGGTCCTTTCAAGAGCAAGATTGAAGCAGAGCTATTTAAACTAGCGGTAGAGTCTCCGAAAGGCATACTCGACTACAAGGTTTCCTATGACATCGCGAAATCGATCGCTATGCCTTCTAATTAGGAAAAGAATGTAAATTCGAGAACCGCGCGCATGTTCGTACCGTAAAAGGGAAAAGACAAATGAAGGAATAAAAATATTCTCTTTGAAGAGGTGAGGTTGTGAGTCAACAATGGGCTCCTCCTGATTGGATGTATCGGAATAGTCGACCTGGGAACACAGGCTATTTTGAGAACATGACTAGGATTATCTTTCAGGGAGGGCTCAGTTGGAGAATAATTGACAGGAAATGGCCGAATTTTAAGGAGGCTTTCAGCGATTTTTCTATCGATTCTGTTGGT
>CAYFWY010000131.1:0-5007 GCA_964346895.1 uncultured Candidatus Bathyarchaeia archaeon | reverse complement strand
GACGATACCAACCCTACAGACGACCCAGATACGGCGGAAGAAGAGACTACCAACAGAGAAGAAGATACTAAGCGAAAATACGGTCACTTAAGATCCAATTTCATAGATTTTCTTCGGTTGTAATTCGCGCGTGCAATACCTCAAACAATCTACCTAATTCATACATTCATATCTATATCGACAATCGGGAAAACGGTTAGCCAGATTTGGTTTGCACACTTACTGCATTGAATCCCCAATTCTTCTGAAGCTTTGTCTCTGACTTTCGTTTCTAGAGTGCAATAAACTTCTTCTGTTTCATTTTCGGGAGATATAATGACTCCGCAATTAGGGCAGGGAAAATCTTCGTGCATGCATGCGCGTAGTCAACGATTTCTGATAGATCTACATGCATGCATTTTTCGACAAGGGGGATGGTGTAGAATATGTGGCCTTTTGTGTAGATTTAGCTAGACGTCGAGAATGAACTTGACGATTACGGATTTTGTTTTTTTCACTATTTCCATTTGATGGTAGGTTATAGATTTTATTCCGATCTTTGATGGATGCTTCTCTGGATCATAGGGCTCTCCCCACGCTTTCGCCTTCAGCTTCCAACCCACTGGGGTTTTTTCTATGCTGGATATTTTGAAACGAGAGTAAAGTTTGCCGGTTAGTTCAAACTTGACCAAGATCTCTTCCAGCCAGTTATAAAGAAGAGCATATTCATCAGTCGCCTCTACCTCAAGGGCATCCTCAATTTTTGCTTCGACTTTCTCAGGATCAGTCATGACTTCCAAGGAGGCCATGGCTGCGTTTTCAAAGGCTTCCTCCAGGCTGTTTCCATATGCCTCAACATAAACGTCGGCGGTGTGTTCTAAAAACCTAAAGCCTTTTTTCATAAGTGTCCCTTTCTTGGTTGAGGAACTCATCTAAAGATATCTGGGAACATTCTTGACTGCTGCGACGGTGAGCTTAACGGCGTTTTCCAAATCTTTTAGGCTCAGTAGAGAAGCTGGACTGTGGATGTAACGTGCTGGGACAGATATTATTCCACTAGGCACACCTTCTTTGGTTAGAGCGATTTTCGCCGCGTCTGTTGCACCCTTAATACCGGTCTCAACTTGGTAGGGAATCTTGTTTTCCTCTGCCGAATCAATTAACAACCTTAGCACTTTTGGATGAGTGATTAGGCCTGCATCCGCTACAGTTAAGGTGGGTCCCGCTCTCATTTTTGCCGGTGCTTCTCCTTCTGCTACTCCAGGGATGTCACCTGCCACTGTTGCTTCTAATGCTATACCCACATCAGGGTACAATTGAAAAGCGGCTGTGGTGGCTCCTCTTAGGCCCACTTCTTCTTGTATAGTCCCTACAGCAAAGATTGTACAGTCAATCTTTGGTAGCTTTCTCATCGTTTCAACCAGGGTTGCGCATCCAACTCGGTCGTCAAAGGCTTTTCCAATTACGGCGTCCTTTCCTACTCGAGTGAATTTGATATCGAAGCTTACGGCGTCTCCCACTCGAACACCCATTTGTTGTGCGCCTTTTTTATCTTTGGCTCCGACGTCGATGAAAAGGTCGTCTGCTTCGATGACCTTCTTTTTCTCTTCTTCCTTGAGGATATGTGGTGGCTTAGAACCAATAACTCCTGCTATGGATCCTTCATCCGTGTGAATGATAACTTTTTGTGCGACGAGAATGCGGTCATCTATTCCTCCAATTTTTACGAATTGGAGGAAACCTTCCTTTGTTATGTTTTTGACCATGAGCCCAATTTCATCCATGTGGGCTGCAAGCATAACAGTTGGCGCATCTTTCTTTCCAACCTTGACGCCGAAGATGTTTCCAAGCTTGTCCTCTTTAATCTCATCAACGTTTGGCTTCAGCAACTCCTTCATTAAGTCTCGAATTTTCTCTTCTCTTCCCGCCACGCCGGAAGCGTTTGAAAGTTTTTCAAGAACATCTACTAGCTTCATGGAAATTCTCCTACAATTATCACCTACAAAGACTTATATCAAACTAGCGTTAGTTCATGTCCGGATATAACCAAAGCGTGCGAAAAATTAATACGTTTTTTTGATTGCTAGAGTCAAAGAACAGAAGAGCGTGAAGGTTTTTGCTTAAAGTTTTCAACACCTTATCAAGAAGAATTGAACAGTTCAGACCACGAAAAAATGGAAAGATAAAAATGTTCACTTGTGGTCCCTCGGTTTACCGAAAGCCCCATATTGGAAACTATCGGACGTTCCTCTATGAGGATCTACTTCAACGTTACCTGGAATACTTGGGTTACGATGTAACACGACTTATAACATTAACCGATATTGAAGACAAGGCCATAGTCGAAGCTGAAAAGAAACACATATCAGTGAAGGAATTGGCCGAAAGAAATAGGAAATTTTTTTTAGGGGACTCTCAGCTCCTAAGAATCAGAAGTCCAACATACAGCGCATGCATGATGGTGTGCTCTTCTACTGCAGTGGAGGAAGCAGTAAAACTTATCAAGACTCTTCTGGAAACGGACCGCGTATACTATTACAAACATAAAAGTAGGCGCAATGTGTATTATGATCCTTTAAAATTCGAAAATTTTGGAAAAATATCGAAACTAGATATGAGTAAATGGCCAAAAAAGAAACGACGCTTCCACAAGGACACCTATCCGGAAAACAGATGGAACCTAGGAGACTTCATCTTATGGCATGGCTACAAAGAAGGCGACGTAAACTATTGGGACACAGAGATAGGTAAAGGTCGACCGGCATGGAACATTCAGGACGCAGCTACCATTACCAAATACTTGGGCTTCACAGTGGATATTGCCTGCGGAGGAATAGACAATCTTGCTAGGCATCATGACTATGCAATCGCAATTATTGAAGAGGTTTCAGGAGAGGAGTTTGCCCGTTACTGGTTTCATGGTCAGCATCTCTTTGTCGATGGAAAGAAAATGCCAAAAAGTAAGAACAATGTCTACTACCCTGATGATTTAGTTAAAGCGGGTTATACTGGGGAGCACATACGCTTCTTTCTCATCTATGGACACTATAGAGAAAGATTGAACTTCACCCTCAAAAGGATGAAAAGAGTAAGCCAAAAACTAGATTTATTAAAGAGCACGGTTCGCAATCTCGAGAAAGCGAAATCAAAGGAAACAAGTGCGAAAGCTAAGAAACTTGTTGATGGTCTCCTATTGGCCTTTGAAACAAAGATGAACAACGATCTGAACGCAAAAGATGCCTTTGATACTCTCTTTTTGACGCTCCAAAAACTCGACAATCTAAGGAAGAAAGGAAAGTTAAACCACAAAGACGCATGTAATGCTACAGACAGAATCCGAAAAATCGACAAGGTCCTACAAATTATCTACTAAACCCGAGTGCAAATAAATCGCTCAACACCGAGATTGTAGCATCCTTATCGCATCGAACTGTGCCAAAATGTGCACTTTACAAGATTAATCTAACGCATGTTCTCAAATGGGGTCAATCATTTAGTTCTTCCGGTTCACAATGTACAATCACTTGGTCGATTTTTTGTTCAGCCCTCTTGATCTTATCTTCTATTTTTGTGGCGATCTCATGAGCTTGAACTAGAGTCAATGAGCTATCGATTGTGCAGTGCAAGGTTACATTGTATCTCTCGCCAGAGGTCAAGATTTGAATTTCATGAATGGATCGAACTTCAGGTAGACTTTGAGAAATCTTTGTTATTCGCTTCTGTATCCTGCTAGATGCTTTTGGCTTGTAGCCAGATTCTGCAAGTTTGGTGGTTGGTTCAAGATGGCTTATGATTGTAGAAACGTTCTTGAGTTCTTTGTTGAGGCGCTCTTCCAAACAGTTAGCGACTTCGTGAGCAGATGTCACTGAAATTTCAGGTTCGAGTTCAAGGTGGCAAGAGACATTAAGCTTTTTCCCTATAGTCTTAACGGCTATTCCATGTATGCCCTTGATCTCGGATATTTGTGAGGCAGCGTTTCTGATTACTTCAATTGGATCATCACCAGTGTGAGGCTCAGTGTGTATCAAGATGTCCGAGTCTGGAAAGACTTCTACTATCTGTTCTTCTATACTCGAGGCTATGGAATGCGCTTTGTTGAGCGGAGTTTGCCCTTCGATCTCCACGTGAGCGTCCACAAAAAATTTTGAACCAGCCCTTCTAACCCTGAGGTGATGGCAATCTTTGACTCCGTCTACCCTAAGAATCTGAGCTTTCACTTGGTTTAACAAGCCCTTAGGCGCTGCGTCCATAAGCGTGCCGAAGGAATTCCTAATCACGTTCAAGCCTGAATAGACTATGTAACAAACGATGCACAAGGCAGCAATAGAGTCTGCATACCAAGCCCCGAACAGATAAAACACCAACCCGACGATCACAACCACTGCAATGAGCAGGTCATTCAAGAAGTGGAGTGCACCTGCCGCAATAGCATCGCTCTTATGTTTTTTAGAAGAAACTCTAAGGTTCAAAAAGGCAAACGTGTCTACGACGATCGAAACAAAGTTGGTCCCCACAGCTATCCAGAAAAAATCAATATCTCGTCCTCCAGACATTAATCTCGAAAAAGCATTGTAAACTATCCACAAGCAAACCGCGAAAAGAAGAAGAATCTCACCAATTGCCGCAACAGACTCGATCTTCTCATGCCCATACGTATGTACCTCATCTGGAGGTTTGCTGCTTTCCCTAACCGCGAAAAATGTAATAACAGCCGCTACAAAATCCGTTAAAGTGTTGAAGGCACTGGACAATAATCCTAGACTACCAGAGACCAGCCCTCCAGTGACCTCTACGACAGTTAGAATAGCCCCTGCGAGAATCCCCTTTTTTGCAGCTGATTCACTTTTCTCAGAGCGGTTAGCTGACATCTCAGAAAAGATAAGTAACAGACCAACCCTAAAGCTTTTCTTTCACATTCAAAATAGGGATTGATCGCGAGTTTGTCGAGGCGCGAAGCGTGCCCAATCAGTAAGGTGGCGCCGGGAATGGGATTCGAACCCATGCGGCCCAAAGGGGCCACAGGCTCTC
>CAYFWY010000130.1:0-5070 GCA_964346895.1 uncultured Candidatus Bathyarchaeia archaeon | reverse complement strand
GAAAATAATTCATGTCGACGTAGGAAGGGACGCCGAGCTCCTCCCTGATCTCCTCTGGATCAACATAGGAGGTTAAAGGCAGTTCAACCTCATATGTGGTTCCATCTACATCTTCGTACAAAATCGCTTTCTCAGGCATGCCTAAAGCAAATCTCCTTTAGCTTGTCCAAATGAGCAGATCAAGAACACATTCGAGTGTTCTCAGGAATATTTATTATATTTACTATCTAAAACATTAAGAGCTATTTAAGGTTCATGGAAGAACAAACGTGAATCCTCACCTCGTAATCTACAAGAGATCATACCAGAAGCCAAAGAATGATTGATCCAGTATACGTAAAAAGTCATATCCATATGTCCATTAAGCTTTTGGCTTTGAAGCTGATTCATAATACGAAGGAGAGCCAGAAGGCATTAGTAATTGCGCGCGCGTTTCATTGTTCATAAGGTTTGTTGATAACTCGCTCCACTTTCTTGGTGATTTTTGGCCCTAGACCGTGGACGTCTTTTGACCAACTGTCTATGTTTATTAGGGCTTTTAGGGGAGCTTGGTAGGATTTTAGGAGAGCTATTGCTTTTTCTCGACCGATGTTTGGGAGGCTGGCCAAAAAGAATATTTGGGCTTCGGCTAGGGTTTCAGTTTTCTTTACTGGGTGAATGACTGGAATTCTTTTCTCAACGATTTGTTCTTGTTTTGCGGCGGTGTAGAGGAAGTCTATTGTTTCTTTGTAGCTGTTTGTGTGTATCAAGTAGATTCCTTGTCTGGCGAGGGAGAACATGGCTCCCCACACTGAGGCTGGCTGGATTTTGCTGAACTTGTAGATTATGGGCATGTAACCTTCTATAATCAAGAAGGGTTTAGCGTAGACTTCCTTCAGTTTGAACAGCTGCTCAAATAGATATCGTCTGGTAAGTGTATAAACGAAATCATGAACAGTTTTTCTTTCGAAGACACACAAATCTGAGATGACGTAGTCGCCTTTCTCAAGGGCTCGTATGCTGATTTCGGCGCCATTCTCTTTAAGTCCCTTGACAATTTTCGGTGCTGTGCTTGCTTCACGGCTGTCTACGATTATTGTGGGCTGTTCCGTTTTTCCTTTTTCTTTTATGTAGGGTATGAGAGTTTCAGTTCCAGACATGTTGTTTCCATCCAGGTTTAATTAATTGAGTACTAATAAATGGGTACGACAAGTGATTTGCTTCAGCCCGTCTTTTTGATTTTTAAATACTTTCTGAACCAATCTAGCGTTAGTTCAATGGCTCTTTTTCTGTGGATGGGGTTGGTAAACCTGTGGTCTGCGCCCTCAATTATCTGGATGTTCTTTGGTTTGTTTGCGTTTTCATTTAAAACTTCAGCATTGAATGAAGGCACCTGTTTGTCTAGACTGCCGTGAATAACTAAGATCGGACAATGTACATCTTTCAAAGCCTTGGAAACATTATATCGACTCGCATCTTGCCCAAGCTTTTCCAAACCTTTGATTACTTCACCTTTAACCAATTCGTCTAGACAGGAAGGAGTTGCCCAAGTCACCAACGCCTTAACTCGCTTATCCTTTGCAGCTGTCAAAACCGCAACTGTTCCGCCTAAGCTGCTTCCCATCACCCCTACACTTTCGTAGCCTTTTTCCTGAATAAGATTTAAAGCCTCTTCCAAGTCTTCCATTCTTCCGGTTAAGGAAGTATCTCTAAAAAGGCCTTCACTTTCTCCGCAACCTCTAAAGTCAAATCTCAAAACTGAGAGACCTTCTGCGCATAACCTATGGGCAATGCTAACATATTTTTCGCTGTCTTTGTTGCTATACAAGCCGTGACAGGTAATAACACAGGCTGAAGTTTCCTCATGAGGTGAGCGAATCACACCTGTTATGCCCTGTTTACCGAATCTAAACTTTTTTTCATTCATAGAATCAATTTATTGATGCCATCGATTTAAGAATATTCGCGAGATTTGGGAGAAAAGAAATGTATGTCGCTGGGATAAAAACGTATGTTGGAAACTGTGATTTGCTAAAAATTGGATAAAAATGTAGAAAAGATGGGCTAAGCCATGCACGAATAGACGGTGAGACTGATAGATGCTCTAATGTTCCCTTAGTTCCTTGAGGCAACCATTGGGGTTTTTCAGAATATTGTTATTATCGCCGTTGAGGTATAGCCTATTTAACCCGATGTTTGTAAGCCTGCGGCAAATATGATTCAAAGATTCCTCAGTTCCATTTAATAGACTATGGCCATCAGGTTTTAGAGAGTAAACCTTTCTTGGTCGGTCGTTGTTTAGGTCCCATTGACTTTTGATATAACCTTTTTCTTCCAAGGCGCTGAGTAGAGGATAGATGGTGCTGGGACCGAAATAAACCCCAAAATTTTTTCGAATGTTTGTGATTATTTGATATCCATGCATGGATTCTGCTTTCAAAAACTGGAGGATCACGAGATCCAGTAGGCCTCTCATGAGTTTAATTTGGACCTCTCTCAGTTTTTGTCTCATTTCATTTTCCTCATGTATTTCTGCTCTACAGTTTTTCAGTTCAACCCATATACAATATGTCCTTTTTTAGACATATTACATGTCCATATAGGTTAAACGCGGATATAAAGGTTCGTGCGACCAAAAGTAATAAAAAAACATACTTGAGCATACCAAACTTTGGTGAAAGTTAAGCAATTTAAATAAACAAAATTCGCTTATTCAAGATATACTGCTAATGGAGAAATGGAAATCTTGACCGAAACTTTCCAGAAACAGATTGTTCAACGCATAACCAGAAATTTTCTCGATATCCTAATTTTAAGGCTTATCCAGACAGAACCCATGTGGGGCTACAAGATCATCAAGAAGACAGAGAGGCTTTTTGGAATGAAAATTAGGCACGGCGCCTTATACCCTCTCCTCAATTCTATGGAAGCCAAAGGCTACGTCAGAAGTAAAAAAACAACGAAAAGAGGGCGAGTAAGAAAAGTGTACGAGATAACGTCAAAAGGAATACAACTCGTCGACACTTACTACGATCTCTTGGATAAACAACTAAAAAAACTAGACATCAAAGAGGCATAACGATGAAAAAAGCTTCCGGCCAAGAAGCGATAGAGGAACAAGTGCAGAGACTTCTAGAAGATAAGGGAAGAGAAGCTCTAGAGATGGCTAGAAAAACGGTGTTGGAAGAAGAAATAGAATGCAAAGATATCCGTGACGCCCTGAAGTACTTCATGACTGAGTACTGGCACGACTTAGCTAGACCCGCTCTGCTTTCTCTAACATGTGGAGCCGTGGGTGGCGATCCTACGATAACAACTCCTGTAGCTGTTCCGATGATCGTGATAAGCGGAGCCATAGACATACATGACGACATCATCGATCAATCCAAAAGCAAAGGATCACGCCAAACAGTCCTAGGCAAGTTTGGCAAAGATATAGCACTGCTCGTCGGAGACGCGTTGCTACTCAAAGGCTTCGCACTATTATACAAAGCGGTTGAGAAAGGAATTCCCCTAGAGAAACTTGCACTTGTCATTAATATAATTGAAAGGACATTTTTCGAGCTGGGAGACGCAGAAGCACTTGAACTTCAATTTCGAGGAAGGCTGGACATTAAACCGGAAGAATACCTCCGCGTAGTGAGAAAGAAAGCAGCGGATGTGGAAGCTCATACACGCATCAGCGCCATTCTTGGTGGGGGATCAGAAGAAGAAATTGAGTCTCTCAGCGAATACGGTAGGCTCCTAGGGATGCTAGTAATATTAAGAGACGACTTAATAGATATGTTTGATCATAAAGAGACGGTGCACAGAATCATGAAGGAACATCTATCTCTACCAATTCTCTATGCCTTACAGAACCCTGAGATTAAATCTACACTGAGCCATCTTCTTCAGAAAAAAACAAAAACCAAGAATGACGTTGAAAAGATTTCAGCGGTTGTCAATGAGGGACGAGGATTCAATCGCCTAGAACAAATTATGCAAGAGCTAGCCAAAGATGCTTACAACAGCATAGAAAGAATCAAACATAATAGAAGATATTTAGAAATACTAATTAGAGGAATGCTTCTGCCCGAATGGTCGAAATACTTAACCCCAGAACCATCTCACTGGTAGTTTCTTACGCATCTGCGTCACGTGTATATGTGTTCTACAGGTATCCCTATATAAGGTTTGTTCAACACATATACAAAATGTCGATCTATAATCTTGTTTTTCAATTCTTAATTCTTAATTGAAAGACTATTGAGTTTGAAATACGAGTAGTGCATAGAATGCTTCGGAAGTTCTTGGGAGAATCTGGTATCGCTCAGAGAGACTTTTTCACAGTTTGCATCTTGTTGCTCAATGTTTTCGGGTGGTACTACATGACACTAACATTGATAAACAATATTCTGGATGGACTCACCGTAACACATGAACAGAACTTTGTTGTTTGGGCAGCTTATTATTTATCCACTGTAGGAGCTGCAATAATTGGATCGATTTTATCAAAAAGAATTAGCATAATCAATTTTCTTTATTTATGGATAATTGCTGGAGTAGTTACATCATCACTACCTTCCCTATTTAATAGTTTCACTCCAACACATCTCATAATCACCGCAATTCTCCTAGGCATCTCATTCGGTTCAGGTATGCCCTCGTGTCTGGCATATTTTGCAGAATGTACAATTGTCGAGAATAGGGGACGAATCGGTGGAATAATATTATTAATTACCAATTTGAGCGCCCCTCTTCTTGCAATTCCATTTTTAACTCTTGGTTTGCCCGTGAATTCAATAATCGTCTCGATATGGAGAGGGAGCGGACTAATTATATTCTTTTTGAAACCCAAAGAATTTCTTCCTTTAAAAGAGAATGCTTCTTTCGCATCAATTCTGCGTGATAAATCTTTTTTCCTCTATTTTGTCTCTTGGTTTATGTTCTGCCTTGTAGATAGATTTGAGAAAAACATTTTAACCCATTTTCTCAGTGAAAATATGCCCAATCTACTTAATGTTATGGATATTATGGAACCAATCATTGGCAGCATTTTCATGCTGATTGCAGGGTTGCTATGTGATTGGAATGGACGAAAGAGGATAG
>CAYFWY010000129.1:0-5283 GCA_964346895.1 uncultured Candidatus Bathyarchaeia archaeon | reverse complement strand
AGTTGGATATTCTAGGGTTGCCTCGATTAGACCCTTCTTTTGAAGACTTTTTAGAATGCGATAGGTTAAGCCCTTGTTCTTCCTAAGTTGCTTGGCGATGTGACCAGTTTTTTGAGCTCCTCGTTTTGCGAGGAAAATGTAAACTTCCGCCTCTTTTTCTGTTACTCCAAAATTCCTAAGTGCATTTTCTAATGCCCCTCGACTCAAGGTGATCACATCTAAATGTAGTGGGTACCTACCTTTGTACCCAGCTCAATTTAATGTACGATTACTAGTCTTAACTAGTTTTCGAAGATCGGGTCTAGATTTCCGATCAGCAAATCAGAGGAGTAATCCATCAGGAGGAGGTGAAATAAGAATGAATAAAAAAACATTCTATGTAGCCATTACTCTACTATTAGTAGTAATGATAGCAGCTTCAAATGTTGGACCAGCACAAGCCTTTAGCTATAATGGAAGAAAGAAAATTCCTGTTACTATCACAAGAGAAGCCCCTGTCGGTGAAATAATAGAGATCTGCACGAAAGGCGCTCTATACATTGTCCAGGCTAGGCTTGGATTTACAACCTATATTGTCGAAGGAGAAGGCGTATATTTAGAAAAACAACCTGGACCTCTAGGCACTACTACCTATAGAATAAACTCAATCACTGGAGAAGGAAGAGCAATATCTGAGGGGAATCTAGATTTTGTTGGTGGAACATTCAAGGGAATAATAATTACAAGAGGCGTTTTCGGAGTTATGCCATCTGGACCATTAGCTGGCTTGCCATTTCCACTTGACGTAACTCAGAAAGGAGTTTGGCATGGTGATGGAGACTATCGGGGATGGACTCTGGTTCTTGAATTTACAACAGGTGATCCAATGGAAGCATACCTTCTGGTGCCCCAATAATTGTCAAGTGCAAACCTGACATGATATCTTAATCTCCTCTTTTTTTAGTTCCATTATCTTTTAGGAAGTTGACAAATTGAGTTTCGAACGAGTAATTAAAGCTCTAATCAGTCTCGGTCTTTCAAGATCTGATGCTGAGGTATATGTTTACTTAGCAAAGAAGGGCCCACAAACAGCAGTGAACTTAGCTAAAGCTTTGAATATTAACAAACAGAAAATCTATGCTGGCTTTAAGAATCTGCAGACGAAAGGTTTAGTTACTAAAGATCGTACATTATTTTCTGCACTACCTTTTGAAGAGGCATTAGATCTGTTAATCAAAATGGAGAAGGAACAGGCACAACTTATACAGGAAAGCAAGGAAGAACTTCTCACTACCTAGAAAACAAAGGATTAACAAGATTCTTGAATAGATATGTACCCACTCGCATCTAATCTGTATGTGTTCATTTTGAAGTAAAGGGTTCTGGGTCAAATTCTATCAGTTCTTAATCCAAACTTTGATAGTTGATTTACTGGTCTTTCAATGTGGAAGGAACATAGAAGAGAGATTATCAAGAGACGTTGTGCAGTTCTTATGATGCTACACGTTCTTTCGTAGACGAAATAGTATTCAGTAAATCAAAGACTACACTGACTATAGTCCAGAAAGATTGAAGAGAATATACGACAAAGCGCGCGCGGATAATTCACACTTTTTTAATGATCGTCAGTACTTCGTTAGGAGATAGAATTCCTCTTAAAGGGTTTATAGGGTACTCGGAATACGCCAAAAGGTTGAGATATAGATTATATCCCTAGAGCGTGTAATAATGTAAGAGCGGTTTTATGCAGAATGTTCTGTTTCGTAAATAAGCAACCAAGATAACAAATGAATGGGGCCTGTTTAATATTGCGTTCTACTTTTCTTTATGTTGCTTAGCTACAATCAATGATGCTGTTTGAAAAACATCAGGTAGTACTCGAAGTTTTTCCGTCAAGAAATTGTCCAATTGTGATAGATCCTCAACTTTAATCTTCACAAGGGCATCGTATTCTCCATACAGTAGATTTGCCTCTGTAACTTCTTCTAAAGTTGCTATCTTCTTTAAAACTTCATTCTCTGCACCTGCTTTCATTGTGACAGTAACGTAGGCAATTACAACCATCTTTGTCACCCTTCCTAAGCAATTTCTGTTCCAAGATAACTTAACCTTTTTTATGAAAAGCGATTCCCAAAAAAGGATTAGTTGAGGCATTTTGACCCTGCTTTATTATATATTTTCTTTAAACAAGCAATTAAAAACCAATCTAATGCTCTAAGAGTATTGCCATTCACCGCAATCCTTTCTAACTACAATAAGATAGGAGATGCATATTACAAGAGAGTACATATGTTCTTTACAAGCTTAAATCACTTGGGAAGGTACGAAAGATGGCGTTTAACCAAATTGTTCAAAAACGATTAAGTTTATCTTGCCTTAATATTCTTTTGTTTATGCGTGTAAGCACCTTTCGATGGTGATGTAGTTGGATTTGTTAAGCATCTATCTGCTAAACCTGTTGATTACATTGGCTATGTTTCTTGTGCTGGTATTTCGAGCATGGATAGAACTGAAAAATTACCGAATGATATGGAAGGAGCTGGAGTGGAGAAGAACCTACGAAACGGTGGGGAAAATCTTGAAGGCGGAAAAGGATTTATTCACCAAAGTTGAGGGGGGAAAAGAACTCTACGAGATGCTTTGTGGAATGTTCAAGGCGGAAGAGCAATGAGTTCTCCTGTTTTCATGGAAAGTGCCAACCTTCGATCGTTCTCTTAGGTGCACTAGATTTTTCTCTTCCGTAGCGACACAAAGGCTTTGTCAGGTGCCTCTGGGATCTTGGAGATGTGATGTAAAGTCCTTTCTTTAGTTTTCGCTCTTCTTTAACTACTAGTTTCTCCAGTTGTGAGGAGCGAAAGCCGCATTTTTTACATCGGAATCCCTTTCTAGTTCCCATAGATTTCATTCGCCTTCCGCATTCGGGGCAAGTTGGATTAAGGATGGTTGTTTTAGGAGCTAACTTCAAAATCCTCATCTTTTCAAGATTGATGGTTTTTGAATGCTTCGACGAGGAAGGGCGAACACCTCCGAAAGCTTCTATTAGGTCTCCAACCGTCAAGTTTTTTGAGATTTGACAGAGAGTTCCTGTAGGTTCGTAAGCAGCGCAATCTACCTCACCAGTTTCGTCTCTTATCGAAAAGATTATGTGACCACCTTGGATAACTCTAGGCTCCTTGGTCACGACCCCTTGAACATCCACGGGTTTGTAGGGCTGTATTTTGACAATTGAGCTGACTTTTCGCAGATGGCTGTCAGTTCCGTGGTTTGTGCGAAAAATCATCCATCGCTCAACAGGTTCTTCCCGGCGAATCATTTCATGGGCCAATCTAACGACTTCCGGATTCTCTCCTCGAATTCCGTAAAGGATGGGGTCTGGTCCTCTAGGAGTTATGAGGATTCTACCGGTTTCGGGGTCTATGTTGTTGAAGGTGAAAGGAGAGGTTTTTTCATTCATTTCTGTAACTGAAGAAGAGTGTATTTTTCGAGGTGTGCCAAGATTTTCTGGTGTTCGGTAAGCGATGATCTCGTAGGTGTGGTCTCCGTTCAAGCTTTCTCCGATGGCAGCTAGGCCTCCAATAATTCCTCGTCCCTTCTTGAATCCTAATGCCTCAGCTTTGAACCGCTTAATGAGTTTCAAGGCTTGCCTCTGTTCTACCAGGCCTTGTACTGTTCTCTTTGAGAAGTCTTTGATTTCTTGAGGCACCTTGTGGAAAAGAAAAACAACTCCCGGATCTGTTCCCTCATAGTTTAGCTCAGCATTTACTTCGATTGTGTCGATCACGGTTATTATTATTTTATCTAAGAGGTTGTCGTTACATCTAATTCTTAAGCAAAGGGCTCCGTTACCCCGAGTTTTCCATGGAACGTTTGGATTAAGCCGAATTAGGTGGGGGTAGTCAATGAAGGAGACGCCTATTGAACTTAGTTTTTCGACGAGAAGGGCAGCTATGTAGGTGGTACATCCTCTTTTGGGAGAATCTGTGTCGTCGAATCCTATGTGCATCTCAACCATTAACTTCCGCTCAACCTCTCTCATTAGAGTGTTTGGAGGATAAGAATATTCAGATGCGAAGTTGTCTAGAGATGGAAAAAAGAAAAAAGAAGGGGAGGTGGAGACTACTTTGTCTCCTCAATAACTATCATGGTTAGGGTCGACCGGACTTTGTCTAAACGTCGCACATGCCAAGTAACAATCTCCTTAAGTTTGTCCATTGTGTCGGCTTTAACTTTCGCTACAACATCGTAAACGCCATAAACCATGTAGGACTCTTTCACCGCATCAATTTTTTTCAGTGCTTCTAGAACCGTACTCTCCGACCCTATCTCTGTATTTATTAACACGAAAGCCATTGGCATCTGATCATCTCCACAGGTTATAATTAACGTGATACCCTAAAATATTTTTGTTCACAGACTATATGCAGAAGTTGTATGAGATGAGGATATTATGATAACGAGTAGAGACATGCGGGCTTTGGAAATGAACTCCGAGTATTACGGCGTTTCGCGACTGCAACTGATGGAAAACGCTGGAAAATGCGTCGCATACGAAATTGCTTCAAGGTTTAATCCTAAAAATACGAGAGTAGCTGTTTTTTGCGGTTCAGGGGGAAATGGAGGCGACGGTTTCGTTGCAGCACGCCACCTCAGTTGCCTAGGCTTTAAGGTCGAAGTTATACTTGCTGGAAAATCCTCAGATATCGTTAACGAGGAGACACAAAGGAATTGGCGGGCTCTGCAGGCTCTGAGAAACACTATTGCTCTACATGAAATTTATGATTCCACCATAATCCCAGATGTCAGAGCAGAAGTTGCAGTGGACGCTTTGTTGGGTATAGGTTTGAAGGGGTCCTTACGGCCGCCAATCTTGCAGTTGGTGGAAAAGATAAATGAAATGAGGGCTTTCCGCGTTTCTGTAGACGTTCCCACCGGGATCAACTCGGATTCGGGTGAAGTTTTGGGCGACGCTGTTAGGGCTAATCTAACGGTTACGTTTCACAAGACGAAACCTGGATTGACAAAGGCGAAGGAATACGTTGGAGAACTTATCGTGAGAGACGTAGGGCTACCTAACGATTTTGAACGGTTTGCTGGTCCCGGCGACGTTTCTTTGGTCGTGAAGCCTCGTCCCCCAAAGGCCCATAAAGGAGATTTCGGAAGGCTTCTTGTGATTGGTGGAAGCGAAGTTTTTTCCGGTGCTCCAGCTCTCGTCGCAATGGCAGCGTTTCGCACGGGAGTTGACTTAACCTTCATAGCGGCTCCGGAAAAAACGGCTCGCGCCATTTCATCCATGTCTCCCGCCTT
>CAYFWY010000128.1:0-5314 GCA_964346895.1 uncultured Candidatus Bathyarchaeia archaeon | reverse complement strand
CAATCATTGAATAAATAGATCGCATAGTTGAGTTTTTCTGCGCGCGCATGCATGCATCAATTATCATACGCTGACGCCATCTTCACTCCTTCAAGACAGGCGTCGGCTATCAGAAGCAGTTGATTGGTTGGGTTAAATTTTAACGCACCACCACCACTGCTTCAAGCTGACGCCTGAAGGTGAATAATAGAGATCAGCGTCAGCGTAAGATGAGAGGTGGTGGTGTGTGCAGAAATATGCGCGCGCGCTAATCCGAAAATTGTTCCAGCAATTCGATATTTTTTTCTAAAGGCTTAGTTCGCTTTACTTGATATACCCTCCAGTTCTTAACAAATTTCAACACATCCGGATTTTTTTCTATGTTGTAAGTAGTAAAACCAGCCATGCATATTTGAGGAGGTTTTTTTTGCCCAGCTATGCTCGTAATATATTCCGAGAAAAATCTCAATCTGTTCACATCAATCGCGCGCGCATATTTAACCCATGTTTATCCAACAATGTTTTATATGCTAAAAAGGTCCTGCGCTTTTCGAAGATGTATGCCAGTAATTGGGATTGGTTGACTGCATTTTGGGCATCTTTTAGCCGATGTAATCTTGTATTTAGTGATTGTGTAGCCAAATCTCTGGATGAGTTGTTCTCCACATTTTGGGCAATAAGTGTTCTCGAATCTATGTCCTCTAATATTTCCAAGGTATGGGTAAAGAACTCCATCTTTTCTCGCCATCTCGTAAGCCTTTTCCAAAGTCTTAACCTTTGTTGGAGGGTTGCGAAATTTGTAGGCGGGGTAATACCGAGTGAAATGCAATGGTGTTTCAGCTCCCGCCTCCCTTAGATGTCTTTCTATCACCCACTTTAAGCAAGCTTCATTGTCGTTGACCCCTGTGACAACCAAATTGACGACTTCCACGTGTAAGCCCAGTTTCTTGGCTTCGCGAACGTTTCTCCAAACCTTTTCCACATCTGCTCCACCGCAATATTTTCGGTAGGTTTCAGCGTTACCCTTCAAGTCGATTTTTAAGCCATCCATACCTGCCTCTTTCAGTAGCGTTAATGCTTCAAGTGTCATGTAACCGTTGGAAACGAAGCAACAATAGAGCCCCTTTTCCTGTCCCATCTTGAATAATGGAGTGACCCACTCTGTTAGGATTGTTGGTTCCTGAAAACTTGCGCACAAGCCTTCATCTCTTCCCAGAAGTGCTTGCTTCACAATTTCTTCTGGAGGAAAGGAACTACTTTTCATTGGATTTGGTTCAGTTTTGGAGAGGTGATGGTTTTGACACCAGACGCAGTTAAAGTTGCAGGACCATGTTGAAAAAGTCAAAGCCGTTGAACCCGGCCAATAGTGAAAGAAAGGTTTAATTTCGATGGGTCTGCTCTCCAGAGCACTAAGGTCCCCGTAAACGAGTGTGTAAAGTTTACCATCAGCGTTCATTCTAGTTTTACAAAATCCTTTTTGACTTGGGAATATTAAGCATCTTCTCTCACACAAGCCACACCTAACATTATCATTAGGGAGTTTCTCATAGAGCAATGCTTCATGAACGGTGGAACACTGCACTATCTCACACACATTCTACACAATAAAAAGAAAGGATGAAACTATAAAAATTCGCTTGGACGCATATATGCTCGACATGTAAAATTATAAGTACACATTGAAAACATAGAAGATGAGCGCGCGCGCTGAAACAAAATGATATTTTTCGTTCTAATAGAAAAAAGAAGGGAAGGTTAGCGTCTGCGGCTATATTGGTACAAGGCACCTGCAGCTATCAATATTCCAAAGACGATTATTATGAGTGGCCAGAAGAGCGGGTCAGTTACTTCACGAATCTCCGGCGGAATCAATCCAGGCACCTGGGAGAGTCCTACAAGTATTATTATTATGCCGATGATGACGCCCACGATTAGGCCACCGTGGGGGAGTCCGAAGCATTCTTGTTCTTCTTTTTCTCTTCGCCTGCGTCCAGGTCTCCAAGCTGGGGCAGCAGCTAGGCTTGCTCCGCACTTAACACACACCACTGCATCTTCTTCGTTTTTGGTGCCACACTTAGTGCAATAAACCATAGATCATCCCCACCACTCGGGTTCTTTCTCTCTTCTGACGCGTCTGCTGACAGAAGCGCCACACTTGGGGCAAAATCTTGCGTCCTCTTTCATTTCAGCTCCACACTTCCAACAGTAAGGCAATGTCCAACCTCTGAAAGGGTCGTTTTGGTCGGTTCAAGTATAAAAGTGATTCCATAAGTGTTATGAATTAAATAGCAACAATTCTTAGCATCCACATTTCTCGTTCATGCGCGCGCAATAAACAACTCTCCAACAAAGCGTGATGATTCCATGAACAAGACAAACTGGCTCATAATCCTATGCATGCTAGCATCTGTCCTCTCTTGGATTCTAGCAACAAACCAAATTATAGACCTCTTAGCTTACAGCGGGCAAAACCTCCTCAAAGGAAGAATATGGACTCCATTTACAGCCCTATTTCTTCACGGCAATTTAGCTCACCTAATTGGCAACATGATCTTCCTCTACATCTTCGGAAACACCTTAGAAAATGAGCTGGGAGAAACTTGGATGCTAGTACCTTTCTTTATTGGAGGAATATCCTCATTCCTAATAAGCACCATATTCTATGATCCAACAACATACCAAATCGGCGCTTCAGCAGCCATCTTCACATTAACCGCCGTCATCATGTTAGTCAAACCCCTAAAGTTTTCCTTCTACTTTCTGATGCCCCAAGGCCTCGTCGCAATAATCTACTTTACATATAACCTATTAGCAGTTCAATATGGATTCCAAGGAAACATCTCATACATAGGCCACGTAATCGGATTCACAATTGGAATACCCTTCGGAATAGTCGCCAGCAAAGATTGGGTTAAGAACCTACTAATAACGGGAGGGCTATTCCTCATATATCTAGTCATACTATGGATTTTACTGAATATTCAAACCATCCTAACATAAATACGCGCGTTAAAGATGCATGCATGCAGTAAGCTACTTTTTCGTGAATCCGTAAGTTCCTATTTTCTTATTGAGGCTCCAATATTCGCCTTGATTGTATACAAAGGGAGCTATTTTGCTGAAGTCAAGTTTTTCCTCCTCATTCAAGACGTTCTTGTCGAGATGAACAGAAACAACCTCTCCTAGAAACAGATGGTGGACCCCTAACGGAATCTTCTTTTTGAGAATACACTCGATGTTTACTGGGCATTCTTGAATGAGTGGAGGTTTAACCTTTAACGCAGGTTCTGGGGTGAGTCCTGTTTCAGAAAACTTGTCCACATCCTTCCCAGATACCATACCACAATAGTCTGTCTCCTTCAAAATATCAACTGTTGGAATATTCACCACGAATTCTCCAGCATCTTCAATTAGCTCGTAAGAGTATCTGTGAGGTCGAATGCCCAAACCCAATGTAGGTGGATCCGAACACACTGTTCCTGCCCAAGCCAAAGTTACTATGTTGGGCTTTCCTTCAGAATCTACGCAAGTCACAAGAACAACTGGACAAGGGAACAAAGCAGCCCACGGACTCTTTTCAACTTTCAAAATCAGATCCTCCTTCCAAATTCAATCTCATCACCCTCTTAAATACTGTACGCAAGAGGGTTCTAGATATAAAAACAATGGAAAATGTTACGCGCGTGCAAGATTTCTTCTTGTAAGACATAATACCCCAACAACTGAATACACGCGTAGCGATTATTGTTTCTAGCATGCATGTTGATAATCTAATTTAAAGATTGACGGAGCGCACGAAAAGGTAGAAAACGGCCAGCCTATAAGCGGCTTTGCGACGTAACGAGCATGGTTGGTCACCTCTTTTCCAAATTAAATGAGCGATTGCATCCAATGCAAAGACTTTTAGTCTCTATAAAACAAAATAGAAAGTTTGCTTAAGGCATGGAGCTGGAGGAGAATAGAGATGGAAGTGGATGTAGATTTAGTTCGTCCAAGCCCGTTCCAGCCAAGATTAATCTTTGACCAGGATGATCTGAAGGGTGAAATAAAGAAGGATGGTCTTCTCAATGCCTTGGTGGTTCGTAAGCGAGGTAAAGTTTACGAATTAATTGACGGCGAAAGAAGATTGAGGGTCATCAAGGACCTTGGATGGAAAAGAGTTCCCGTAAGGGTGGTTAAGGCAGACGATGCAAAGGCAAGGCTAAACGTTTACAAGTTGAACAAGATTCGAGAAAACTACACAGTTGAAGAAGAGGCAAGATACTTCAAAAAGCTTGCAGACGAAGGCATGACACCCTTGGAGATCAGCAAACAGTTGAGCGTTAGTTTTCATTGGGTCCTAGCGCATCTCAATATCTTCAAATTTCCTGAAACCATACAGAAAGCTGTCTGGGCCAAACAAATCAGCATGTCCCATATGATATCCCTTGAAAAAGTGATAAACAGAAATCTCAAAGAAGCCGTCCTCTTTGCGAACCAAATTCTCGAGCGAAAACTGACCGTATCTGAAACCCGAAAAATCGCCAAAAAACGTGCATGGGAACTCAGAGCAAGAATTGATGAAAGGCGCATCAGAGCAGCTGAAGAAGTATTACCTGCAATCGCACCTAAAGTTCCTAAACTGGAGACCCCAGAAGAATATGAAAAGGCAGCTGAAGCCCTCAAAGATAAAGCCAAAAAAATGCGTGAAGGAACCATAACCCATGAAGAAATCAAAGAACAAGCAGAACGGCTCCAAAAACAACTCGAGGAACCATCGATCCACGCTAAAATGCAGACAATGAAGAGCTTGCGAGAGAAGATCGAAGCCCTAGAAAAAGAGAAAGAAAGTCTCCTAGCAAAGAAAGGCTTTCTAACGGAAGCATTAAGCTTCAACTGCCCCCACTGCAGTAATCCTTGCATTGTATACCGTGAAGGCGACAACTACTGGGTAGAGTAGCACACTATGACTAAACAAAATTTGCAGGCTCTAGAAAAAATAGAGAAGGAGTTTACGCAACTGCATAAGAACCTAATAAAAAAAATCGAAACATTAGAAAAAGAAAAAGCAGCTCTCCTAGCAGAGATAGAGAGTCTCAAAGAGAAGGGTGAAGCCAAGGCCCGCAACCTAGAAAAAGAGGTTGTCACCCTCAGGAGAGAAGTGAAAGCACTTGAAACACTTTTCAACACTAAAGGAAAACATGAAATAACGAAATCAAAAAACAAAATTTTTTCTTGAACCTCGTTTTTCACTATTGCCTTAACCACTAAATGTTTTCGTCAACATGCATGCATATCCAGATGCGCGCGCATCTTTCAATAGCTTCAGTTTTTGTGACTTGTGGACGAAACTTGG
>CAYFWY010000127.1:2420-5321 GCA_964346895.1 uncultured Candidatus Bathyarchaeia archaeon | reverse complement strand
TCTCCACAGATTCCCTTTGCGCACTTCTTCGCTCTAGGGTTCGTTCAAGATTTTTGGATCGTTTTATCTGCTCCCTCTGTACCATCTTAAGGTCTGCATAGGATTTTTTAAGGTCGTTGAGGGTGGATGTAAATTTTTCCTTTCTTGTTTTGAGGTCGTTTAGTCGACCTGAAAAGACTTTCATTGCTGTTTGGCTTCGGACGTAGTTGCTTCGAAGATTAATAAGATCTCGAGTAAGCCTTTCTAATTGTCCTTCAACTTCTCGAATTTTTTTGCTGTTTTCACCCAAGTTGGACCTTAATTCTGCGGCCTCATTTGAGACAGCTTCATATTGAGATTGTTGGATGTCAATCTCTTTGGAAAGGCGATCACGTTCTCGTCTTAGCCGCCGAATCTCCTTGCGGTTTTCAGTGATTTCGTTTTTTATGGCATCTAACTGTTGGAGGCTGTTTTCTCTGACTTTTTTGAGACCTTCAAGGCTTGTTGTTCCTGCACTCATTTTAGTTGCCAGTTCAGTTAGTTTCGATTTGATTTCACCTATCTTGATTTGGACTTCAAGGAGACGTGTTCCACCTTCCTCAATCATTTCTGAACTGATTTTTCTCCATTCCGTTTCGACTTCACGACGCTGGGATCGAAGTTGTTCTCTTAATTGTCTAGATCTCTCAACCTTTCCCCGAACTGCCTCAATTTTTGATGTGTTCTCAGCGATTTTTCTTTGGATCTCCAAGATTTCACTAAAGGTCTGCATAGCTTCAAATCGCTTGATTTCCTTTTGAAGGAACATGGAACGAAGTAATTCGTTGCGTTCTCTTTCAAGGTCGTCAACCCTTTTCTGTACTTCATCTATTCGACCCATGGCTGTTCGGATAGATATCTCCGCTGCTCGGAGTTTTTCTTCTCCCTCAGCTTTTTCGGCATCGTAGCGGGCTATCCCAACCAAACCCGATATTGTTTTTTTTCTTTCGTTGGAAGAAACCTCAGCCATTCGTGTGATGTTTCCCTGCGCAACAACGTTATGTCCAGTCGGGCTGATTCCAGCCATAGACAGTATGTCGATAATGCGGGACCTTGAAATCCTTCGTCCATTGAGACGATAGACGCTATTGCCGTCCCTGTAAACTTCACGAGAAACGGTTACGGTGCTTGTGTCAACGGGTAGGCGGTTGTCAGAATTGTCAAATTGAATAACAACTTTGGCGGCTTTCGCTTTCTGTACGTGTCCTTCTGGAGAACCGTGAAACACTAGTTTGGCTAGGCTTTCGGCTCTAAGTCTTCTAGCACCTAGCTCCCCTAAGCCAAATAAAACGCCATCAGCAATATTGGTTTTCCCGCTTCCGTTCGGTCCGGTTAGGACAGTGAAGCCTTTATTTAACATGATGCTAACGGTTTTTGGACCGAAGGACTTGAAGCCTCTCAATTCGATTTTCTTGATGTAAGGCATTTTCCTTTAAACCGCCTTCGGCTTTTTCATAGCGGGAATTTACCTATCATTTTACAATCTTCATATAAATATCTTCTATAAATAAAGTATGCATAGGAAACAGGTTTTAACTGTTTTGTTGCAAAAGCTTCGAGGTTTTTCCTCCTTTTGGGCCGCCGTGGAACTTTTCAGCCATTTTTTTGACAAAAGTTTTTATACTCTTCCCATTGCCGTAGACGAGCATATATCCGTTCTTTTGCATTTTGCATAATAATCCATCTTCCTTGGCAAGGCTTTTGACTTCTTCCCGGGGAATATCTTCCGAAATTTGAACTCGTACCCAACTTCTTTCTCTTGGAAGTCCCGGAACAAATCGTAGAGCAAATTTCTCTTTTTCTTCGGTTTTCATTTTTTTTGCTTCCTCAAGTTTTCTCAACCATCGTTCGACAAATCCGGTTCCCATTTTTTCTTGTGCCGCAAGAATAGCGTAGGATTCGACATTTCCTAGATAGGTTTCAATTCTTGGAATGTTTTCTATGTGGGTCGGTTCAGCTTTCAGAATTTGCATCATGGTTTTTGCGGAGCGTAAGTCCTTCATCACCTGGGCTGGAATTTTCTCACCTTTTTTTCGAAGTTCGGCAAGTAAATCAGCCAAAACTTTCCAGTTTTCTTCATAACTCATATTTCTCTGCCACTTAACATTCTGAGACAAACAAAATGTAATAGAAAAGAACAGCACTTTAAATTTCGGGTGCTTGTAAAGGAGGGCGACCCATACACTTTAAACGAAAAGGTTTTTTTGGCTTTGATTTTCCTTTCTTAGGGTCCCGGAGCCCCAGGCGACAACGCGCGCGATTACCAAGAAGTTTATTATTTACATAACAGCTAAACACAGAGGAGGGATTCGAAGATTAGTGGCCAAACGAGTGAAAAGAAAGTAGTACGTAGAACAGTAGCGATTGGGTTAGGAATAGCGTGTGTAATACTTCTAGTCAGTCTTATTGGAGTAATTTTGTTCTATTCATCAGTGATAAATGACAAAAATTCAACGATAAATGACAAAAACAGCCAGATTTCTGATTTAAACCAGCAGGTAACTTCATTGGGTTCCCATGTGGGCAATCTTTCTAGTATAGTAAACTTGGCAAAATCCACAATCTGGATAAACTTCCAAAATATAAGTATATCGGCAGGTTATGAGAACGTTTGGAATGCTACAGCAGACTATGCAGGATACGTTTCAGTTCAGGTCTTCTCGTCAACAGCGGATAACATCTATGTTCGACTAACTTACCATTCATACGGAGTCAATTACAATAATCAAATAAATGTTGGAACAGGAGGCACAGCAGTTTTTCCAGTCTTACCTGCTCCAATACAAATGAGTGTCGGTAACCCAGGTATGACAGACGCTACTATGATGGTGTCGATAATATACTATTACTAAATCCTCTTTTTTGTCAATCTTTCTTACGATT
>CAYFWY010000127.1:0-2320 GCA_964346895.1 uncultured Candidatus Bathyarchaeia archaeon | reverse complement strand
AATTGAGGAAGGAAAAAGAAAATGAAAAAATTCTGGAAACACAAACCAAAGTTAGCTGCAATCGCTTTAGTTCTACTAATGACTTCTGTATTGCTGACAGTATATACGCCGGTCAAAGCTCAAGATGAATACACAAATATGCAAGAGGGAGGTTCGGTGCCACTACCCCCAGGTGTTACTCCTGATCATACCCTTGATACCGTTGCTTACCTTAGCTTTAGACCGAACCCAGTAGGACTCGGACAGACTTTCCTTGTTAACATGTGGATTACACCCTCAACTCATGTAAGTCGATACTTTACAGATTACAAGGTGACAATCGTAGATCCGGATGGAAACGAAGACGTCATAACGCTGGATTCCTATCGTGCAGACACAACGGCATGGTTTGAACACGTTGCCGATCAGGTTGGCACATGGAAGCTCAAGTTTGACATGCCTGGAGGCTATTTCCCACCAGGAAACTACACCGCACACGTGGGAGCAGTGTTTTACCAATCCGGAGCTGTTCTGAGCTTCCCAGAATCAGTCTATTATAAGCCCTGCTCCACTGAATGGCAAGAACTTGTCGTACAGGAAGACATGGTGTATTCTTGGCCTCCGTCTCCGCTACCAACAGACTACTGGACAAGACCAGTGTCACCAGAGAACAGAGAGTGGGCTCCAATTTTGGGATGGTATCCGTGGCAGGCCAGAGGAGGAGGCCCTAACTGGCCAGCTGACACCAACACATACGCCAGCAACTATGATTTCACTCCATATGTACAAGCGCCAGAAACTGCCCACGTAGTATGGAGACGATTAGGTGCCGTATCAGGTCTCGTCGGAGGTGATCTGGGGACTCTCTCCTTCGCAGGTGCTGGCGGTACCCCAAGCATAATCTATGCTGGAAGATGTTACGGTACCGTTACAAAAGTTGTGAATGGTACCTCGACGCTATTTTGGCAGTGCTACGATTTACGTACCGGAGAATTGTATTGGGAAACCGAAGCAGAGTCAACTACTTTCATGTGGTTCGGCATCTTTCCAATAACCATTGCTATACTACCCAACAACGTTCATTTTGAAGAAGGTCACGGAGAAGTTCCAGGCGCGCAACTGACCTTTGGAATGAACGACTATCTTGTGGGGATAAGCGGCGGGATGCTGAGAAAGTGGGATCCATATGACGGAAGCTTAGACCTCGAAGTAGACGCCATGTCAGGCACCATGTATTCTCTCCCCTACGTCTTGAGCGTACAGAACATTGGCACCTTTTGGGCTCCTGAATATCGTCTAATCAACTGGACAATAAACGGAAATACCGATGATTTCAGTGAAAGAGTAATAAGTAACATAACCTGGCCGTGGAGTAGCCTAGGTACCACCCAAGATTTCGAGGCAGGCATAGCTGTGCAGCAGAATGCGATTTCCTATTCGGCAGCGGGAGCAGACTGGATTGGAGTGGAGTTAAGAGCTGCCAGCCTGAAAACAGGCTTAGAGCTATGGAACAAAACAGTTTATGAGCGCTCTTACAGCTTTGGATGCACAGTCGCTGACCACGGAAAAGTCGCCGTATTAATGAAAGACGGGTATTTCAATGGTTATAATCTGCAAGATGGAAGCCTGGCATGGAAGAGTGAGGCGATGGACTATCCTTGGGGACAAGCCAGCTTCGGGGCTTACGATATACACTCAGCTTACGGCATGTTTTACCGGTCAGCCTACGACGGCGTCTACGCCTTTGACTGGGACGACGGAACAATAGTCTGGAAATACAAGCACCCAGCTAACCCATACGAGACTCCATACGTTGACGAAACAGGCCAAACTGTATATTCTTTCAACTCTGGTGGCACTATTGCTGACGGAAAGCTCTATATACAAAATAGTGAGCACACAACCACTCAACCTATGACCAGAGGGTGGAAGCTTCATTGCATAAACGCTACTACAGGCGAGGGCATATGGAACATAACGGGAGCGTCATCTTTTGGTGGCGCGTATGCCATCGCCGACGGCTACCTTATGGCCCTCAACGGTTATGACGGGTACATGTACGTCTATGGCAAAGGTAAAAGTTCAACAACAGTTACAGCATCACCGAAAATCATTGCCGATGGAGCTAGCGTAATGATTGAGGGCTCAGTCTTAGACATGTCTCCAGCGCAGCCAGGCACACCATGCGTATCCAAAGAATCAATGGCTGGATGGATGGAGTACCTGCACATGCAGAGACCGATCCCAGCAGAGGTAACTGGAGTTCCAGTTTCATTAGACACCCTTGACCCGAACGGCAACTTTGTGCACATTGGCGACGTCACCACTGACATGAGCGGCA
>CAYFWY010000126.1:0-5332 GCA_964346895.1 uncultured Candidatus Bathyarchaeia archaeon | reverse complement strand
CTTCATCCATAACAATGACGTGATTGGCGTATTTTGAAGCCAAGTCCAACCGATGCTCAACGAGGATGATTGTCACGCCCAATTTTTTGTTTAATTCGTAAATTACATCGAAGATTTTTTGGGCTCCTACCGGATCAAGGAAGGAGGTGGGCTCATCCAGTACCATGACTTCTGGTTGCATGGCCAGAACGCATGCGATGGCAACTCGTTGCTGTTGACCACCCGAAAGCTCGTGAGGCGATCTTTCACTGAGTTCTTCTATACCTGTCATCTGAAGGGCCCAATCGACTCGTTTTCTCATTTCGTCTCTTGACACAGCGAGGTTTTCAAGACCGAAGGCTACGTCTTTTTCAACGGACAACGCGAAAAGCTGGTTTTCTGGGTTTTGGAAAACAAGGCCGACGTGTCGGGCGAGTTCATAGATTGAATGGTCAATTGTTTTTTGGCCGGCGACTACCACTTCTCCTTCAAGTTGTCCGCCGTAAAAAAGGGGAATGAGGCCGTTGAAGCATCGACAGAGAGTTGTTTTTCCGCAACCGCTAGGACCGGTTAGAATGACGACTTCTCCACTTTCAATTGTTATGGATACGTCATTTATGGATGCTTTTTGTGCACCTGGGTAAGTGTATGTTAGGTCTCTAGTCTTGATGACAGGCAATATTTGATTCGCCACGTTATTGGCAAGTTTTCAATCATTTAAGAGTAGCTACCTAAGAAAGAGTTACTTCAATCTTTCTTTTACTAGACTTACGCAATGTTTTAAGCAGTTCTCTATATCCCCAACCCCGTTGGCCCCAGCTGAAACCGAGTGGCCTCCTCCCATGCCGTTCAAATATTCACCTAAGGGCCTGGCTATGTCACGCCCTAGATGTATTCCCGTTTTCTGATGAAAATCTCGAGTCGATCTTAGGCTAACTTGAAGTCTGCCTCCTCTTTGACCAGCAACAATGGCTACATGAGCCCCTAATCTAATCAAAGCTCTGGCTGAAGAAGCTTGGTAGGCGCTAACGTGAGAAGAAGCAATTAGCCAGCTGTTGATGTTCAAAAGTTTCATTCGACATCCTGCCTTTAGCCGTGCCATACGCTCTGAATACTCCATCGGTAGGGAAAGAAGAGGCATTGTCTCTCGGGCGTTGACTCCAGCCTTTATTAAATCGGCTATTGTTTTAAGCGTATTAGAATTGGCTATAACAAAATGTCTTGTGTCGAAGGCTATTCCAAGGAAAAGGGCTTTCGCTTCAACTTCCGTTAGCTTGACTTCTGCCTCCTTGAAAAGCTGATAGACGATCTCGCAGGTGGATGATGCTTCTTCATTTGTCACATACATCGTTGCAAGGCGTTCTGTTTCCGGATGGTTCGCATGATGATCAATCACAATAATTGAGGAATTAGCCTCCTTAACCCTCTCAGCCCACTCATCTAACTGTTGGATGGTATTTGTATCCAACAAAACAATGAGATCCGCCTTTTCAATGCGTGGCTGCCCTGCTAATTTCACAGGTAGCGATTTCAACATGGATTTGGCAAGTCTGCTTGGTCCATGAGCTGCTGCAATCTCAATCTCTAACTCTGGTCTCAGGCGCCCTAATAATTGGGAAAAAGCAAACGCAGCGAAAATGGCATCTGGATCAGCATTATGATGACATAATAGAACAACCAACTTGGCTTCATGCTTCTCTATAAGAGCTACTATTTTGTGGATTTGCACGAGAGTCCCTCCAAATATTCTCTAACTGATGCGAAGGCCCTCTCCGTAGCTTCTTCAACCAACTTTTCCACATGAAAATCCCTTAAGAGCGGCGACAGCATGACTTCTACATAGATATTTATTGTTAAAGGTTTGGTTCCCTCTGCGTCAACTGTTACGTTGAAGGCAGATATTCTTCTGGGCGGAACCTTTGATGAAATATACTCTCTTGCAGTCTTTTCCGCGATTTCACAAAGCTCCTCCATCTGCTCAAGGGTAAGTTCAAGTATCCCTATTTCTTCCAAGAAAATTTCACCCTAAGGAGGAGGTTAAACTGGACGCAAATCGCGTTGAAGCTTCTCCTGTAAATCCTTAACTTGGATTCGCAAGCGCTCCTCCTGTTTACCCAGCACGTTAATCCGCATGTTCAACAGCTCTTTCCGCTCGTTCAACTCTGTCGTCACTTTGGTTTTCTTTGACTTAATAAGAAGCGAGCCAATGGATTTGTAAATCACTGCAACGTCGGTCAGCTTTTTCAACTCGCTTAAAGCCTGTTCAACTTCATTGAGTTCCAACTCGAGTTGCTGTTTCTGTGTCAAGACTCCTTGCAACGTCTGTTGCAGTTGCTGAAGCCTAAGCAACCGTTGCTGAACCTGAGGTGGAAGCCTTGAAATCTCTTCGCTCATCTCAACTCACCAAACTTTTGTTTCTGAACTCCTTCAGCATTGTAATTTCGCTTAATTAAGCGTTTTCACCTAAATCACCTTTTGCATGAATGCAAAACCCGGATCTAAAATTTGTAGATTGGCTTGACTACATTATATTGAAACGTGCTTAACCTTTACCTCTTTTTTCTACTCTATCACTATTAAGGTTAGGGTTGATTGAACTTTGGCTAAATGTCGCACCTGCCATGTGACAATTTCCTTAAGTTTTTCCATGGTGTCAGCTCCAATTTTTACTATTGTATCATAGACGCCGTAGACCCTGTAGGCTTCTTCCACCGCATCAATTTTTCTCAAGTTCTCGAGGATTTCGTTTTCAGCTCCTAGTTCGACGTTCAATAAAACATAGGCTGTTGGCATATAATCACCTCTAAGTTTACGCGGTTTAACGCACTAAATAATCTTTGCACATATAGATTTTTCTATAGCATCTAGAACCGCTAAACCTTCAATTTTTTTTATTCAATGCACACAGAATTAATAATGCGCTAAAGTTTTTCCTCTATTAACTTCTGGATATTAATTGCCATACTAACTAGTCTAAGATAAGAATTTACGGTGGCTCTTAGAGCGGAGGTATCTCTCGCTCTAAAGTTCAGGGTCAGATTGTATCCTTCACTCCTAATATGAACTTTGGAACGACGTGTCGACGGAGTTTTTGTTTCTGGTTTCAAGGCCTTTAGTACGACTTTCAACTGTTTTTCAGATGAGAAATTTAGGCGGATGACTGCTTGAGCTTTCATAGGGAGACTTTCCACACCACTTTTGATAGAGCAATTCGATTTATCTCGAATGCGCACACCTATGCCCCCTCCTTCGCTGTGCCCACTGCAAAAGGTTGAAAGACTATCATTTTGGCGAGGGTAATTCGAGGACCTATTTCAACCATTTGCGGAAGGAACATAAACGTGATTTGGGTGTGCCGTGAAGCATCAAGGGAAAGGTGCATAGAAGCTTGATACTTCGCAACAGCTTCGTCCATTGGCAACTTTGGTAAATTGAAGAAACCTGACAGCAGCTCAGCGATTTTTACGATTTCGGTATGATTTTCCGGAGCTGTTGTCACCACGAGGGATCGAAGGTGCTTTGTATTCGCCTCAAATTCTCTTCGAAGTCTAAACCCGGAGACGTACATTAATGGAAGAGACGAAATTAAGCCATTCTGTTCTATCCGAAAAAGCTTGACTTTTCCAGGTCCTGCTTTCCATCGATCAATAATAACTATTCGGTTGGCATCTAGTTCAAAAGCCTTTTCAGTTATCCCATCTAAATTTAGTTTACCTCGGTTGATTCGGATAATGTTTGGAACGGAAAGAGCGAAGTCGTGACAAAACATTCTAATCCTTTTCGTTGGCCTCCGGGAGGTGGTTAAAAGTATCACTTATATATCCGCCTTCTAAGAAGTAGCGCAAACATAAACCGAGAAACTTTCAATCCTGCATTATACTCAAGCTTCTGTAGCAGACAAACTCTTTGCCGTACGTTTGGCAACAACACCAAGTTTGGTGACTGGGGTGTAGGCTCCACCACTGAAGGTGAGACCACATTTTGTGCAATTCCAAACGCCAACGCTTTCTCGTCGAATCGACTCAGAGCCACATTGGATACATTTGTGAGTTTTCTTTGACTCTGAAAGTACCTTGACGTAGCGTTTCCTCACTGTTGAGCCGTATCGTGCTCCGAGTCCTCTTGCCATACCAACCTTTTTTGTCTTTCTTCTGCGACCCATCAGACTTTCACCAGGACTTTCCGCAACTCTTCAGTTTTTTCTCGAGCTATCTTGGCGGCTTCCAAGATTTGTTTTGTCGTAAAGTAACCATAACCACCTTTTTGTATGGCGCAAATTTTTTCGTCTTTATCCAGAGTCATCGTGAGTCTAGCGTCCATGACTTGTTCTTCCTCAAGCCAAGGGTCCACTACAAGCTTTTCATTTATTTTAGCGAAGGTGACGGCTATCGGATGGTTTCTGATCGGAAGCGGAGTATAACCGGGCTTAATCTTTATTTCCCCGCTTTCCAATTCATAGTTAAACATCTTTGTATTGAGTAAGGCAGCTAAAGCTGCCATGGCTGAAGCGTCTATGAGATTCCCATCGTGGTTGAGAACGTAGACGTCTATGAAAACTACGAAAACTTTCTTTCCCGGCTCAACACATAGCTTTTCCAAGTCAATGGCTTTCGACTCTCGTATTCCTCTGTCAACGATTCTGGCTAGTTCTACAGCGTTTTCGTTGGGTGGTCCGGGTTCAAAGGTGGGGGAAGCCAAGGGCACAAGTTCAGCATTGACTGTGAGGACGCCTTGGTTGGGTACGTCTGGAAAAGGCTGGCCAGTCTCGATTTTTATTCCAACCATAACTTCGGTTTTGCCTAGACGCACACGAGCGGAACCCTCAGCGCGTTCAACAACTCCCACTTCAACTTGAAATTCACGGTAATCCGTTACTCCTCGTCCGTCTAGTCTCTTTCCGCCGGAAACAAGTTCAGCGATTCTTTTTTGCTGGACTCTTACAACTATGGGTGGGGGTGTCATTCTTCTACAGCCTCCTTGACTGAAACATACTTTGATTTAAGGGCCTCTTTCTGAAGCATGTATATTTTTTTACAGCCGTCGATGGAGAGGTTAATGGCTTTCTCAAACTCTTCAATGGTTAAACTTCCATCCATTTGAAGCAAGGTTACAGCGTTTAAGTTAGGCATTAAAGCTAAGGGCAAGTCTGCCTCACCTATTTTATCTTCTACATCCATAAGATCAAGGGCTAGATGGCCATCGATTTTTCCAGCTGCGCATGCTACAACTAGATCGCGCATAGGGATTCCAGCGTCAGCTAGCGCGAGGGATGCTGCAGTAATTCCCGCGCATCTCGTTCCGCCGTCTGCTTGTAAGATCTCAATGAAAAGGTCAATGGATGTTCGTGGGTAGT
>CAYFWY010000125.1:0-5357 GCA_964346895.1 uncultured Candidatus Bathyarchaeia archaeon | reverse complement strand
CGCCAAGCGTGAAGTTCGAACAAGTATTTTTCTTCTTTTGAGAAAACGTTCTTGGATATCTTCTGTGAAACCTATTACGCTTCGCCCGAGATCAGTGAGGCGGTATTCCTTCGTTTCCACATCAGGTTCCATAAGGTCGGCTCTAAGGAGGTATTTTAGGTGATAGGCGAATCTACCTGCGTCTCGAGTTGGATCGAGCTTTAGGATTTTCATGAGTTCTGTGTAGGATTGTGGTCCTTTATCGATGAGAATGTTTAGGATTTGCATTCTTATGGTAGATGACGCAGCTTTGAGTACTCTTACACCTGATTTTCGTCGTCTAGGCATGCTTAACTCACTACACCAAACTTAATATGATTAGTTTAGTTTAAAAAATTAAAGTAGCTCTTATGGTCTGTCTTTTTTAACATCCAGATCTTCGACTCTTTCACCAATCTTTCTATTTGGGAACTAATGATGAAAGGATATTGAAAATAATAACTTTTCTAAATTATTCTTTACGCTAAAAAGGGAGAACATGAAGGATTCTAGGAACAAAAATTCTAAGAGAATCCTTATGTAAGCTTGTTATATGAAAGATGTTTGAGAGGGGCCGTCGGCTAGCATGGTCTAGGCTCTGAGCCTCGGGCGCTCGGGACCCCGGTTCGAATCCGGGCGGCCCCACCAATCTGGGCTGAGGAGACATGCGCGCGTATGGGGATTAAACAATGAAAGTTGCCGTTTCATGGAGTGGGGGTATGGAATCGTGTTTGGCGTGTCACAAAGTACTTACTCAAGGTTACGACGTCGCCTGTTTGGTTACATTTGTTCTCAACTCTTGGCCATCCATGTGTCATCCCCTTCCACTTATGCGCCTCCAGTCCAAGGCCATAGAGATTCCACACATCAAGATCAATGTCGAAGAACCCTACCGGGAAGGATACAGGGGAGCTATCTCACGTTTAAAGAAAATGGAGGGGATCAAGGGTATAGTGACAGGGGACATATATGTTGTAGATAGTACTCATGGGCGATGGATGGAAAGTGTATGCGAAGGGCTAGATGTTGATGTAATTATGCCTCTATGGGGTCAAGATACCTACCAGGTGTTAAACGAAGAAATTTCAGAAGGTTTCAGGGCCATCTTCACTTGCCTAAAACAACCTTGGTTCAATGAGGAATGGTTGGGACGAGAGCTTAACGAGAGCTCTATTAAAGACTTGAAAGTGCTTATCGATAGATACGGGATAGACCCCTGTGGAGAAAATGGGGAATATCACACCATTGTAATCGATGGGCCAATCTTTAACGAAGCCATCGAGATCTCTAAATTCAGTAAAGAAAAACAAAATACCCGTCTATTCATAAGAATTAGTGAGTTTTCCTTAAAATCTAAAACCGCTTTGTAGAATAGCAGATTGTCCTTTAACAGATTTATTGATGAAACCTGATTTAGGCTTCGATTCTTGATAAAAAAGCGCGCACAGATGTCATATTGATGAATTTTGTTTAAATCTCTCTTTGGAGTTTGGATGGTTCCATTTAGATTCGAGTCATTTCTTCGACTGGAACTAGACAGTGTGGAGCAAAGGTCTCAACTTTTGCTTTCTCCTCTACCAAGGCTGCTGCAGGGGTCAGACCTCCAACCACGCATAATCCGAATCTGTCCATTCCTACTGGTATCCCAAGTATGTCTTCATTGGGTTCACCGAAGACTAAAACGCCTCCCCATCCTCTCTTCCTGAGCCTTGTCAGAATTTTTTCTGTCCTTTCCCTAGCGCTTGCAGGTATTTCCCTTAGGGTGGCAGGCAACATTCCTGATCCAGTGTGTAGCACTCTCATTATTGAGGTCATATTCTTATAAACGAATACTTCCATTGGGGCTATTGTTGTCCTCTCATAAGAGATCATTTCTACAAAACGAATGGGATTACGATTTATCATTTGCACTAGCCCACCGCAATTGAAAAGTAGAGGGATACCTGAGTGGATGAGTATCCCATCTATGCTTAGGTTACAAACAGTGAAAAGGGCTATTTTCCCCTCTGGAACAGAAATACCCCGGTACTCCACTCCCTCATCCAACATCTTAATGTAAGGTGCGGATAACAAGTTCATTTCATGAAGAGCCTCGACGATTTCAAGCGTCTTATCACGGAAAGCGCTATCAATCAAAGACACGTTTGCAACAACCATTCCCGAATCTGCTTCAAGGTCGTATGTCACTGAATATGCCATGGACAAAAAACGGGTAATGACAAAACCAGCCCGTTGAAAAGCCAGAGCTCTACCAAGTTCCTCCAGCCCCTGATGAGTTATCGTTCTTCCACTTCGATCATGCCCCATAACAAAACCCTTCGCTTCCAACAACTGAAGATGATATCTTACTGTCCTTTCGTTGAGAAAGACTCCCTTCTTTCTCAACTCTCGCCTTAACACAGTTGAACCTATGGGAGCATCATATTCGCTCAACACCCTCAGTATCTCGACCTCCTTTCTGGCGCTCTCACTAGACTGAGTCATACGCTTGCTTCCTACAAGAAGAATAATCGTTTCCATTTATATTATATAGCCTAAAAAACATCGGTAATCGGCATCCCACGATCGATAGATTTATTAAGATTGTGCCATATTGACTTTTTCTCGCTTGAAATGGCATGGCAATCGGTAACCGTTAACCGTTCAAGCCGCACCAAACACAAGCAAAACATGAAAAGAAAACCTTGAAAACGAGGCATAGCAATCCTGTGGAAACAAGTTTATTGTTTGGAATGGTGAGTGAAAAATGAGTGAACGAGTTCAAAAAAACTCTTCATATCTAAACGCCAAATCCACTGTAGGAACCACAACTAGAGTGAAAGACGTAAGTCCAACAAGCGGAATGTGCCCCCTATGTGTCAGAGATTGTCCCTTCTTATGTGAAATAGGGTTATCCGCATTCAGGGGAAGGGAAGCCCTTTACCCAGAGCCGATACAATACGGATACAGCACAGCTAGTGCCCTGAAGGACTATCGCCTAGACTGGTCCGACTTCAACATCCAATCAGCTCTTTTCAAAGCCGAGGGAATAAAAGCAGACCCAGACCTAACGATGTTCCAAAACGTTAACGTTGAGAGCAAAGTTGCAGACATTCCCCTGAAAATTCCAATCCTCACGGGCGCCTTTGGATCCACAGAAGTGGCTAGGTTGAACTGGGAAGGGTTGGCCATAGGCGGTGCCCTTACAGGTGTAATCGTAACAATTGGAGAAAACGTTTGTGGAATGGACCCTGAATCAAAGATCACGAAGGGAAAGGTGACCTACTCGAGGGAACTGAAACGTAGAGTTGATGCGTTCCGAAAATTCTGGGATGGAAAATATGGTGATGTAGTAATTCAAACAAATGTTGAAGACCAGAGACTGGGCGTAGACGTTTATGCCCTATCGAAACTAGAAGTGAATGTAATCGAGAGAAAGTGGGGACAAGGAGCCAAAGCCATAGGTGGAGAAGTCAGAATAAGAGACTTGCAAAGCGCTATCATGCTGAAAAAACGAGGATACTTCCTCTTTCCAGACCCAGAAGAAAAAACGGTTCAAGAAGCATTTAAAGATGGGGTATTCCAATCCTTCGAGAGACATAGCCGTGTTGGCATCCCTGCAGAAAAAGAATTTTTAGAAGACATCGACTGGCTGAGAAGCCAAGGAGCCAAACATGTGATCCTAAAGACAGGAGCCTACAGACCATCTGCAGTTGCGTTCACGCTGAAACTAGCCTCCGAAGCAAAAATTGAAGCGGTGACCTTCGATGGAGCCGGAGGTGGAACTGGTATGAGTCCAGTACCAATGATGGATGAAATGAGCACCCCGACGGTTTACCTTGAAACTCAGGTTTTGAAGTGTGCAGAGATTTTAAGAAAAAAGGGTAGATACGTGCCTGATATAGTAATAGCTGGGGGGTTCATAAAAGAGTCACAAATATTCAAAGCTATGGCGATGAGTAACTTCGGAGAAGGCCCCTATATGAAGGCTGTTTTGATGGCAAGGGCACCACTTCTTGCGGTGATGAAATCTTCATACTTTGTGGAATTATCTAAAAAAGGTAAGTTGCCGAGAACGTTTGCAGAACGGAACGGTACAACACCCGACAAATTCTTCATCGCAACACCTGACCTCAAGGCAACGCATGGAAAAAGGTTCAAAGAAATTCCTTGGGAAGCAGTAGGTCTCTACACGTATCTAAATGAAAGGATAAAGGTTGGGTTGATGCAGTTGATGGCTGGGGCAAGAAAATGGAAACTAGAGTTACTTGACAGAAACGACCTTGTTGCGCTTACGGAAAGAGCTTCGAAGGCTACTGGAATCCCGCTAGTGGAAGAAGCAGAGGAAGACGCCATCGAAAGAATCCTAAGTTAACCTATTTTTCTCTTTTCGAAATCTCTTCCGCAGCTACGACCCCTGAAGCAGAAGCTTGGATTAGCCCTCTACTCACCCCAGCCCCATCTCCTATTGTAAACAAATTCTCAATTTTTGTTTCTAGGCAATCGCTCAATTCAAGTCTTGAAGAATAGAATTTTACCTCTGTGCCGTACAGTAGCGTATCTTTTGAATATATCCCAGGGGAAACCTGATCCAAGGCTTGAAGCATTTCACGAATATCCGCTAAGTATCGGTAGGGGAGGACAAAACTGAGATCGCCTGGGGTCGCATTCTTAAGCGTTGGGATAACCAAACTTCTGTTTATTCGCTCCTCAGTTGATCGTCGTCCAGCTTCTAGGTCACCCAACCTTTGAACGATAACGCCTCCACTGAGGAGGTTAGTGAGCCTCGCAAGGTATTTTCCATAGGCGATGGGTTCCCGGAAGGGCTCAGTGAAAGATGTGCTGACCAAAATGGCGAAGTTGGTATTTCTAGTTTTTCTCTCCGCGTAGCTCTGGCCGTTTACCGTTAACACACCATTATAGGATTCCGTAATTACTTCTCCCAGAGGCGCAACACAAAACGTTCTCACCGGGTCGTCAAAGGACTTGGAATAATAAATAAACTTGGGTTCATACAAAGTTCGTGTCAATTCTTCCATGATTGAGGCTTGAACCTCAACCCTAACACCTACATCTACCGGGTTGTTTAACGTTTTCAAACCCAAAGACTCAGCCTCAAACTTCAACCATTCAGCTCCACTTCTACCCGGGGCTACAATCACGTATTTTCCGTAAAATTTTTCACCTAGTGTAGTTATAACTCCTTCAATCCTATCATTTTTAAATAGAAGACTTTTCACATCTGTTTTGGTTCGGACATCAACTTTATCCTTAAGGTGGCGACTCATTTTGAGGAGAGTTTGGGCGCACTTTTCGGTACCCATGTGGCGCACTTTTTGCGGAATAAGCTTCAACCCAGC
>CAYFWY010000124.1:0-5438 GCA_964346895.1 uncultured Candidatus Bathyarchaeia archaeon | reverse complement strand
CGCCGCAGACCCACCGCTGGAACCGCCAGACATCTTATCAAGATTCCAAGGATTGTGAGTCGCGCCAGTCAACACCGATTCGGTCGAGATTCCCAGGGCGAATTCAGGCGTCGTTGTGCGGCCCAGCAGAGTCAAACCGGCTTTCTTGAAAAGCACGGTCAAGAATGAGTCCTTATCTGTAACGTTTCCCTTCATAAGCCTAGATCCCATCTCTTGATGCCGTCCGCTTTCGCCAGCTCCAATGTCCTTCATCAAGAACGGCACCCCAGCGAATGGACCAGCAGAGATTGCCTGTTCATCTAGCCCGTCGATGCGGTCAAAATGGACCTCTATGACAGCATTGATTTTAGGGTTGACCTTTTCTACTGCTTCCACAAAAAGATGCGCCAGTTCTTTCGGTGATACCTCTCGTTTTCTAACTAAATCAGCTAAAGTGACACCATCACAACATGAATACTCTGCCAAGTTCATTCGAATGAACCTCTATGTAGTTTCTTACCGCACAATATATGAGCCTGACCCCTTTTCAAATAATCCCCTACTGCGCGCGCATGACGGGGCCACCCAGCGTGTTCAGCTTTCCGGTTAAGGAGTGGCCGAGGGCAGGAATCCAGAATATTTAGGAACAGGTTCCGCCAGCCCGGAAGAGGCCAACTACTGGAAAGGTATAAGGAAAAAAGGGAACCCTTACACGTACGCTTTAACTTGTCCCTAAGTAGCATATTTAGGCATATCTGAGGCATATTGCCAACATGAAACGCAAAGCAAGTGGGGCCATCCGGCATGCATGCACGCGCTTCAAACATCCCTCGCGCGCGCGGGGCCGGTTCGGCCTGTGGTGGGGCCGGCCGGATTTGAACCGACGACCTTTACCCGGAACAGTTCATTCCCGTTCCTACGGGTTTCTTCACCGCTCCAGAATTTCTTCATCCCGGCGTGGTCAGCAAACCCGTGAGTTTTTTCTGGAGCCCTTAATGGTTGACACGGTTTCGCGTCAACTGTCGTCATCCCTTTCTAGCGTCTCATCAGTTGATGAGGCGTGGCTAGACTACGGCCCCTCAATCCAACAGTTTACAGGTTCTAAATATATACGTTTCTTGTAGGAATAAAGCGAAAACTTAATGAATAATAGATTGACGAAGTTATTGGGGTTGCCGGCCATAGGGCGTGGGACCCACCTGATCCCATTCCGAACTCAGAAGTTAAACCGCGCTCCGTTTCCGGTGTTAGTGTGGTCTTCGGCCACGTGAAGTCGGGAAAGCTGGCAATCCCTCTTTTAACGGTCAAAAGCATTTTCGACTGAATGGGACGATTCGAAGTGCTTGTATGTAATTGTGTTTTGTTGTAGTGGCAAAGTTGAAAGTTTCTGTGGCGCTTCCTTGCTCACAGATCTGAGGGACAATTTTATTCTAAAACATTCTCGTCTTACGGCTTGTTATGGTCTCAAAGCGGAAGTATACCGTAAATCCTTAAAATTTATTACCAACCGTGTAGTCTTAGAGGTGTGATCGCTAATGATTCCCAAAGTTTCACAGGGCCTCCTAGGCGGAAATGATATTATAGGATGGGTTTTGCAAATAGTTTGGCTCGGTTTTTTCGTGATTTTCATGTTTTATGGGCAACGTCTCCAAATGACCATAATGATAAGGGATGTTGAAAAGCACCTCCGACGCCTAAAATTCATGAGAGATGAAGGGCGGAAGATGGCTATAGAGACAATAAAAGAAATTGGAAAGCCTAAGGAAGACCCTACCGAGAGGGTTGACAGGTTTCTAGAATACAGAGTCATGCTTCCCCAAAGTATGGACCCTGCAGGAATAGTTTGGAAGTTGGACCACCTTTTAGACGTTTCAGATGTTCGCTTTAAAGATGAAGTTAAGCTCATGGCACCGGAAGCAGATAAAGCGCAACGGAACAGTTTAGAAAACACCCTTGGAGTTGCCAATGCATTAAACATAGTCTACAAAGTTATAAGACATTTTTATCTCTTCGGCAAAAAAACCTTGAGTCTTTACATTATAATGCAAATTCAAATGATTCTGCCATTAATCATGAGGGAAGCAGAAGCGTATGCCCACGCTCTAAAGGCCTTCGCAACTGGTCAACCTATAGGTGACGGAGCAGGCGCTCTCGTCGCTGGTAAACTGATGCACGGACGTAAAATAAGAAAGATAGAAAAGGACATAGTTGTGGCAACCGTGCCCTTAGAAGATCGAATAGCCCATGTTCTGAAGGCGGAAGGTCCGGGTGGAAACGTGGGTAAACCTGGAGACGGAATAAAAAAGATAATAGAAGAAAATAAGGGAAAAATTGCCGCAATAATCATGGTAGATGCTGCAGGAAAGCTTGAAGGGGAGAAACCAGGCGAAGTGTCTGAGGGAGTAGGTACAGCCATTGGTGGGCCAGGGGTCGAACAATTCAAGATAGAGGAATCCATACTCAAATATAAAATCCCTGTGCACGCCGTCCTTATCAAAGAAGATATCGGAGACGCATATTCCCCCATGCGAAAAGAGGTATCAGATGCCGTAGATATAGTGATTCAAAGCATCAAACGGCTAATTCTGGAGAGAACAAAGAAGGGAGATGCTGTCATAATAGCTGGCATCGGAAACACTATAGGTATTGGACAATAGGTGAAAGAAATGACTAAGGCTGAGCCTCCGACAAACAGGATTCCCCTCTTCTCTCTTGCAATGATTCTCGTAACCGTTGTTTTATCGATCGCTGCTCTCTTTTTGGGATTCACTACCGCAAGTCAGGATTCCACCAGTGCATTACCTTACATGATGATAGGATTCATTGGGCTCGCAATATCAGCGTACATGTTGTTACAAGCTAAGAGAAAACCCTTGCAAACGGCTTTGGAGATGCCTAAAGTAGTCACAACAATATTATGTCAAAAATGTGGGTTCAAAAACATTCGAAACTTCGAAAGAGGAGACTACATCTTCAAAGATACAGAGCCTTGCCCAAAATGCAACGAGAAAATGATGGTCACCTCGATCTATCGCGAGGTTACGGAAAAAGAGAAGTGAAAAAGTTAGGTCAGCACCTTACAGCCGTCTTTTACAACTAAAATTGTGTGTTCAGCCTGAGCCACAGGGTTTCCACTTGCCTCTACAAAGACAGGATAGGACATTAAAGCTTTTGAGGATAGTAGTCCAGAAAATGCAGCATTATAGCTGCTGAGCGGCACAAATTCTTGAAGCCACCTCTCTGTGAAAGGAAGAGTCTGAAAATTCTTTCTGATATAGTTTAGAAGTCGCTTCGCATAGGGATCTTTCAAAGACTTGTGCTTTAAGTATCTAAAAATGTGTGCCTCCTTACCGTTCTCAACTCTACCAGCAGCCTTGGCAACAGTTGTAAAAGGTTCAACTCCGTAGATTTCCCCCTCCTTCACTCTGGAGGTAGAGATGTGAAACACGTTGGGTAAAGATTTTCCTGCATGAATTACGTAACGGCTGATCAAATGCCCAGTTAGATTCGAGACAGGTTTGAATCCACGTGTCTTTATTATCTTTTGAATGGTTGAGCCGAAGCGTGACAAAGAAAGCCCAGGTCGAAGTATTTCCACAGCCTTTTTCAGGGCCTCTTCTGCTGTTTTTGTAAGGTCATAGTATTCGGGACTAAAGCAAATAGTCACCGCTGTGTCAGCAATGTAGCCGTCAATATGAACGCCAATGTCTATTTTGACTATCGAATTTTCAGGAACAGTCCGCTTATCATGCGGCGGAGACGTATAATGCGCGGCAATTTCGTTGATGGACACGTTGCAGGGAAACGCAGGCTTTCCTCCCTTCTTTCTAATTAGAGACTCCACTTTTTCGCATATATCAATGACTGGCATGCCTTCACGAACGGTTGTCCTCATCTCTTCTCGAACTTTTCTAGCGATTTCTCCAGCGCATTCATATTTTCGGAGAACTTCTTCAGGTACTGCCATCTTCTTACACGTGAATTCCTTTAAATGGATCGCGAGTTAAAAAACTTTAGAAAAGCTGATGTGCCATGGGAAAAAAGGTGGCTCAAACACTCAGCCTTCGAGATCGAGTTAGCGAAAAAACTTGTTAATAGACACTTGTTTGACTTGTAACCCCTTAGCCCCGTTCGAGCCTTAAGACATCAAGAAAACCAATCTTGGATGCAGTAGCTGATAGGACGAAGGCAAGGAAACTTCAACCTTTTCTGTTTCCAAAAATATTTTCTCTGTTCATTTTTGAAATTATTTATCATCGTGTTTCCCACGTGAATATTTAATTTCCGGAAACCTTAAAGAAACATTTCAACCCTACTGATTTAGCAACGGTGGGAAATTAAGAATTGTCGATGACAGATAACAGGAAAACGGTGCTTGACCCTTGGGGAACAACGGTAGTCGAGGATTACAACCGTCTCTACGAAGAGTTCGGGATACAGCGATTCAAACCTCTCTTGCCGGAAATACCAAAACCAAGCATGTATATGAGACGTGGCGTCATCTTTGGACACAGGGATTTCCAACGCGTCTTAGAAAATATGAATAGTCATAAAAAGTTCGCGGTAATGAGTGGCATCAAACCCACAGGAGAATTTCACTTAGGTACCCTGATGACTGCCCGTGAAATCATTTATTTCCAACAACAAGGAGCCACCGCCTTCTACTGCATTGCGGACATCGAAGCATACGAAGACAACAGAATTCCCTTCGAAAAAAGCGAAAAAATTGCTGTGGGAAACGTGGCAGATTTACTCGCCCTTGGATTCAACCCGAAGCGCGGCTGCATATACCGACAGTATAAAGAGCAAAAGGTTAGAGACTTAGCAGTTCTTTTTGGAAGAAGTGTAACCCTAGCTACAATGAAAGCCATCTACGGTGAACGGAACATTGGACTCTACTTGTCAGCACTCGTACAGGCAGGAGATATACTCATGCCGCAACTTGAAGATTTTGACGGACCGAAACCAACTGTTGTCCCTGTAGGCATCGACCAAGATGCTCACCTACGCTTAACCCGGGATCTCGCTAGCAAGTTTCGGCGCAAATTCAATTTTATCTCTCCTTCCTCCACCTACCACAAAATAATGAAGGGACTGGACGGTTCTCCGAAGATGGCTAAACGAAACCCCATGAGCTACTTCACTTTACACGAAAACCCAGAATCCATCGCCAAAAAAATTTCAAACGCCTTCACCGGCGGAAGACCCACAATAGAAGAGCAAAAGAAAATTGGCGGAGTGCCCGAGATTTGCTCCATATACGAGATTGAAATGTACCATTTTATTGAAAACGACGACAAAATCGTGAAGATTTACAATGATTGTAGAAATGGGAGACTAATGTGCGGAGAACACAAGGCTAAGACGAAAAAAATCGTTCTAAACTTCGTGGAAGATCATGAAAGAAAACGGCGAAAATTCATTGACAAATCAAGGGAAATATTACAGGTCACGTAGCC
>CAYFWY010000123.1:0-5500 GCA_964346895.1 uncultured Candidatus Bathyarchaeia archaeon | reverse complement strand
TATTTTCGACGAAGGCGTTTTCCGCTTATTTGAATGAATGCCCTCATCAATTTGCCGTTTTTCAGCAATTCATGGAATTGATTTCCATTTCTAGTCATTCGATAAAAATAATGATTGCCTTCCTTCCTTTCTTGGATGAAGTTTTCTTTGATCAAAAAATTTTCTATCCAATGGATGAATTGACTCCCAGTCCCGAGGATTTTTATCAAATCCCATTTAGTGGATTCACCCTTTTTTTCTATACAATCAAATATTTCAAGGGTAATTTCAGACGCTCTACGTCTTCTTGAAGGCACTCTCAAATGCACCTATAACCTATCTTTTAGCTCGAACAAGCGAGAATATTTCTTCTTCAAGCCAATTCCTCTGATTATCAGAATTGCTCCAATTATTATTTGTGCAACCATCAGGAATAACGGTATCAGGTCCCAATTCGAAATGTAAGTTCTATTATACCATCCAGTTTGCAGTCCAAACAGAACAGTCAAAATTCCCGCAAAATAATACAGATATATGCTTGATGTAATATCTTTAGCGAAAGTTTTGGCGTCGTCTATTAATTCCTTGAATATACTGTTGAGTTCATCTACTCTTTTTATGTTTTCCTCATCAACCATGCTTATGACCCGTTCCATAGATAGGTTACAGAACAAAAAAAGATTATTCTAGAAATATTGATGGAAATTCTTCAAGTCACAATAACATACCTCATCACAATTTTGATTGTGAATTTGGTTTTTTGAAGAACACATCTTTTGTGTGTGGGGGGTTAAATTTTAATGCGCGCGCAAAGTAATCTGTCACCTCTACAACATAAGAATAATGTAGAGGTTCTTCACAAAAAGGTGAGAGTATAAAAAAAGTGTGTGTAGGCAAGTAGCCTAACTATTTTAGCTTTAAAATGATCTTGACTTCTAATCCTACAACTTCAGCGTTTTCAGGAGTCAATAAGAGTCATTTAGAGTAGTCTTCTTCAAATTCGGTTATTTCAATTTGTTTTCTCTTCAAGCGCGCGCGCGTTCCAATCTGGAATATACATGCTCTCCAGCCTCCCACAATCGGCGCACTTCACCAACTCCTTCGCCTCACATTGACTGCACGTGCGGGTTTTCCTCATTCAGCTTTTTACTTGCTTTTCGAGTTTCTCTATTCTGCGAAGGAGCTCTTGCACCTGGTCGCTGGATAGGGTGTGAGCGTTTAACCTTTGTCTGAGTTCTAAATTTTCTTGTCGGAGTTCATCAACCTTCTTTTCCAAGCGCCTTATTGTTTGCTCTGTTTCTAGAGCTGAAGGTTCAAAAATTCTTAGGTTAGGCATAGCTTTTTCCCCGTAGATTTTCCGGTGATGTTCAACGTCGCGGCTGAAATAATGATCGTCTACACCCAAAGTGTGACCCATCCAAAAGTTCACGTAATCTTGACCAGCAGACCCCGCGAATTTTCTAAAGTATTTCCGCAAACAATAAAGTCTTAAAGGCTGTGGTTTTCCTTCTTGCCTCATATTCTCGGGTCTTATTAATTCTAAACTTCGCACGGCATAGCCAAACCTCATTGAAAAGGCATTGGGAGTTTTCACGCCTTTGAAAATCCTCTCATTGTCTTTGGGAACCCCTCTTTCTGCAAAGTATGCTTTAAGGGCCTCCACCGCATCTTCACCTATGAACGTAAAATGATCTACATATTCGCCCTTTGTTTTGATTCGGGAAACTTTTATACAACACGGAATTTTGTCCGCTTCAAAATCCTCTCGGATTTGTTCAAAAGTCAACTGCATCAACGTCACAGGTCTCAAACCGCTTTGCGCCATCATTAGAAAGAAAGCCCTGTCTCTTGGATTTACGTTGTTGAGAATCCGCTTAAATTCTTCTTTGGTAATGTCGCGGTTGTGATATTTCGGGTGTGCTCTAAAAAGTTCAATTTTTGCGGGAATCCTCATATACTTAAAGAAACTTGCTATCCCCGCCAGGTAGGTGGATATTGAGTTCTTGCATAAATCTTGTTTTCCCAGATAATTCTCGTAGAACTCTATTTTTTCTAACATTTCGTCGATGTATTGCTCTCGCGTTTTAAGATCATACTTCGCTTTTTTCCATTCTTCGACTATCTGATCTGGTGTCATATTGACAAAACTGCAGAATTTTTCTAGAGTTGCTTGATAGAGGCGCGTGGTATTTTGGTTTCTACTGTGACGTTTCTCCATTTTGCTGAGCCAAATCTCAACTGGGTCGGCTTCCATCATTATCACATTTTTCTTATGTCTTACACTAAAAGTAAGCTAAAACTATTATATAAAGGTAACGTTTATATTATCTATGTGTATTAAACTAAGCTTTACCAGTTTCGCTGATTAAAACATTCTTCGATGGAGATATGCGAGCATGGGCGCGATAGCAGCTGCTGTGAACAAGAAGGAAAAAAATTCTGTTCCGGAGGTAGTTGCCATGCTCAAGGAGCTAACGCATAGAGGAGCTGATGCTCATGGAGTTGCTACACCGAACTCAGTAACAACAGCTAAATCAATTAAGAAACTAGACCTCACGGACATTAGCTCTAGCGTTGTCTTGGGGCATAATCTTTCTCGCATCCTCTCAGGAGACCAACCGCAGCCAGTTCAAGGAGACGGTTTCACACTTGTTTTCGAAGGTCGATTGTTTACTTCCTCAAACCTATCAGATGTTGACAAAATCGTTGAAAAACTTGGAAACAATCCCCAGAGAAACGTCAACCATGTTATTGAGAAACTTGAGGGGTCTTATGCCTTTGCCCTCGCGGTTCCAAACAAGATATTTGCTGGTCGAGACATGTTTGGAACGAACCCGTTTTATTATGGAGAAAATGATACAATGTGCGCTGTAGCGTCTGAACGCAAGGCTTTGTGGATTCTTGGGATGAGGAATGTTAAGTCTTTTCCTCCAGGACATATAGCACGGGTCGACACTCAAGGTTTCTCCTTCAAAACAATAAAAACCATAGCGCAGCCAACCACAGAAGAGATGAACATGGAGTACGCAGCTAAATACCTCCACAACCTTCTTCTAGAATCAATGAAGAAGAGGGTTTCAGACATCAAGAAAGTAGCCGTAGCCTTCTCAGGCGGCTTAGACAGCAGCGTCATCGCTGTTCTAGCCAAAAATTGTGGCATAAATGTTCAGCTAGTTTCGGTTGGTCTAGAAAATCAGCCTGAGGTCGCGTTTGCAGAAGAAGCCGCTGAAGCTTTGGGATTACCTCTCCATCTTCAGACATACACAACAAGTGATATTGAACAGATTCTTCCAAAGGTTTTGTGGCTAATCGAGGAGTCCAATTCAGTCAAAACCAGTATAGCTATCCCATTTTATTGGACAGCTGAGAACACTTCGAAACTGGAATCCACGATTCTCCTGGCGGGGCAGGGAGGCGACGAACTTTTCGGAGGTTATCAGAAGTATCTTGGAGAGTATGCACAATTTGGTGTTGAAGCGGTACAGAATATCATGTTCCGCGACGTAGCTAAGTCTTACGAGATTAACTTTCAAAGGGATGACCAAGTTTGCTCCTTCCATAAGGTAGAACTGCGACTTCCATTTGTGGATCGTGATGTTGTGCATTTCTCATTAGCCTTGCCTCTGCGTTTGAAGATCGAGTCTGCTGAAGATAGGCTTCGGAAAAAAGTCTTGCGAGAGGTAGCTCAATACCTCGATATACCTCTATTCATTGCCAACAAAACCAAAAAGGCGGTTCAATACACAACTGGAGTGAATAGAGCTCTTCAAAGATTGGCGAAAAGGAAGGGATTGTCCTTGCGAGAATATGTTGAAAATAATTTCAGAGAAGTATACCCTTTATCTTGAATAAGATTGGATGACACAAGGTCTCGGCTACTAGATGGAATAACTTTCTATTTAAATTAGATTGGCGTAGATGTTACAACAAGTATGAATGATTCCGCATCTACAAAAGAATATGGATCAAGTGGTTCTGACCTTCCATTGATGAGCACAGAGAAATAAAAATTTGGAAACAGACTTTTCACAAACAACAACTGTCGATCAAAGCGTACTGTGCAGATTTGATGGACCTACTAAAAACTCCACAATCATCTCTTTGTTCTTTCATCTAAGTTTTTTTCTCCACATTTTGGGCATTCTCTGACCTCGAAGCAATTCCAACGCCAACCACAAGATTGGCAAACATACAAGTGCATGCCATTATAGATCCTCTGAGTCACGAATAAACCTCTTCTTCTGCGATAATAGAGATCTTGTGTAAGAGATCTTGGTTTAAGGTTAGCTACGATGAAAAAGTATACCACAATAGTATGCTTATCTCTTGTAGTCAAAAACTCTATGTTGGTAGCACAATAGAAGTAACAGATGAAGAAATAGAGAACTTTACACACGTAAACAACTAGAAAGTCAAAGGAATAACCATAGGCATACGGAGATCTTAAACAAACAAGGAAAGAACCAGTTGACAAATGAAATTTTTCTTCCCCTACGGAAGCCTATTCACTGCAGTTAAACTCATGCAAACTCGTGTTAATTTTGTCAATGACTCTAATTTAACGAAAATTTAAATTGTAGAGAGGGACAAACTAAGCCTCTTTAGTGGAAAGGTAAATTCTTAGTTATCCATCATTGGAAGCATCAAGATGACAGAAACCGTAGTCGTGTTTACTCCTAGGTATTTGGATCATAAAACCGGGTTAGGCCATCCGGAATCTCCTGCCCGCCTCAGAGTAATAATGAGAAAGTTGAATGAGAGCGCTCTTTTTGAAACTGGAAAATGTTCTCTAGTTAAACCTAATGTTGCGAACATCAAGGATGTTGAGCTTGTTCACGAAATCGACTATATCCAGCTTGTTCAGCGGGTTTGCACCTCTGGTGGAGGGCTTATAGATCTCGGCGACACAGTTGTTTCTTCTGAAAGTTTTGAGGTGGCTCTTTTAGCTGTCGGAGGAGCAATGAAGGCAGTTGATTTGGTTATGGCTGGAAAGTTTCGAAATGCCTTCGCCTTTGTTAGACCTCCTGGGCATCACGCTGGTCCGGACTACGCTTTAGGCTTTTGCGTCTTTAACAACACTGCAATCGCTGCAGCTCACCTCCTTCGCCATTTCAACCTCGAACGCATCCTAGTCTTGGATGTAGATGCTCATCATGGAAATGGGACGCAAGAGATCTTTTATGACAGCGGTAACGTTCTCTACGTTAGTCTGCATCAAGACCCCATTGAGTTTCCTGGAACCGGGTTCGTAGATGAGGTGGGCGAGGGAAAGGGCTTAGGTTATACTGTGAATATTCCCTTTCCTTTTCAAATTAACGACCAAATCTACTTGAAAGCTTTCAACCAAATCGTGGTTCCCATAATCCAGCAGTATGAACCACAATTTATCCTTGTTTCCGCAGGCTTTGACAATCATTACACAGATCCGGTTGCCAGCCTTTCTTTATCCGCCTCAAGTTACGGTAAAATCTTTGGGAAGATTATGGAATTAGCGTCCAACTTTTGTGCAGGAAAGCTTGTG
>CAYFWY010000122.1:0-5629 GCA_964346895.1 uncultured Candidatus Bathyarchaeia archaeon | reverse complement strand
CTTCACTTTTTATGAATTATCTGGAGGGCTTTAATTGGTTCCTGATGATCCATGACCCTCGGTGAATGATCGGCAGATCCAGTATTAATTAGGTTTTTGGAGGAAAGTGTCAAAGGCACACCGTTGTTTGGTGAACGATCTGCCCGAGATGCCCAAGAGAAGCTGTGCTAATCTAAGTCTTTTTTTAATGTCAAAGGCGCTGGCGAAGTACAAGTCCTTCAAAAATCTTTATCGTACGCAGGTGCAGCTATAGTTGTTGTTCTTCTTATTTTCCTCGCTGTATGGAATCTCTTTTTCCGTCAATAGTAATCATAATCTACAGAAGAAAATATGTGATTCAACATTGCATGCGCTGAAAAGTGTTACTGGTGTATAGCAGTCACACAGTTTTATATACAATTATACACGAGTAGACCGCATTAGTTAAATGGAGAGGCACGCGGGGCAAAGAAAGATGCCGCTTCCCATAAAAAAGCGTTATATTCTGGCTTTTGTGTCAACTTTTCTCGTGGTATTTGGACTCGGTTTCTATGCTACTCGTCTTAATACTTCAGAGCTCGTTCATTTCTGGGTTAGATTCCCAAATGCCTGGGCAAGACCGATTGTGCTACACGCTGGCCAGAGAGGCGTTCTGAAGCAGATCTTCGATCCTTGGCATGAGGGGGTGTCAACCCATTGGATAGTAAACAATGATACAGAACCCCACAGGGTGAAAATGGAATTAGTGAACGTTACAGTACCTGTTCTGTGGGAGGTGAATGCAGGGGTTCCTTACGATGAAGAAACCAAAACATTTGCTGAGCCTATACCTCCAAAGGGCCAGATACCTCAGCTGGGCATAGACTGGATATTCTATTTCCCGGAAAATGTTCGTGAAATGGAAGTCTGGTATGACGGTGGCCTAAAGATTATTGATGCAGACACGGGTGAAACCCTACTCTTCCAGCCGATAAAGATCCTGAAGAGGTAAAATCTAATGACAAATAATTCAAGAATTGAAACTCTGAAGAAGAATTATCTCAGGTACATTCTTTTCATTGTAGGTTTCTTGTTGCTAGTTTATCCCTTTGGCTTGCTACCGAGACTCGTTTTCTATCTACAAGGAAGCCTTGCACCGCCAGACCTCCACCGCATATGCTATCGAATGACAGTTGAAGGCTTTTTCACTGGAAGATACTGGTTTTCTCTTCTGATTAATCCTATTTGGATTTCTGTACTCGTAATAATCGGAGTAGCTTTCTTCCTTGGCCCTCTTTTCTGCGGTTTGCTATGCCCCGTAGGTTCAGTGTCGGAAAGCCTCAGCAGGCTAGTTCCCAAAAGGTTCAAACTGTACGTTGCCAACAAAGTAAATGTAGCAGCTATTAGATATGGTTTCTTGGCAGCATTTCTCACTATACCTATCCTAGGCCTAATAACTAATTCTACACCAGTGATAGGAGGGTGCTGTCCTCCACCTACAGGTCAAGGGCCTCCAACAACTCTGGCATCTCAAATTGGAGTTGCGTCAGTATGTTGTCGCTTTTGTGCTTCTTCAGTTTTGCAGAATATCGTTACAGGTATAACCGTCGATCCAACCGCTTTAATGTACTGGCATGAAGGAGCCATAATCATGCTGGTTTTTTGGCTGTTCATTGGAGGAGTCTTCATGGTTGGAGGAAGAGGTTACTGTAACTTCTTCTGCCCGCTTGGTGCCTTCTCCAACATCTTTCACTCTATAGGTTCCAAGCTGAAATCTACATTCAAAATAAAGCATGATGGTTCCAAGTGCACAGGTTGCGGCAAGTGCACAGACATTTGCCCCACGCAGGCTATTGTGAAGAAGTCTCCGGTCGCTAACATAAACAGGTATGTATGCAACTGTTGTAGGGAATGCGTCAATGCCTGCCCACAAAAATGTTTTAGTTATGGTAGGGGATAAAGACTGATGCGAATAACTGACGGACTTTCAAAGCTAAAAAATAGATTAGCACGCAAAACGAAAAGCCTGTTGCTGTTTTTTTACACGTTTCTCAGTGGAACAATAATTTCTTCAGCTTGCACGGGCAACTGTCAAAGCTGCTACATGTGTTTTCCAATTCTTGCAACATTGCCAATTCTGCTTTTAGCATCAACACATAACAAGGCGAAAAGTTTATTTATGAAGGTTCTGGGATTTCGAAAAGTGAAACAGCAAATTAGTCGTAAACGCGCTCAATGAATAGGTTCTAAGGTGTCTACAACGAGGAGAAGGGGTAGCGCGCGAAGAAAACCACTTGCAGGAGAAAGTTCATGGAAGCAGCGGTTGCAAGTGCGGCGTCTGGAAATTTAGTAATAGGCTACGGAACCGATTCTCATTTGTGCCTAGACTGCGACTTCAAACCAGAAGATGAAGTTACAGAGTTCTCCGCACGCGCGTATGCTGAGTTCATGCCGCGAATAAAAAATCTAGCTCAAGTTCAATTTAAGATGATGGAGCAGCATGCAAAAGCTACAAAATAGAAATCAAGGCTCTTAGGTGCCGCAGTATTTACTTTGATACATTCTATCAGTTCCAACTTACATTTACTGAATGAGATGTGTATGCTTCCAATGTTGGGCAATTATTTTTATGGATAAATAATTCAAATGATCTCAACAAGACTGGTTATACAAACATCATTGAAAGTTTTGTAAATGAGATAATGCGCGCGCGCGAAAGAAATAAATATGTGTTACTGTAATATAACAGATACAGTTTCCTTTTGGAGGGTTTACACTTGTCATCTTTAGAGAAGAATGTTGAGGTGCTGGTTGGCTTCGGGCTAACTCGCAATCAAGCAAAGGCGTACATGGCTATAGCTAGATTGAGACTGGCCTCTGTCGGCCAAATTTCAAAGGCGTCAAAGGTGCGCCGAGAAGATGTCTACAGGATATTGCCTAAGCTCGAAACACTGGGGTTAGTTGAAAAAATGTTAGGGAAGCCAACCAAAATCAGGGCTACACCTGTAGAAGAGGCACTCTCCCTTCTCATCAAACATGAAGAAGCAGCAGCCCGCAAAAGAGTGTCCACCATGAAGGACAAGAAAGAAACGTTTCTGAAGCATTTTGCACGAGTGCCCAAAATAGAATTGGAAGAAAAAGCGAATTTCGCTTTGCTTTCAAAGCGAGAAAGCATAATGGGCAAGATGCTGACTATGATAAAAAAGGCTGAGAGCGAATTTTGCATTGTATTTTCAAGAAGCCAGATCATGCAGTTCATACATATTCTCAGTAAGGAACTCCAGAAAACCATAAAGAAAGGAGTAAAAATTCGTATAATATCCGATTTACCGGAGTATGAGGATTCGCTTCCGAGAGTGCTTGAAACCAGTTTATCACCTGGCGACTCTATCGAATTGAGATATACGGACCTGCGCTCAAGTCATTACATGATAGTTGATTTCAAAGAAGCTTTGATCTCAACCACCACAGAGGGAAACATGGCAGAGAATCCTTGTCTATGGACAAACAGCGATAGCCTTGTGGGGGTCTTTCAAGGAGATTTCGAAAACCTTTGGCACAGTTCCGTGAGCTGGAAGGTTATTGAAACGACTGCCGTTCCTGAAAAGATGATCAGTTATATGGAACAGTTGAGACCCACAAACCACCTGATATTCGTGTACGATTCTCAAGAAGCCAAATACAACGTTCTTTTCAACTACCTTAAGATTGGACTTGACAAAGACCAAGCTGGAGTATATGTGGCCAGTGAAGAGGATCCAGGCCAAATAAGAGACGCCATGAAACAGTTTGGCATAGAGGTAGAAAAATACGAGAAAATAGGCGCTTTAAACATTTGTAGATATGAGGAGATTTACATTTCAGAGGGAGAATTCAATATGACCACCACGCTTGATTCATGGAACAGACTTTACAGTAGAGCGTTAAAAAATGGCTTTAATGGATTAAGAGTCGCCGGAGAAACTGCATGGTTCTTCAAACGTGAATTAATCCCAGAACTAATAAATTATGAAAAATCGTTACACAAGGCCATGGACATCCCAATGATTGCCATCTGCAGCTACAACGCTAAAAATCTAAACAAAAGCAAAGACCCAATATACGTGTACACCGAGTTAGCGAGAGCTCATAGTACTGTCCTCTTCACAGGCATGGATCAGAGACTAGGAAGAATGGAAATTAGGAAAATATAGAGCTGTTCTTGCTGTCGAGTGAAGAAATTTCTAGAAGAACTCTTTATCTGCATATGAACTGTCTGCGCGCGCTAGTTGAGTTGAAAAGATTGGGTTGAGATCCCGTTTTCAAGTTTTGGAGAACTGGCATATGTTATGTATTTTTTCTGATATTACATAAATTGGGAGAAATATTAAATTTACAGCTTAATTATAGGTATGTTGGGATGAAAAGATATGAAAACTAAATATGTCGTCTTTATTGTTGCCCTAGTTGGCGCAATATTTCTCGCTGGAGGCGTGGGTGCTACTTTAAGCAGAACTATGACAACTGTGGCCTGCGAAGCATGTGGTATGGAGATCGAAAAGGCGGATCCATCGACATTTCTTGTAGTGTCTTCTGATGGATCAGAACATTGGGGGTGCTGTCCCATCTGCGCCATGGTTGAAGGAATATATTATAGTGACTCCGAGGTGGATGGGCAATGTTTTTCATGTGGAAAATCGATTGGCATGACTTATAGCGATGGAGAGTTAGCGTATTTAGATTTTTCGGGAAACAGCGAGTTCATAAGAGCGATTTTAGGAGGCAGCTGCATGAAAAACAAGCTCGCTTGTTCTACCGGATGCTCAAGTGCCATTGAGCTGACGTATGATTGGGCAGCGACCGCGCCTCAAAAGACTCTGCAAGAAGCGACAGAAATGGCGAGAACAAAGCTTTCTTCAATGACAGTTGCATTTAGACCAACCAAAATCCCTGCACTAAACTACGCAATGATTGGAATAGGAATCGCATTGCTAGCGATAGCTCCAATAACATGGAAGATTATGCAGAAGCGCTCGAAAAAGTAGTTGATGCAAGCCCAGAAAGTCATTGGAGGGAGAGATTGCTAGAACATGAGCCTTTGGCCGCAACATTTAGAAAATTCATCAGCTGTTTCATTGACTTAAAAGATTGAATCTTTGGCTGAAAGGAAGGCGCAAACTGGTGAAAACTCCGCAGATATCGCGCTTAAGAGTTGTTATTCTCATCATTCTTTGCTTATTTGCAGCAAGCCTGATTCACGCCGCATATAGTGAACTCTCGTGGGCATCCAGGCAGAAATATGGCAGAACTTTTGTTGAAGCCTTGGGTTATATGGGTTTGTCGCTTCCCTCCGAATGTCTCTCTGCGCGTAATCCTCTCATTGAACCAATATGTTTACCGGATATTCCCGGAGGCTACTGTTATCATCAATCCTGCGGTAAAGTAGCACCAATATTCATTGGAAAAGAATACTCGGTTGAGGTTATTCATCCTTGAAACGTTTAGTCAAGAGGTTTCAGCAACACTCAAATTTTTTCGAATATTCTATTAGATCAATTTTCACTTATAAAACGCGCACAATTGCCATCACCGGTTCGCTGGCAATTGCCATCATGGTTTTGGGTTCAACAATTTTTCTTTCAGATGGATTGTTGAAAGAAGCCCAATTGAGCGTGGAATACGCGCCGGACAT
>CAYFWY010000121.1:2548-5837 GCA_964346895.1 uncultured Candidatus Bathyarchaeia archaeon | reverse complement strand
ACCGGAAAAAAAGGCTATCAACTCATCAACCCAACCCTCAAACACCAGCTCCCATACGCTTTAACTCTAGAACGCTTGGATACGATGCGAGCGCGCAGTTAGCAGAACTTGAGAACTTTGAGAGCGAGCTTGACCAGCGACCTTGCAACCTTCATATTTTTAGCAACCACTATTACGACAAGATTTAAGAGGAAAAAGTGATCACGTTGAAAAGACTGGAGGAATAGAATGCCCTGCATCGTCGTAGTTTGCGGTTTCTTCGGAGACACCGGCAAAGGAAAAATTATCTCCTATCTATCATTAAAAGACAAGACTTCTATAACGGCAAGGGCTGGAGTAGGCCCCAACGCAGGTCACACAGTAGTTTACAAAGGAAAGAAATACAAAATGCGAATGCTGCCTAGCGCTTTCGTTTACGATAAATGTCGTCTTTTAATAGGACCAGGTGTTTTGATTAACCCAGAAATTCTAATTCAAGAGATACAAATTACCAAGTCCCAAAACCGAGTTGGCGTCGACCACCAATGCGCGGTCATAGAGCCAAAACATATCGAAGCCGACAAAAAGGGATACCTAGCTCAAAAGATAAAAACTACCGGTTCGGGCACTGGTCCCTGCAACGCTGAGAGAGTATTGCGAACGGTCAAGCTTGCACGTGACTTTTCAGAGCTCAAGAAATTTTTGGTTGATGTCCCTTTCGAGTTGAACTGGGCAATCAACGAAGGTAAAACGGTTTTAATAGAGGGAACTCAGGGAACATATCTTTCCCTATACCATGGAACCTACCCCTACTGCACCTCTAAGGATGTAACGGCCGCAGCCACTTGTTCAGACGTTGGAATCGGCCCGACAAAAGTTGACGATGTCATAACTGTATTCAAAGCCTACACAACACGAGTCGGAGGAGGTCCCCTTCCCAACGAGCTTACATGGGAGGAAGCTGAAAAGAGGGGTTGGGCAGAGGTTGCCACCGTAACGGGAAGACGGAGACGGTCTGCGCCATTTAGTTACAAGCTTGCAAAGAGGGCAGTCATGCTAAACGGTGCTACCCAAGCTGCCATCACGAAAATCGACGTGATGTTTCCAGAATGTAAAGGAGCGAGATCTTACGAAGAACTTTCAAAAGAAGCGAAAACTTTCGTCGGGAAGATTGAAAAAGAAATTCACTTGCCAGTGACACTGATCGGAACAGGCCCAGACACGTTGGAAATTGTCGATAGAAGAAAAGAGTTAAGAAGCTAGTTTACAAACCTATAAAAATTACTGAGGGCTCATCAGACGATGTCAACTATAATAATCAAGATTTCTGAGCTTCGTGGTATGGATGAAGAAAAGAAGGATCTAGCAACGTTTCTGGAAGACAGATTAGATGTGACGGCAGACAGGACAAGCGACGAGATTACTTTGAATTACGAAGAAGGAAAGAAAGTGCCTTCAAAAGCTCATCTAAGAGTGCTTCTTCGAAAATTTTTACACAAAGCAGAGTTGAAGGAAGAATTCAGGGTCATCTCAGGAAAAGAAAACATTTTCATAATAAAAGAAAGAAAAGAATAATTCTACCTTACCGTCTATTTTTAATACCGATTTTCGCTTCACCACATCTATCAAATTTAGTTTAGATTCATTCAAATAAACTCATGTCAGGTTAGGTTGAAAATTGCGAATATTGAGGCGAAAGACCTTGATACCCAAGGGCTATAACGTTTATAGGGAGACTGCTTGTTTGTCCAAAATCTATTGTTGCACTGAAAGGATGCGTATATGCCATTGTGCACTGCCATTATTTCGAGCCAAAAACCTGGTAGTAGAAACATATATCTCATATTAGAGAAGAAGATTTTTTTTCGTTTTTCCTTCTTTTATGTTCAAGGATGTCATTAACCCTTAAAAGGTGACCTCGTGCCATCCACGTTTTCCTGTGAGCTTTGCGAAGTTCATCCGCTTCAAAGCTGTTTTTTGCTTCGTTAACTAGTTCTTGTGCAGAGATTAGCAAGAGCCCGATTTCAACTTGTTTGGGATGGGAGTTAAGTTTCCATGAGGAATTTTTGGTTTCAACGTCACTAATAAGAGAGAAAAGAAAAAGCGTATATTCTAGCTCTGATGCTGCTCGCCAAGCAAAGTGTGCAACTTTCCTTTCATCTTTTTTTGCCAGAGCTTTAATGGAATCTTCAAGATAAGCTATCGCAGACTTAATGGCCTTAAAAATATTCTCTTGTTTCATCTTTTTTATCCCAGACATGTCAAAGAAGCTACAAGTTTCTATTGGAGAAATTATACCAAAGTCCACTCTTTTAAACTGTTTCGCCCATGGGAAACAGGTTTGAGGAAACGCATTGTGAACTAACAAGCTACTAGGGGAAAACCGTACAGAAAATTACTTTGTGATCTGTAGTCTTGAAATTGTAGGATGAGCTGTACTACCTGTGAATCCAAAAATGCTCACACGAAAGTCTTAAGTGGAATACGCTTCAAGCTTCTAGTTCAAAGGTGAACAACCTCATGAGAGACAAAACTTTGGGCACCCTTATCCTCACATTAAGCGTACTTGCCATGATTGGATATTTTTGCTGGCTTTTCCTAGTTCCAGAAGATGTAGTTATTTTGGGAAAACCACTTAGTGAATGGGCTTTAATCGTTCCAATAATGATCATCGTTTATGCCTTTCTTTTAATCGTAGCGTGGATCGGCTGGGCTATGGCTTCTACGCCGCCGCCTCTGCCACTCACCAACAAAACTTCGGAGAAGGAAGAGGAAAACGAAAAAGAAGAAGAGTAAGGACTGGTTACTTCTCTATAAAATAAAACTATAAAATCCAATATGTTAACCCTTATAGGTAAATTGCGAAGGAGATCCTTAGGCTCTTAATCAACATCCTTAGCCAAGAATGCGGAGCCCACCCATAATTTTGTAGTGAATATAGCGCAACCTTTATTTTCTATCTATGTAAGCATCGATTCCGTAATGCGCGCGCGATGTATATTTGTGTACTTGAGAATAGCGCCTGCCGTTTAAAATGTCTCAACTGTTCTCACATCTGGGAAACACACAATGTCACTATACGAATAATACTTTCTCAATTCGTCAATTTCCCACAAGTCTATGCCATCAAGGTTGTTTCTTATGGTTTCAGCTAATACGTCGAAAAACTGCGGTAAACTCCACCTATGAATCTCAGCATATCTTTTCAATGTTTTCAATGCTTTTTCATTTATGCGAGTCTGCTTAGAAATGGGCAAATTAGTCAACCTTACGTAAACATTTTGTCGACGCTCTCTAAAAAATTTTATGC